>CALECT010000080.1 GCA_937949725.1 uncultured Pseudanabaenaceae cyanobacterium
CCGCCGCAAAGCCATTAGCCGTTTCATTCAACTCTCCCACCCATAGCCTTCGGGATGACTGGGATACCACAGCCACCCGATTCCCCCGCTGGGAAATGGCTGCGTAATCCTCAAATTGAGCCGTCCCAGGTAATTTAGCATCCAGCTTGCTCTGCCATTCCCACATGCCATCAGTCGTCTTCTCAAAAACACGCAGCAACCCCGTTCCCTTGTTGCTACCACCGTCTTTTTTCAACGCATCCTCCCACAATCCGACGAGATACTCCTGGTCGCCTCGCCAAAGGTGTTCAACGCCTTCAAAACCTTTGTTCTGTTCGGAAAATGTGACATCAAGCTGCTTGCAACTGCGAAACGTCAAATTGCGTTTGTACTCCGATACAAGCCCGTGAAAATCACCACTTGCATCCCTGAGAGACTCAATAATTAGGTAAAACCTCTCCGTACGAGGATCGTAAGTAATATCCTCGAATCCCTTACCCACATTAAGAACAGAAATTATCTCATTCGAATCGTGGGGCTTTAAGGACAGGTCAACCACCGCAACTTTATTCAGGTTATCGAAGATTACATAGCAAGTTGACGAGTCCATCACATAGACCCCACTAGCCTCAAGCTCACTATCTTTGCCTTGCTTAGGCAACAATTTGTGCAGCTTCTCTTCGCGAACGAGTTCAAGCTTGTTAGACACCGCAAAACCCTCCATGCTGATGAATAGGCCAGCCAGCCTGGCCATTGGCTGACCCCCAGGGAGATGCTCGAATTGCGAACCATGCTTAAGCCGCCTGCTGAAATCTCCCTAAATTCAGAGTCACACTTTGCCCTAACCAAGCGGCATCATCCGTATGATCCTTAACATGATCACTCGTCATCGGATGGATTAAAACCGAGAGCCCCTCCCGATGGGCATCCAGCCAAGGAATCAAGCGATCAAAATCCCGATTCCGAAACGTCACCTGAAAATTCCCTGTGGGATGGGGACCAATGGGGCGTTCATGAAATCGACCCACTCTCCAGTTAAAGGTCTGGATAATATCGTCCCGTAAGCGACGAGCAACCGCTGCGCTCTCCTGATCGAAGTAAATGTGAGCATGGTAGGCCCGATGCTCATTAACTGGTCGTTTTGTAGTCGTCATAGTCTGTCTTTTCAATGTGTTAGTGGAACTGAGTTTGGCAAAGCTGCCCTCTCCCCCTGCCCCTCTCCCAACTCTGGGAGAAGGGAGAAACAGCCAGAAATGCTGATCTCTGGTTCGATTCCCCTTCCTCCGCAATTGGGGGCAAGGGGTTAGGGGATGGGGGCCAGCTCGCTGTTCGATGTATCCATCATGATTGATGCCAATAAAATTGAGAAGACGGAGTTTTAGAATATAATTCATTCCAAATCAGAATGAATCGGCCATGGATCGCCTCGCCAGCATCAAAAGCTTCGTCCGCACCGTCGAAACCGGCAGCTTCTCCGCCGTCGCCCGCGAACTGCAAACCACCCAACCCACAATCAGCAAACAAATCGCCGCCCTAGAGGACTACCTCGATGTCCAGCTCCTCACCCGCTCCACTCGTAAATTGAAACTCACCGAAGCGGGCGAGCAATTCTATAGCCACTGCCAAGCCATCCTCGACACCGTCGACGCCGCCGAAGCCAGCGTCGGCAAACGTCAACAGCCCAGCGGCTTGCTTCGCATCAACTGTCCCATCACCTTTGGCCAGCGCATCATCATTCCGCGCCTCAAAGCCTTCCTCGCCCAATACCCTCAGATTGAGGTGGACTTGATGTTGAGCGATCGCATCATCAACCTCGTCGAAGACGGCGTAGACCTCGCTATTCGCATTGGCAATAACTCAGATCAGTCTTTAATTGCTCAGCCCATCGGCACCACCCGCGTCAACACCATGGCGGCAGCGAGCTACCTAGAGGAACATGGTGAACCCCAATCTCCCCAAGAACTTGCTGACCACAACTGCATCACCTACACCCAGCTCGCCAAACCTAATGAATGGAACTACCAGAGCAAATCCAACGACCCCTGTGTCGTCAAAGTCAACGGCAACCTCAAAGTCGATAGCTCCGTCGCCATTTGCCAAGCGGTTTTATCCGGCCTAGGTATTGCCCTAGCGCCCACCTGGCTCTGTTGTGACGACATCAGCCAAGGAGACGTAAAACTGCTGTTCCCAGACTATAAGCCCAACCTTTTACCGATTTATGCGGTCTATCGCAGGGGCAGATTTCAGCCTGCTAAAATCACTTGCTTTATTGAATATTTGGCTGCTGAATTTAAGCTTGATCCCTGGCTTGCTGATGAATCTCTGCTTCCCCGTTAAGGCCACAAGTGAAAGGCACTGCTTCACTCCTGCATGGCTCTGACATTTGCGATCGTTCAACCTGATTCCACTGAATGCGTATGGCCTCGCCATCTCTCGGAAGCTCTGAAGCAGACCAAGACTCCCTATAGACATTCATGTTGAGCACTCAAGGCGTAGCCGATATTTGGGGCAAGGTTAATGACCCCGAGGATGGATGACTCCAAGCCCTTTTCTGTCTTTTGAGTTTCATCGCATGCTCGGGCTAATGTTCCAGAGTATAGGCTGATACAACTGACCGCTATCCTTAACTAACTGTTGTGTTTTCCAGTTAGTCCATGCTCCAGACTCATGAGGTTGTCTCCATTCAAGACTGGGTTGAGCAAATCGTGCTCCATAGGCCCCACAATTCTGCTGTTATTCACGGTGCCCAGCAGTTGAGCTATGGGCAACTGAACGAGCGAGCCAATCAACTGGCCCATTACCTCCGCCTTAAAGGGGCTGAGCCGGATCAGCTCATTGGGGTTTATTTGGAGCGCTCCTGTGATCTCATCATTGTTTTATTAGCCATTCTCAAAACTGGCAGTGCTTACTTACCCCTAGATTTGTCTTACCCCTCAGCGCGCCTGGGTTATATGCTCAGCGATGCTAAAGCAACTCTAGTAATCACTCAAACCCACTGCCAGACGAGATTACCCAAAACCGATGCCCATCTCATTTGCCTAGATCAGATTGGGAGTCAACTAGAAGCGTTACCGACCCAAAACCTAACGCCCGCCACCACCCATGCTGAAAACCTGGCTTACCTTATCTATACCTCTGGTTCCACAGGGCAAGCCAAGGGAGTAGCAATGCCCCATGGACCACTGGTTAATCTGCTGCAATGGCAGTTGCGATCGTCCCATGCCGCTGAGGGAACTCGCACATTACAATTCACGCCAGTTAGCTTCGATGTCTCCTTTCAAGAGATTTTTGGCACCTTCTGTTCGGGGGGCACCTTAGTGCTGATTGATGAGGCTTGTCGCAAAGACCCATTCAAGCTACTGCAATACATAGAAAGCCAAAATATCGAGCGACTCTTTCTCCCCTTTGTCGCACTGCGCCAACTGTCTGAAGTTGCCATCATCAAGGGCTCTGCCCCCCAGCAGCTGACAGAAGTGATCACTGCTGGCGAACAATTACGCATTACCCCTGCAATCATGCAATGGTTTGAGGCGATGCCTAATTGTTTGCTGCACAACCACTATGGGCCTTCAGAAACCCATGTTGTCACTGCTTTAAAGCTCACTGGCAGGCCCCAGGACTGGCCTGCTCTCCCCTCCATTGGTTACACCATCGACAATGTTCAGGTTTACCTGCTAGATGCCAAACAACAGCCCGTTGCTGTGGAGGAGGTTGGTGAACTTTACTTTGGAGGAAACTGTTTAGCTCGGGGCTATCTGCATCGCCCCGAGCTCACCTTAGAGCGATTTATCCCTAATCCTTTCGGAACGGGTCGGCTTTATAGAACCGGTGATCTGGGCCGTCAGCTTCCCACTGGAGAAATTGAATACCTGGGTCGAATGGATCAACAGGTCAAAATCCGGGGTTATCGCATTGAGCCCACTGAGGTTGAAGTTCAATTAGAGCAACATAGCGCTATTCAAGAGGCCTTAGTTATTATCCAAGTGGAGACCTCAGAAGTTCCTTATCTTGTGGGTTATCTCTTGACTGAAAATGAGCAGACATTGACCTCCCGTGAGCTGCGGACATTTCTCCTGGAACGCCTACCGGATTACATGGTGCCGTCCCATTTTGTAAGCCTTCAAGCCTGGCCTTTAACTCCCAGTGGCAAGGTTGATCGCAAAGCGCTGGCTCACATCGCCCCAGGCCCTGCTGAGCGCCAGGGCCTAATTGCTCCCGTCACTCAAATGGAGCAACAGGTTGCCAAAATCTGGAAGGACTTACTGCATCTTGTTGCCGTGAGCCGCAATGACACTTTCTTTGAGCTCGGGGGAGACTCGCTCAAGGCTGTGCAGATGTCCTATCGACTGGAACAGGAGACTCAGCAGTCTATTCCCCTAGAAATATTGCTGAGATATCCCAGATTAGATGCATTTTGCACTCAAATCGACCAACTCCTAACTTTAGGAAATTTGGGTTTAAGCTTTGCTGCGTCAGTCAGCCTCGATCCTGTAATCCAGCCACTGCGTCCTGCGGTCTTTCTCACGGGGGCAACCGGTAACCTAGGGGGACCTTTGCTAGCTAGCCTGCTGTCTGAAGCTGATCTGGAGGTTCACTGCTTGCTTCGAGGTGAGCAAGCCTTAGCCTGTCTAGCTCGCCTTCGCAACAGCCTGGAACAGCAAAACCTGTGGCAGGCCAATTTTGAAGGCCGAATTTTTCCAGTTGTAGGCGATCTAAGCCAACCCAGGCTGGGCTTGTCTGAAGCAGCTTTTCAAGCGCTTGGAGAACGTATTAGCGCGATTTACCACAGTGGGGCTTGGGTCAACTTGGTCTATCCCTACCAGGTTTTAAAGCAGTCCAACTTAGATAGCCTGACGGAAATCCTGCGCTTGGCAAGTTACCGCCCAAAACTGCCGATCCACTTTGTTTCCACCGTGGATGTTTGGGTAACCCGAGAGAACGAAGTCCGAACAGTTGATGTCACAACCCTTGCAGGGCCCATTTCTCAACTGCCCAATGGCTATGCCCAAAGTAAATATATTGCTGAGCAACTGTTGAATATGGCTCGGAAAAGAGGCTTTGCGATCGCCATTTACCGTCCCAGTAATATCATTGGCCACCACCTCAGTGAGCCCCGGCAAGCCCATTTTTTCCAAGATACCTTTATCGCCAAAATGCTCAAGGGCTGCATTCAGATGGGCTCTGCACCCAAAATCTCAGCTACTCTAAATCTGATCTCTGCAGAGCAAGTTCATCAACCGATGTTGTCCTCGCGACAGCCTAACCAGGCCGATCCAGCCCAGCCTTATTTAGCGATCAATCCTTTGAGTTGTTCGTGGGAGCAGGCAATCGCTTTGCTCAATCAAAAATGCTATCAAGTGACACTCATTTCCCATGATCAGTGGATTACCCAGCTTAGCCAGCTTGAAGCCCAAGGGCAGGCAACAGAACTCACACCACTGCTAGGGATGTTACAAGCCCCCGACTTCCTACAGACCGTATTGGGAGGATTTGAATTTGCCCCCACTGATATTGCCATGACTGAGCCTGATGCTGCCTTACAAGCCTCCCTTCCCGCTCCCATGGCTCCTCTCCTTTCCAGTACTCAGCTGCTAACCCAGTACTGTGATGCCTTAATAGAGCAGGGTTACTTGCCATTGCCCCAGGATTGTCCGGTTTTGGCACATTCAGCTTGATAGACCCATCAGATGTATAGAAAACTATCTTTCTTGTACGAGATGAGTTTTATCACAGAGACTCACGAGCCCTAGACAAATAGCTAACGTTCAATCCAGTAGATGATTGAACGTTAGCTGTTCTCAATCACCTTTGTTTCATACAGCACGATCAATTGCCCATCAAAATCAACGATTCCCTGCTCCGTAAACGCTAAATTGGGCGGTGCTGTGAAATAGCTGGGCTCCACCACTTCCAATCCCAGCGATCGCACCTCTTCTACCACATCAGCCACCTCACTCACCTGTACCACCAGGCCCAAACGATGGGGCATCGGTAGTGGTGGCAGCTCCACCCCCTTAACCTCCGTCAACGCCAGCGCCCGCGCCTCATGCTCCGTACTCAGCGTGGCAAACTTCAGCGTTGCCTCCGCCGGAATCTGAAACACCTTGTATAGGTAAGAATCCGCCGAAGCCTCCTCACTGATATAGTCCAGCCGAAAGCCCAGGATGTCTTGGTAAAGCGTGAGCGATCGCGCCAAATCCGCAACCAACAGACAAGGCCGCTTCAGGTGCAACCCCGCCTTCATTTGCATCTTCGCCATCGATTTCCCTTGATCTGCCATCCCTAATCCTCCACCCAGCGATAGCGATAGGGCTCATCCTCCGCCCCCCATAACTGAGTTCCCGCCTCATCCAAGCCTCGATCCCAAGTCTCCATCCCCTGATCAAATAGCACCACCACATTCGTTAACCAAGATGCCCCCCTGAGCGTCACCGGGCAGCCCCCTGCAGGCGTACTGCCCACATAGCCCCCCAACACCGAAGGCCGCAACGCCACCGTACAGACACGCTCTCCCAAATCAGCATTGGCAATGGCCTTCTGCTGCTCCCGATCGCACAACCCCACCCATTGGGTCACATCTTCTGGCTTAAACGTCCGCGACTCCACTCGCTGCCCATCTGCTGCCAAGGCCACCTGCAAAAAACGCTGCCGATAGGGCTCCCCCAGCTTCCGCACCAGCGCCTGCTCCTGGTACAAATACACCGCCCCCGCCTCAGCCTCAGCTGGACTCACCTCACAAGTCGTCATCCGCACCGCCACAAACTTTGGATTTGTCGCTGCCTGCCTCGACGTCTCCATGACTCCGACCAAATGCTCCGCCACCTCCCGCACGGCCTCAGCACCTAGCACCTCCGCCATTGCAGGAGCTGCCCCAGCGATGGAGCTCACGCCAACCAGCCCCGCAACCCAAACCGCAATATTCATAGAGCCCCTATCAACCAGCCCCACCATTCTTTGCCATAGCCAGGACGCAACCGCCTGAACCGTTGCATAGCTTAAGGAACGAGGCCGGAATGAAATGACTGGGCATCGTGCAACTGCCTCCCCAGCACTCAGACCGCTAAAGTCATAAATGGCGAACCTCCGCCCCCACCAAGCTCACCCTAAACCTGCCCCCTATGCGCTGCTCCATCGTTAGCCGAGCCGGACAAACCCTCGCCAGTGGACGCTTTCTCATCAGCCAAGACGAAGATAACCATCTCTACCTCGACTTTGAAAGCGATCGCGGTCGCTATGTCGAAGGTGGCCAAATCAGCGAAAACGGCGACCTTACCAGTGCTAGCCAAGTCCTCCTCAAGCAATTCTTCGAAGTCTGGGGCGTCAGCGAAATCACCCTCCAAGCCCAAGCCAAAGGCTAAATCTACTCCCAACCCCCCTGATTCACTCCCAATTCAGACCTCTCCCCATGACCGTCCAAGCCAAAACGACCCTCCAAATTGCGATCGTGGGAGATGTCCACCAACAATGGAACAGCGACGACGCCACCGCCCTCCAAACCCTGGGCGTTGACCTCGTCCTCTTCGTCGGTGACTTCGGCAACGAAGACCTCGCCGTTGTCGAACAAATTGCCAACCTCCCCTTGCCCAAAGCTGCCATCTTCGGCAACCACGATGCCTGGTACACCGCAACCCCCTGGGGCCGACGCAAACGGCCCTACGACCCAGCCGTCGACGATCGCTTCGCGACCCAACTCAAAATCCTTCAAGACTGCGATGTCGGCTACAACTGCCTCGACTTCCCCCAGCTTGGCCTCAGCGTCATCGGTGCTAGGCCTTTTAGCTGGGGCGGTTCCGAATGGCGCAACAAAACCTTCTACCGCGATCGCTACGGCGTCACCAGCTTCCAAGACTCTACCGCCAAAATTCTCACCGCTGCCCGCAGTGCCAGCCAACCGAACCTCATCCTTATCGGCCACAACGGACCCACCGGCCTCGGCGACCAACCCGAAGACATCTGCGGTAAGGACTGGAACCCCATTGGCGGCGACTACGGTGACCCAGATTTTGCTGAGGCGATCGCCCAACTCCAGCCTGAGCTCACCGCTGGAGGCAAAGCCCTCCCCCTCGTCAGCTTCGGCCACATGCACCACAGCCTGCGCCACCGTAAAGACCGCCTGCGCACCACTGCCCTCCACAAAGACAAGACCTTCTATCTCAACGCAGCCCGCTGTCCTCGGCATATCGAGAGCGAAGTGGGCTTGGAGCGTAACTTCTCCCTCATCACCCTCACAAATGGCAAAGTAACCGCTTCACGTCTCGTTTGGTTGGATGCCACCCATCAGATCATTCGCGAAGAAGATCTACTGGGGTAGCTTTCCAGCCATTAACCTTCCACTCATTGGCAGCATTAAAATTTTCCTAGTCCTTTTGCTTGACTTCTTTAGCCACCATCCGGCAATATTGAGTTCTATTGAGGGGCCATAGCTCAGTTGGTAGAGCACCTGCATGGCATGCAGGGGGTCTGCGGTTCGAATCCGCATGGCTCCATTTTATGAAAGAGGAGTTTTGAAACTTAGTTTCAGAACTCCTCTTTTTTGTCGCTAACAGCTTGTGGACCAGTTACTAAGGAAGGAATTCGACTGCTATCCGTCAATATCCTCCAGGAGAGCTAAGGTTTTCTACTCCTATGCTCTGAATTATTCTGGCTGCCGTGGAGATGTGTGAGTTTTGTCTGTCCCTGGCTTGATGCCCAGCAACCTGGGCTGTGATTGAGATGCGCCTCCAAATTCAAAAACACGGCACAATGGAGCTATGACTCAACCACGCACCCCTTGGGATTTCAGTCGCTTTTGGCAAACATTGCGATTCTTTGACGTCATTCCTTTGTTTAGCTGGATTCAACGCATGTTTTTCGGTTCTACGCCCCCACCGCCGCCTCAGCAACCCCAGGTCCAGGCTGGGGTGATCTTCGACTTTGGTGAAGTAGGCCCAAACCTCAATCAAACCTGGGGAGCAGTGGACGATGTGGTCATGGGAGGCGTGAGTCGCAGCGGCATTGAAGCTCTAGACAATGGCAATGCCCTCTTTAAAGGCATGGTTTCTACGGACAACAACGGCGGGTTTGCCTCAGTTAGGACCCGAAATTTTGACCCTAGCCTAGAACTTTCGAGTTATGAGGGCATTGCGCTGCGTTTGAAAGGGGATGGCCAGCGCTATAAGTTTTTGATTCGTGATGACAACGGTTGGGATAGCTTGGCATTTGCCTATTCCTTCGATACTGAGAAAGGCAAATGGATAACGGTCAAAATCCCGTTTGATCAGCTTGTGCCAGTGATGCGGGCTAAAACCGTGCCGGGGGCTAGGCAGCTGGGTAAAGGAAATATTCGAGCCCTACAGCTCATGTTGAGTAAGTTTGAATATGACGGAGCTTTGAATCCTCGTTTTGAGCCAGGGCCTTTTCAGTTAGAGGTGTCTAAGATTGAGGCTTACTAGATAAGTGACACCAAATCCGGGTCGGTGATCCCCGATTTCCGCCAGTTGATCTGTAGGGGCGAGCCGCTGTTCGCCCGCAGAGAGTTTAGGGGGACAGCTATTAGTATTTGGTATGACAGGGGGAGCATCCGTCCTTACATTCCACAATAAAAGCCGATTCTGAAGACATCAGAATCGGCTGAAGAGAATAAATGAGCATTGGCCGGATGAACAAGATTCACCGAGGTCAATGTAGGAGTGATTAACAGCGTTCTCTGGGTAACTAAGAAACCGCTAGAAACGCAAACAGAAAGGTAGCCACGACAAATACGCAGGAGAAAGCTCTAGCCCACCCAGGCAAGGAATCCCAGTCTTTGGCATCTGCGATGGAAGGTTTAGCGGCCATGAATATTACCTACAAACTAAATGTCCTCTACATATTTAGTTATCATCTTCGAGATGTTTCTTCAGACGTTGCTTTACAAGTCGTAAAGTTGTAACGAGAGTTTGCATCGCTAGAGAGCAGTTGCTACAGCCTTGAACGGCTTGACAGCAGAATCCTCTGTATTGCAGTATTAGAAGCTGTCTGTCTACCATCCAGCTCGGATCAGGTCAGGCTATTGGAAATGCTGAGGATGAGACGAGGTGAAGCTTACGAGTTTCCCTCCGTTTGTCGCTCAGCTACCTGTACGGCCACTCTCTAGACAAAATAAAATGACTTACGCAATTGTTGAAGCTGCTGGTAAGCAGCTTTGGGTAGAAGCAGGTCGCTTCTACGACATCGACCGCCAGGCCATTGAGCCCGATGGCTCTATCAATTTTGATAAGGTCCTACTGCTTAACAACGACGGCAAAACTGAAGTGGGCCAGCCCCATGTCAAGGGTGCCACCGTTGAAGCTACTGTAATGAGCCACCTGCGCGGCAAGAAGGTCATCGTCTACAAGATGGTTCCTAAGAAGAAGACTCGCAAGAAGCAAGGTCACCGCCAGGATTTGACCCGCGTCATGGTGGAGTCAATCTCCTTGAACGGCAAGGTTATTGCTAAAGGTGAAGCCGCTAAGGCCCTGCCCGTTTCTGAAGCTGAAGTGGACGCTTAGGTTCAACCCAAGTCCGCTTTTGCCGTTGTCTAGGTTGCAAAATTCTTTTGAAGTGCCCTAGCTTCGGCTCCAATTTGTTTAATCTCTCTCGTCAAGGCAGGTAACCATGGCTCATAAGAAAGGTACTGGTAGTACTCGTAACGGTCGCGATTCCAATGCTCAGCGCCTCGGTGTTAAGCGTTATGGTGGCCAAACTGTAAGTGCGGGTAGCATTTTGGTGCGTCAGCGTGGCACCAGCATTCTCCCTGGCAACAATGTAGGTCGCGGTAAAGATGACACTATCTTTGCTTTGATCGATGGCGTTGTGACCTTTGAGCGCAAAGGCAAGAACCGCAAAAAGGTTAGCGTTTACGCTGGCTAGGTTTGTTTGGGTAGCCCTAGGGCTTTGTTAATGAAAGGGCTGGCCTATTTTGGGGCTGGCCCTTTTGTTTTGGTCTGGAAGCTAGATTGCTGAAGCTTGTGAGCTGGAGCATAGCTGGGGCGGGTTTTGGTTTTGAATTGGATTGATTTGTTGTCGTAGGCTGGGGCTAAACCCGCCCATACTGGAGAGGTTGAGGGTTATGGGCATGGTGAAGAAGCCTTATCAAGGCGTGGCGATCGCAGAATGTGGCGAACCATTATTGCCCATTCCTCTAGAGGAGTTTGCCATCGTAGACCCCCATCCCTATGTGGCTGTGGGAGCGCCCTACGGGGACAAGTCTCCGTTCTATTTACGGGAGGGAATTGTAGAACGTTTGCGACAGGCTCAGGTGCAGTTGCAGCAGCAGAGACCGGGTTGGCGTATCCAAATTTTTGATGCCTATCGTCCTGTGGCGGTGCAGCAACATATGGTGGACTACAGCTTTGCCCAGGAATGCCAAGCGAGGGGCTTGGTGGCAGAGGAATTGGATGAAGCCCAGGCTGAAGCTGTGTGGCAGGCTGTTTACCAGTTTTGGGCGGTGCCTAGCCTGGATCTAACGATGCCGCCCCCCCACAGTACTGGTGCTGCTGTGGATGTGACTTTAGTGGATGAGACTGGTAATCCTGTGGATATGGGGTCAGCGATTGATGAGTTGTCGGAGTTGTCTTTTCCACAGCATTTTGCTGAGGCTGAGGATGAAGTTGGACAAGCAGCCCATGGGATGCGATCGCTGCTTTTCACTTCTATGGAGTCTGCTGGCTTTATTGGTCATCCGAAGGAATGGTGGCACTTTTCTTTTGGAGATCAAATTTGGGCTTGGCAAATTAATTTGAAAGAGAATAAGGACACTGCTAATGCCGCTGTTATGGCTTGCTATGGCTATATCGAGTAGTTTTAGATTATTTTCTGAAAAGAGTTTTTAGGATGTTATTTTTCTTCTTAAAAATGTTGATTAATTAAGCCAGGAAGCGCAACAATTCAACTCAAATTTAGGGGTTTTTATGCAAGGTTTTGGGGTTTCTGTCGGGTTAGTCTAATTGCAGAGATTTCCACATCAGGTATCTAGCCATGTACACCTCCCAACTCAAGCCCGTCACAGTTCAGCGCGTGAAGCCTGCCTTGGCTGATTTGTTGCAGGCCCTGGCTAGTGACTCCTGGGAACAACGGGAAATGGCTTCTACTCACCTGGGTAGCTTTGGTGAAGCGGCCACCATGGGCCTGGTGATGGCGCTAAAGCATTCTCAGTTAGATGTGCGCATGCGGGCAGTACGCCTGCTAGGTGAGATTCGGGCAGCGGCTCCTGGTGCTAGCAATCTGGCTATGGCTGTGCCTGAACTAGTTAAGCTTTTGAATGGCCGTGATTTAGCGATGACTGCGACTGTGGCCGTTACGCTGGGCCAGATTGGTGGAGATGCGGCGATCGCCTCCCTACGCAAAAAGGCTAATCACCGTAGCTTCTATGTGCGAGCCGCTGTGGTTAAAGCCTTGGCTCAAGTCTCAACCCCCCAGGTTATGCCTGAGCTGATGAAAGCTAGCCAGGATAAGAAGCCTGAAGTCCGTGCAGCAGCTGCCTCTGGTTTGGCTCGTTTGCGTGATAGCCAGGTAGTGGCGCGTTTGAACCAGTTGCTTAAGGATGTTGATGCTGAGGTTCGTTGGCATGCAGAGCAAGGTTTGGAAGGATTGCGTCTTGATCAAGTGGCTGCGTAAGGGAGTTTGAATTGCAAAATAGGGAGCAATCGGTATCAATTCCGTTCTCTGTAAGCGTAACAATAACCTTTAAGAGAAATATTAAACTGCAACGGTTTATCTCACTGTTCAACTAACGATTGCGAGTTGTCCTCAAGCAAGAATCCCTGGTGCTGTTCAACAGCACCAGGGATTCTTGCTTGGAAGGTTTGATAGCGGTTCTACAGGCCATAGTACTGGCGATACCAATTTACAAAGGCAGGTATGCCTACTTCAATTGGGGTTTGGGGTTCAAACCCTACGGCTTCTTGGAGTCCACTGATATCGGCATAGGTTTCCTTTACGTCGCCGGGTTGCATTGACATGAATTCTTTTTTAGCTTCCTTACCAATGGCTTTTTCTAAGGTCTCGATGAAGCTGAGCAGTGCTACAGGTTTGCCATTGCCAATGTTATAGACCCGATATGGCACAGTGCTGTCTCCTGGAGTTAACGCGCTACCCGGTTCGAGTGGTTCTGGATGATGCTCAAGGGCCCGTACTACGCCTTCCACGATGTCTGCAACATAGGTGAAGTCCCGGCGCATGTTGCCCTGGTTAAAGACTTTGATGGGGTCGCCTGCAAAAATGGCTTTGGCGAAGAGCATGGGGGCCATGTCAGGGCGTCCCCAGGGGCCGTAAACGGTAAAGAAGCGCAGACCTGTGGTGGGTAGGTTGTACAGATGGCTGTAGGTGTGGGCCATCAGTTCATTGGATTTTTTGGTGGCGGCGTAGAGGCTGACGGGGTGATCGACGCTTTGAGCGATTGTGAAGGGCATTTCCTTGTTGCTTCCGTAAATGGAGCTGGAGGAAGCATAGACGAGGTGATCGACTTTGCCATGGCGACAGCCTTCGAGGATGTTGAGGAAACCAATGAGGTTGCTGTGGGCGTAGGCGTGGGGGTTTTCGATCGAATAGCGGACGCCAGCCTGGGCTGCCATGTGGGCCACTTTCTTAAAGCGGTTCTGGGCAAAGAACTGCTCCATGACTGAGCGATCGCCCAGGTCCAGCTGGTGAAATGAGAATTCTGGATGTTTACGCAGTTCTGCTAAACGGCTGCGCTTGAGGGAGACATCGTAGTAGTCATTGAGGTTGTCGAGGCCGATGACCTGTTTTCCACTAGCAAGGAGCTGCTGACTAAGGTGATAGCCAATGAAGCCTGCGGCTCCGGTTACTAAGATTCTCTCCATTACGGCCATGGTGGTTGTGATAGGTCATCCCCTTCAACTTGATTACAGCTCATGGGCTGAGCGTAAAAGTGAGTGGGAAAGCGCTAGCGCTAGCGAGTTGAATCGCGAGATCGACTTTAGCAGATGGTCTGAACTGTCTCTTTCTACTGAGGACGGTTCAGGATAGTGGCAGGGCTTCTTCGGGCACAGTAAGAGCGAGTGAGACCAGATCTGGACAAGATGTGGTTTAGGTGCCTTTTGAATGGATTTACTGTTGTCTTGTCTTTGCCGCCATGGCCGATGTTATGCCGCAGGTTACGTTGCTGATGCGATCGCTTACAGGCGGCGGTGCAGAGCGAGTCATGCTTAATTTGGCGTTGGGACTTTCCCGGCGGGGTATTCGAGTCGATATCGTGACCAGTAAAGCCGAACAGGTCTTGCCGGAGGATGCGCCGGAGACGTTACGACTGGTTAAATTGGAGCGCTGGCAACTGGGCCGTTGGGCATTGAAGTGTCAGCGCCCAGTTTTGCGAACCCTAGTGCGTTGGGGGGCGCTGGTGCAATATTTGAAGCGGGTGCAGCCGCCGGTGCTGCTTTCGGCGATGCATTATTTGAATGAGACGGCGATTCTGGCGGTTAAAGCTGCTGGGGGAAAGACCCGCTGCGTGGTGGCAGAACATACAAATTTGACCTTAGAGTCTCGCTGTGTGGAGCAATGGCAGGCTCGATTGAGTCCTGCATTAGTGCGCTGTTTATATCCCCTCGCAGATCAGGTTGTTGCTGTGTCCGAAGGCGTCGCCGCTGACTTGGCTCCATTTGCACGACTGGACCGTAAGGATATTCAGGTGCTGTATAACCCGGTGCTTTCGGAAGCGCTGTATGAACAAGCTGAAGAGACCGTTGACCATGAGTGGCTCCAGCCTGATGCCGCTCCGGTGGTGATGGGCATGGGCCGGTTTGTGCGCCAAAAGAATTTTGGGCTGTTGCTCCAGGCCTTTGCGCTGTTATTGCTAGAACGGCCTGATGCCAGGTTGATGCTGGTGGGTGGTGGGCGCAATCGGGTGGCTCTGGAGCAAATGGCCCAGGAGCTGGGCATTCGCGATCGCGTTGCCTTCCTAGATTTTGTCGATAATCCAGCGGCTTATCTCAAGCGAGCCAGGGTTTTGGCTCTGTCTTCTAGCTGGGAAGGTTTGCCCACAGTGGTGATTGAAGCTTTAGCCCTGGGCTGCCCTGTGGTGGCTACGGATTGCCCAAGTGGTCCTGCTGAGCTACTTGCTGAGCGGCGGGGGCGTTTAGTACCAACTGGGAATCCTAAAGCTATGGCTAAGGCTTTAGCGATGGCTTTGGACCAGCCAGCCCGGTCTATTAGCAAGACTTGGTTGCGACAGTTTGAGGTGGAGCAGGCGGTGGAGCGTTATGCCACAGCTTTGCAGATTCCTTTGCCAAAGCTGCCGGAAGTTGAACCAGAACGGTCGATTTCACGGGAAGTTTGTGGAGCAACCGTGAGTTGAGTTGACTGGTCTTTAGCCAGTTTGCCAGCGGACTTTATCCCCTAGCCTTTCTTTTTAAGGAGAGAGAGGGAACGAATCATTTAAGTGCCATCTTGAATGACTCGATTGATTTTTTGACTTTGCTGCTGTCAGGGACTGATGCCATTTTCTTTGAATATAGGCTGAATCATGGTGACAGTAACTCCTGAACGCTCTGTAGCTGATGCTTTTGGCTCTGAAAGTGCCATGCCACGACCCAGGGTGGCGTTTTATATGCGCTTGCTTTATGGCGGTGGTGCGGAGCGGGTTGTGGTGAATTTGATGGCGGGCATGGTGGCTCGGGGTATTGCGGTGGATTTGGTGCTGAATACGGTGAGTGGGCCGTTTATGAGCCAGGTGCCGGAAGCTGTGAATGTGGTGGATTTGGCTGCACCTCGCATGGTGGAGGGCTTGCCGAAGCTAGCCAACTATTTGAAGACTGTTCAGCCCGATGCTTTGATTACGGGTTTGCATTACAACAGTGAGATTTCTTTGTGGGCGAGGGCTTTGGCGCGTTTACAGGGCAATCGCAAAACCAAGGTTTTGGTGATTGAGCATAATACGCTGTCGATTCATTCTGAGCGGCGGCGGACTGATCGTTGGGCACCCTTTCTGTCTCGTTGGTTTTATCCCTGGGCGGACCATGTGGTGGCGGTTTCCCAAGGTGCCGCAGTGGATTTAGCTGAGGTGACGAAGCGATCTCAACGTGAGATTGATGTGATTTATAATCCGGTGATTACGCCGAGTCTTGAATCAGAAGCTGCTGAATCCCTTGACCATCCATGGTTTCAGCCTGGAGAGCCGCCTGTGGTCCTGGGCATTGGGCGGTTAGAGCCGCAGAAAGATTTTGCGACGCTGGTGCGGGCTTTTGCTAAGTTGCGAGAGCAACAAGACTGCCGTTTAGTGTTGTTGGGGGCGGGGCAGCAGCATGTTGAGTTGGAGAACTTGTCTAAGCAACTGGGGGTAAAGGATTCGGTTAAGTTGCTGGGTTTTGTGGAAAATCCTCATCGCTATTTGGCAAGGGCTGGAGTCTTTGTGCTGTCTTCGGCTTGGGAGGGGTTGTCGAATGTGTTGATTGAGGCGATCGCCCTAGGTATTCCGGTGGTTTCAACGGATTGCCCCTGTGGCCCTAGTGAGGTGCTAGCGGGGGGGCAATATGGCAAGTTGGTGTCGATGGGAGATTGGGAAGTGATGGCTAAAGCAATGGCTGAAAGCCTCTCTAATCATGAGTTGCAGGCTCCTGATACTTGGTTGACACAGTTTTCTCAAGAAGCTGCAACGGAACGCTATCTGGAGGTTCTTGGGTTGAATTCTGTGGGTGAGCGATGCTGACACCAAAGACTCATAAGTCTCAAATGATTCTTGCAATGAGTCCAATTATGAGTCTTGAATTAGACCCATAAGCTACTTGAGCTGGTCTCATGCATCTCTCTTTGAGTATGAGTCTGCTGGTGCTCTAGAAGAGGCTGTTTAGCCTATGAGTGCAAAGCTTGCTTCAAGATCCAATAAGTCTAGCTGACTAGATTTATTGGATCTGCGCCTCATTGTTTTCTTGTCTCATATTTGTCTCTTTTTGAGTCCTAAATTGATTCTCGAACAAGACGAATGGGCTCGATTTTTGGATCTGCTGTCTCTTTTGAGTCTCGAATTGAGTCTATGTTTGTGTCTTGAATGAGACTCTTGTGAGGCTTGAACTCTCTCGCTCGATTCGTTCTGAATCTTGGGTGAGTTAGTGTTCTTGTCGAGCGCTTTTGTTGTTCCAGTCCAATAGGTCTTCGTAGAGTGCTTCGTAAAGTTGGCCAATTTGATTTGGCTCGGTGCGGCGCGGCTGGCGAATGATGCTGACGGGGAAGGCGATCGCGCCATGGTGCGCTGGTGTGGCATCGAGGTCAACGGCCAAAATTCCAATGTGGCTGGGAAGGGTGTCGAGGATGGCTTGGCGTAGGGCGACATCCTTTTTGGGAATGGCGAAGCTGAAGTAGTGGCAGCAGGAGCGGTAGATTTCCCAGTGGGAATCGGCTTCAAAGTCGGCGAGGCAGCTGCGGGTGGCTGCGCCGAGGATGATTTTGGGTTGTTTGAGCTCCCAGCGGGCAACGGTGATTTGCTCTAGTCGGTGGTTGTGTTCGCCTAGGCGCAGGATGAGGTTGCTGTGGGTGCGTTGATTTCTGGGGGGATAGCGTCGGTCTATGGCGTCTTTGGTCCAGATGGCGGCATAGGATTCTAGGGAGGATTTGAGGGCGGCGGTCGTGCGTTCGCGGCTGAGGCCTTCGTCTAGTTTTTTTTGTTGGGCGGGGGGGCGATCGCTGGATTTGCGCCAGCGGCCAAAGTTGCCGTAGCTGCCTTCGTTGCCGAGGGTGGGGCGGCCGCGATTGCTGAGCGGATCGCTGGGGCGGTATTGCTTTTCGACTTCGCGGCATTCGGCGACGGTGGCTTCTCCGGCTAAAACCTTGTCGCGCATGGCTTCGACGATGGGGCGGGGGGCCTGGCGTTCGATTTTTTCGAGGCGATCGAGGGCTTCGGGGGCGGCTTCGATGTCGCTGATGAGGTCGAGGTCGTCGCTGTCAACTTGGCGGAGGTAGTAGCTGGCGGCTTTGAGGTAGCGCCAGAAGAGGGAGGGTTGGCGGTTGGCGGCTTGTGCGATGGCGCGGACCCAGGCTGTGAAGGAGGGGAGGCCTTTTTCTAGATATAACTCTTGTTGACGGACTTCCATGGCGAGTTGAGCTAACTCTTGCCAACGGTACTTATCTTGCTGGAGAAGCTGGGTGATTCTGTTTTCGATGACGTAGAGGGAGTCGGCCATGACTTTAGTCTAGTTGACTAGACTTTAATTCTAAGATGCGAAGTGGCAATGGTGGTTACATTAGCTGTTTTGATCTGGGTTCAGCAGCTATGACACTGACCTTATCCCCTAAGCCCTTCTTCTAAGAGAGAAGGAGAATTAAGCGCAAATCCTGATTTTTTAGAACTCTGAATGTCGTCTCCTTGTCTCATTTGATTCTTGAAATGAGTCTTGCTTTGCTACCAATTGAGTCTCAGATGAGTCAATCTGCAATGCTCAACCCAGCATGGAGCTTTCTTTGTAGCTATATTAAGAAAGCAATTGTTTGAGATGTAGGCCTGCGCCCCTGAAAAGGTCTACATCTCAAATCTATTTAGCTAATAAGCCGCTAATAACAAACTCAGAGATGCTTAGAAACTCCTCAACTGCTCTCGGGGATACACGGAATTGTGCCCCTATGGCAAAACCTTCGGAGCCCTCAGGAATAGGACCGCTATGACCGCGAAACATATGCTCAAGCTCCAGGTCTACGGGCATAGGGTCAGCCTCATGGCAAAACATGTGCCGGAGCTTAAAGGTATACTTGACTGACTGTATGATTTCCGACATCAACTCCTCTTCATCGGTTACAAATAGATCTTGCCTATTAACCACATGAGATCGAGCACTTTTGAGCCTCTTAATAAAGTCTTCGCCTATCAGCGTCGAGACATTTTCATTTATATCTGCAAAGTTGTTTGTTGTCAGAAGATGCGCGATAAAATCTCCGAGAGAAACGGAGTTCTTTTCTAGAGATAACGCAGTATCAATACTAAATCTAATGTCTTTGAATTTAGCAGCATTCTCTCTGTAAGGGGGCCCATAATCGATTAAATCCGCATACACCTGGCGGAAATACCCTTCCATACAAGCGGTTAGACCAATAGGAATATAACGAGCTATTTCATATGTGACTCCAAAAGTGTCATATCGAAATTCGTTGTAATCGAATTCCATACCACGGTCAATCAAAAGCGGTTCTACATCGAAGTCGGCATCATCGAAGCGACGTATGAAGCGGCACAAACCATGTATCTGGGAAATATTCCTAAGCCTTTCTCTGACCAGCAGCCATCTGGAACTTACCAGTTCTGGAAATCTATCTAACTTCGGTGTAGCGCGCCTTTTCTTGTCGTTTATTTCGCTACTGTAGTCACGCTTTCTGCCCATAAATCTCGCGGTGGTGGGTATGAGTTGACGCACCCAGCCCTAATTTTACAGTCAGTACGTTCCTACGCTGCTACTACATCCCTCCTGATCGTCGATGATCAGGAGGGCCCTGCACCTTTCCTGCTTTATGCGGGCCGGAAAGGTGGATAGTACAACGCTCAGCAGAGCGCGCGCGAATAGGAGAGGGACATCGAGCGATGCTCCGCCGAAGTGCTGAGACTCTTTTCTGAATCTTTCCAGGGAAAGATTCAGCTTTGCTATGGGTCGAGCTTAGCTAGAACAAAACCCCAGTGCTTTTACGGCGAATTCAGGAGTCGAAAGTTACCTGAATGCCAGCAGCTGGGGTGAAGATTAGCCTCTCTCTCGACCACCTTTAATTTAGCTCGCACCAACCTTGACCTTCTGCGATAAAAGCAATAGGTCAAATATCGAAAAGTACTGTTCTGTAGGGATTTAAGCTAGGTGCAAAGTCCAGAATAAGTTTTTTTGGACTAACTCGTTTGACTGCCCTCAAAGAGGGTCTGAGAAGCCGTCAGACCTATGCTGGGAATAGCTTTGAGCCCTCCAATGGATGAGGAGCGCCCACTTTACACGACTTTGGGAGATTTCAGCTCAGTGTGGCTTGAAATCTCCTTGCAAAAACGCACATTATCCAGCTTGGCTCTAGTTACGAGCAATCCCCTCAGCCCTTGCTGCGGCTTCAACAGCGGCAGCCACAGCAGGGGCCACCCGCTGATCAAAAGCAGAGGGCACAATATATTCCCGATTGAGTTCATCCACTGCCACTAGCGAAGCGATCGCCTCCGCCGCCCCCAAATACATCTGCTCCGTCAACGCCGAAGCCCGACAATCCAGCGCCCCCCGAAACAACCCCGGAAACGCCAACACATTATTAATCTGATTCGGATAATCACTCCGCCCCGTCGCAATCACCGCCACATCATCCCGCACCAGTTCCGGCTGAATCTCAGGAATCGGATTCGCCATGGCAAACACAATCGGTCCCTCCGCCATAGACTTCACCATCTCCGGCGTCACCACCCCCGGCGCACTCACCCCGAGAAACACATCCGCATTTTTCATCGCATCAGCCAGCAGACCAGACGCTTCCACCGCCCAAGCCTGCTTCGCTTCATTCAAATCAGACCGTGACTGAGAAACAATTCCCTTGGAATCGCAGATCGTGATCTGCTTTGCTCCTGATGCCTTGAGCAACTTGGCGATCGCAATCCCCGCTGCCCCCGCGCCATTCATCACAATGCGAACCTCCGCCATGGACTTCTTCACCACCCGCAAAGCATTCGTCAACGCCGCCAACACCACGATCGCCGTCCCATGCTGGTCATCGTGAAAAATCGGAATATCCGTCTCCTCCCTCAACCGCCGCTCAATCTCAAAGCAACGCGGCGCAGCAATATCCTCAAGATTCACCCCACCAAACACTGGAGCCAAATACTTCACCGTCTTGACGATCTCATCGGTATCCTGTGTGGCCAAGCAAATGGGAAACGCATCCACCCCACCAAATTCCTTAAACAACAGCGCCTTACCCTCCATCACAGGCAAAGCCGCCTCAGGCCCCAGATTGCCTAAACCCAAGACTGCACTGCCATCCGTCACGATCGCCACCATGTTCTGCTTCACCGTCAGGCGATACACCTCATCGGGATGTTCCGCGATCGCTCGGCAAATCCGCCCCACCCCCGGCGTATAAGCCATCGCCAGGTCCGATTGATTGCCCACCGAAATCCGACTCTCTACCGTAATCTTGCCGCCCACATGCATGGCAAAAGTGCGATCGCTCGCTGACAAGACTTCAACACCAGGCACCTTTCGAATCGCCTGCTCAATTTCTCCCGCATGTTCAGCACTAGAAGCATCAACATCTAGCTCTCGCACCGACTCCTGCAAATTTTGTTCAACTAAATGGATATCGCCAAGACTGCCGGAAGATTTTGCGATCGCTTCGACGACTCCTGCCAACATCCCTGGTTTATTTGGACCTTTAATACAGACCTTGAAACTAAAACTGGAATTGGGAGTGAGAGAAGCCATAAAACTACCTTGGTGCAGCAGGCGAGAAGACCGTGCTGAGTTCGAAAACCGATACAAGGATCTTAGC
>CALECT010000081.1 GCA_937949725.1 uncultured Pseudanabaenaceae cyanobacterium
TGAGACCTAAGGGTTTAGCTCGGGAGCAGACTGTTCTGGCTGAGACACATCAGAGCCAAACGCTAATCTTGCAGCTCGCTGGGCGGGGTTCAGCTTTGCCCTAGCTCCAGATCTTTGTGCCGTAGGCTGAGGGGAATTCGGAACAGGATTAACCTGAGCCGTCTCCTGGAAAGACCAAGCCAGTCCACCAGCAGCACCTGCTAACAACGTGGCATAGCCAACATAAAGATGGGCAGACTGCAGATGAACAACATCGGCAGCATAGGAGCTCGAACCAGGCTGCTGCCACTGCGCCAAGATCTCTTGCTGCTCCTGCTTGGGTTCAGGCATCTGAGCTAGCAATGCTTGACCTTCCTCACCCAATTGACCACAAATGCGCTTAAGAAAGCCCCGTACAAAGATTTCCTCTGGCAATTGATCCACCGCGCCAGACTCCAGCGCTTGGAGCTGATACACAGGAATCTGAGTCCTGAAGCGAATCTGGTCGAGAGACAAGCCCTGAGCCTCGCGCAGGCGCTGAATCTCCAGCCCAAAAACAACCATTACCTCATTCCAGGTTGGGGTGGAATCAAAACCTGGCTCAATGAGACGAGAGCGGAAAGGCAAGAGGTTCCCCATGGCAAAGGTGCGATCGCAATCCACTATTGCGGGCTCATCGACCTTAGCACTGTCTTGACTGGGCACAGCCAGAGCGGTTGGTGATGAAGCCAAGTCAGTACTAGCCAGAAAGGGCAATATCGGCTCAAGACCATCGTTCCCAACGTCATCGACTGATTCAGATTCGCCTAGGTCGGCCAAATCTCCGTCATCTAAGGAATCGATTAAGCCTTGGAAAGCCGTCCAGAGATCTTGCTCACTGCCTTTCGGAAGCGCGTGGTTTTCCAACAATGCTTCGAGTTGAGCAGTTGCTTGTTCGCGTTTTGAAGGTTTGGTTGAAGCCGCGCTCCTTGGATTGTCGTTCTCAGTGGGCCTCACGCTCTCGGCGATCGCAGTTGAGGGCTGGGGGGATGCGAACTCTGCAACCATAAGGGAACCTTCACGCTGATTGTCTCTATTAGGAGATTATTCGAGACAACAATGGGATATCCGGAAATATCCTCAGCATAACCGTGCCTTACACTACATTAATTTACTTAGACAGTCGCCATCTCAGTCGTTGACAACAACGTCCTCTTGCACTTCTTGAAACCGAATTTCAGCCCTGCGCGGATCTACATGAACCACCCGCAGCTTAAAGCGTTCTCCCAAAGGCACCAGTCGATCAAACCGCACGGCCTGTTCAATGCCTAGGTCCTCAATCATGACGAGTCCGAGGCGCTCATGTTCCCGCAACCAACGCAGCATCAAAACATCCCAGGCCTTATCGCCATGGCGGCGCAAGTATTCCATCGCCCAATAGTTCTTGGTTTGACGCTCAACAAGGACTGCCTCGTAGGAAATAGGGCCGAGGGTTTGCAATAGCGTTTGCAGCTCTTCCGCTTCAAAGGCTAAAGGCCCACCCCGCAAATGGGCTTTAACTTGGTAGTGAGCAATGAGATCGCTGTAGCGGCGAATCGGAGAAGTCGTCTGAGTATAGACATCTAAACCCAAGCTGGCATGCCGACTGGGGGTCAAATTCACCTCACTACGGGACATGCAACGGCGCAGGGCAGATCCACGCACCGGGCCAGCGGGCAGCTGCATCAGCTCCGCTTCCGGTGGAAGCTCCGGCTGGGGCTGGCTCCGAAATGGTACAGGGATTTCGTTATCCCGCCCGTATCGCCCCACCACCTCGCTGGTCATAATCATCATCTCCGCCACAAGCTGACGGGAGGCGGATTCTTCTAGAACATCGATCTCAATATCTTCGCCACCGTTGCGCACCTTAATGGAAGACTCCGGCAGGTTAATGGTGATAGAGCCCTGGGCCTCTCGCCAGCGCAATCGCTGCTTAGCAGCTTCATTGAGGGCAGTCAATTCCAGCTCTTCGGTGACGCCCAGCTCTAGCATTTCATCCACATCGCTGTAGGAAAGGCGATAGGTGGGGCGAATGTGGCTGGTATGGATGCTGTAGTCGGCAACCCCACCTTCTTCATCTAGCTGCACCCGAAAGCTAAGCGCACAGCAGGTCTCTCCCTGAACCAGGCTCATCGGCCCGGTCGCCAGGGCTTCTGGGAACATGGGAATCACTTGTTCTGGCAGATAGACTGTGGTGCCCCGACGGCGAGCTTCCAAGTCCAGCTCATCTCCCAGGCGAATCCAACGGGTTGGATCTGCAATGTGGACCCAGAGTTGTTGCGTACCGTCTTCTAAAGTTTCAACGCTGAGACCGTCATCAATCTCCCGCGTGCTCTCATCATCAATGGTGTAGACCTTGAGGTGGGTTAGGTCTAGGCGGCGTTCAGCATCCTCATCCGGTGGTGCATCCTGGGGTGAGGTTGGCGTGACTTCTTGTAACCGAGCCGAGAAGGTTGTCGGCAGTTGTCGGCGGCGTAGCTGAAGGTTTTCGTAGGGGCTCCAACGAGCAATGTCCACGAGCAGGTCAAAGGCATTCTCACCGCTCTCATAGCGGTTCAGGGCTTTGAGTAGCTCTAAGGCCGGAGCAAAGTTGGGCGCTTCTTTCTCAAATAGGGCGTAGCGTTCTAGGGCCTCTAGGTAAAGTGCTTCCTCGGGTGCCCAGTCGGGTTGGGGGCGATCGCTAAAGGGCACATCCTTACAAGCTTCAATCTGAGCCTGAACCTTGGCAATGAAGGTTTTCCACTGGGCCTCGCGTTCCTGCTCCCGCTGCTGCTGATGCCGAATATCGTCAACTTGGCTCGCAGGACGGGGGCCATAGCCATCCTTACGCTGCTTAAAAAACACCTTGTCTTCGCTCAACAGCTTGTGAGCCGCGTAGCAAGGCACTAGGGCTTGATCAGAGAACAATAGCTGGGCTAGGCCTGCGGGGGTAGTGGTTTCGTTATCTTCGACCAGCAGTTCCCAGGCAACTTCTAAAACGGAGGGGTCAAGGAATTCCTCCAGTTCAGACTGGATGCGCGGAATGTCCTCTTGCTCAAAGCCCCCACCAGGCAGCTCAAAGGTAATGTCTCGGGGCTGGATTTTATGGGACGTGCCTCGCTCATCTAAAGCGACCCAATGCTTTTTGCCTTCTGGACGGTCCAAGACGGCCAAGCGGCGATCGCTGCCCTTCTTAAATTCCACCAGTTGTCCCTTTTCCACGGTTGCGCCTTTATCTAGGGGGGGCTTGAGCTAGGTTGTCAGAGTTGTCTGGCGATGACTAGGGAGAGCGTTTGTAACCTCGCCCCAATTCGCTGATGCCATTGCCCACGACAAACCTCTGCAAGCTCACTTTTTACAAGAACAGAGGCCCGTCAATTGTAGTCAATCGCTCCCTAAAAAGGGCACAAAAAAGGGTGGACCTAAAAATTGCTAAGTCCACCCCAGGCCAATGAATTGGCCAAGCTAAAAATTTGATCGAGTCAGCTTAGCCTTCGCGGTTGATGAAGGGCAGCAAAGCGATGATGCGAGCACGCTTGATCGCAACGGTGAGATCCCGCTGCTGCTTCGCCGTCAGACCAGAAATGCGGCGGGGCAGAATCTTGCCACGCTCAGTGATGAACTTGCGCAGCAAATCCACATCCTTGTAGTCGATGGGATCGGTGGGCTTAATGGGAGACAGGCGGCGGCGGGAAAAAGACATGAAACTCTTCTACTTAACTCAAAAATTTGGACTCAGACAGTAAGCGCCGAGGCGACTCGTCAAAGCGGGTCGCTATGGGAAACCGTAATCCGAGGACTACTTGGTTTCCTTATGGGTGGTGTGGCTGTTGCAATGGCGGCAGAATTTCTTCAGCTCCAAGCGTGACGTCGTATTACGACGGTTTTTCATGGTGGTGTAACGGGAAACGCCAGCCGAACGCTTGTCGGTGTTCGTGCGGCACTCCGTACATTCCAGAGTTATAACGATGCGGACGCCTTTACTTTTGGCCATGGGTATCGAACCAACTTTTCGCTGGACTAAATTCGTCGATCAAACACAATCATCTATCATTTCACAGGCATCCCGTCTCAGCAAGGCTTAAGTAGAATTTGAACCAAATCCTAGCCCGATCTGAGCAAATGCTCGTGTCTATGGCCCAGGCATTCCCAAAGAAAATCTGCGCAGTCTCCCATTATAGATAATGAAGCCATCTCCGCCAATGGCTAGCGAGCCAAACCTTACATCACTCCAAGAAGTCAGCGTGCATCTGGCAGATGTAATGTTCAGTTTCTGCACGTCATTGTGCTTGCCAAGCCAATCTATTCACAGCGAATAGTCCATCACCACAGCCACTCTCTATTTAGCCTCCATGCTCACTGTCCAAGATGCAGAAACTCGCATAGCGACCCTCGTCCAAGAAATCCTCAATTCCCCCAAAGGCTCAGTCACCGAGATAGACCTAACGAATAGCATTGGGCGCGTTCTGGCTCAAACCGTAGCTAGCCCCCTGGACTTTCCCCATTGGGACAACTCTGCCATGGATGGCTATGCCGTCCGGGCTGGGGATATTGCCTCGGCAAACTCCGACAATCCTGCAGTGCTGCCAGTGGTGATGGAAGTGGCAGCGGGTCAAGTACCGGAGCGATCGCTCCATCCCGGCGAGGCAGCCCGCATCTTCACTGGAGCAATAGTGCCCGAAGGCGCAGACTGCATCGTGATGCAGGAGAACACTGCCGTTGTAGAGGCCCATTCCGAGACCACTCCCGCTGTCCAAATCCTTCAAACTGTTGAGCCCGGTAACTTCATTCGTAAAAAGGCCAGCTTTCACCAAGCGGGACAAACGCTCCTTGAACCGGGTATACGCCTACAAGCCCCAGAAATCGCTGTACTCGCTGCTGCTCAGGTTGCTCAGCTCGCAGTCTTTGCTCAACCCAATGTTGGCCTACTCTCCACTGGCAATGAGCTTGTCGATATTGATCAACCTTTGGGCAAGGGACAAATTGTGGACTCCAATGGCTATGCCCTAGCCGCAGCAGTCAAAGCCAGCGGAGCGATAGCCCATCCCCTAAAGCGCCTGCGAGATGATCGAGAGGCTTTGAAGGGAGCGATCGCAGCTGTCCAATCCAATCCCAACCTCGACGTATTGCTATCAACCGGCGGTGTTTCCGTCGGCGACTATGACTACGTGGACGAAGTTCTGAAAGAGCTAGGTGCAACGCTCCACATTCATGCAGTGGCTGTAAAGCCGGGCAAGCCGCTAACTGTGGCAACCTTGCCCCGTCCCAATGCTGATGGCCCACCGCTACTCTACTTTGGCTTACCGGGCAATCCTGTATCAGCGCTGGTTAGCTTTTGGCGATTTGTTCAACCGGCCCTGCGGCAGATGTCGGGGTTGCAGGCTTGGCAGCCGCAGTTTGTGAAGGCGATCGCCGAAACTGAGCTGCGCAGCGGTGGAAAGCGAGAAACCTACCTCTGGGGAAATCTGCACTGGGAGGACGATGGCTATCGCTTTGCCAAGGCGGGCGGCAGCCATAGTTCAGGCAATTTGATTAACTTGGCGGGGACCAATGGACTGGCCAAGCTGAGCGTGGGGACGAAGGCGATCGCGGCGGGCGAGCTAGTGGAGATATTGGTGCCCCATATACCTCGCTAAAAAGCGTGCATTGGACAAACAGCCAGGCGAGGCAATCTCGCCTCTGCCGGGGGTGAGATCAGCCTTAGTTGGAGAATCTACGGGCTACCAAAAATGCCGCCACGCCGTCCGTTGGGGAAAATTGTATTCCAGCTCAACTTAGCTAAAGCCAATTGCTCATCGGTGACTTTAGCCCCGGTCAAATTGGCTCCACCCAGATTGGCTCCTCGCAGATTGGCATTACTCAAATAGGCATTGCTGAGGTTCGCACCGCGCAAGTCAGCTTCCTGGAGATTGGCATGACTCAAATAGGCTTTCACTAAGCTTGCGTCTTTAAGACGCGCTTGGGATAAACCCGCATGACCAAAATCGGTATTGGAGAGGTTCGCTCCCTGAAGATTCGCACCAGAAAAGTTGGTTTCATGGAAGTTTGCCCCCGAGAGACCTAGGCGTTGGAGGTTGGAAGCCCGGAAGTCTACGCCAGTGAAATCGCGATCGCCCCGGTCATATCGCTTTTGCAGCTCCTGGGGGTGTAGCCGCTGAGGCTGTCCTGTACGACCACCACTCGTGGCAAAGCTCCCGGTCCCCGTACGTCGAGGCTGACTTGTCATCGAAGAATAGGTCGAAGGCTGGGAACGAGGGCCACCTGTCGTATTCGTCGAGCGCATCTGGGTAAAGTCAGGACGCTGCCCTGGCTTTCCTCCCTTGCGGGACTTCTTGCGTGCACGAATTTGCTGCGCCATGCGAGCCGAAGGAGAAGAAGGCTGAGGGGTATCCTCTTCCGGTTCCAAAGGATTGCGAATCGGCTTGGACATCATGCCCTGGTTGAGGCTGTCCATATAGGGTTCTAGCTTCATGGCCTGAAGCACTTCCCGTGAGGACTGGTAGCGATGCTTAACCGAAACTTCCAGCATTTTACGCAGCACTTCCGCAAAATGGTCACTGACATGAACATAGTTCTGCCACATGATCTCCCCAGTGGCGGGGTTGTAGTTCATGTCCTTAGGTGACTTCCCCGTCAATAGATAAATGCAGGTCACCCCTACCGCATAAATATCACTGCTATACACCGGACGCATCGCCATCTGCTCTGGGGGTGCATAGCCCGGCGTGCCAATGGCATAGGACGTTAGGGCAGTCTGGTCAGACGCGGTGGCTGAGATGGGATTGACCTTGTCCTTTACCGCACCAAAATCAATCATCACCAGCTTGCGATCCTGGGCACGGCGAATGATGTTGGCAGGCTTGATGTCCCGGTGGATGACCTGATTATTATGGAGATACTCCATCATCGGCATCAGTTCGCTCAGCAGCTGCTTGACTCCAGCCTCGGAGAATGGGCCTTGTCGCTTTACTTCTTGATGCAGCGTCAGGCCCTTAATAAATTCTTGAACTAAGTAGAACTCTGTGGCGTCCTCAAAATAGTCCATCAAGGTGGGGATTTGGGGATGGCTGCCAATCTTGCCTAGGGTCGCTGCCTCCCGCTTAAATAAATCTCGCGCCATGCGCAACACATTGGGCGCAGTGGAGTTAGGCCGCAACTGCTTAATCACACAGTAGGGCTTGCCTGGCAGGGGAGTATTGCGCGCCAGGAAAGTTGCGCCAAAGCCGCCTTGCCCCAGCGAGCGGACAATTTCATAGCGTCCGTTCAGCAACAGCTCTGATCCACAAGACTGGCAGGTCTTACCGCCAGTGGGGTTTTCAGTATTCTTACAGTCTGGATTGACGCAGAGGGCCATTCAACAGTCAACTTGCCGCAAAAACAAAGGACCTTTTGCTCAGAAAACTTTGATCTCGCATCTGCTGAAAGAGCCCCCATCAGGCAACTCGTAGCCACCTAGGAAGAGTGATTCAGCGACACCAGAGCCTCTGGCTAGCAATCCAACCTTAGTCTTCCCGCCTAGCCCAGCAAATCACGCCTCTGGGCGTGAGCCAAGGAAGCCGAGAAATGCCCTCACCGTATCTTTAGTCACCTAAATCTGATGTGCAGTGCGGGTGATTAAAGTGTACTCGAAGTTTATTCAAGCGGGGTAAAGGTCATTGCCCTTATTACATGGGGTGTAGCCGGGTAATGCGGAAGGAATCCAGGCGAGTTAATCGCCCAATTGAGAGAGGGCAAACCGCCTCGCCAAAGCTAGCAACGATTTGTAGAGTCGCGATAGTAGAATGAACCACTGGACCTCAGTGCTTTTCGAACGCCCCCACATTTCATGCATATCTCCCTCAACTGGCTCAGAACTCTCGTTCAAGATGGGCTCGAAGTCACTGACTTAGCTCACCGTTTAACGATGGCTGGTTTTGAGGTTGAAGATATTGAAGACCAGCGTAGCTGGGCTGAGGGTGTAGTAGTTGGCAAGGTCTTGACCCGCGAGCAACACCCTGATGCCGATCGCCTCAGCGTCTGCACAGTGGATGTAGGTCGCGATGAACCACTCAATATTGTTTGTGGTGCCAAGAATGTGGCAGCCAACCTTCAAGTAGCTGTGGCAACCGTAGGAACAGAACTACCGAAGGTGGGACTCAAACTCAAGCCCACCAAGCTAAGGGGTGTGCCATCCGAGGGCATGATTTGCTCGCTCAAGGAGTTGGGTCTAGAAAAGGACTCTGAAGGGATTCATGTCTTTGATGGCAAGCTCACCGTGGGTGAGGATGTGCGTCCCTTGCTGGGATTGGATGATGCAATTTTGGACCTCAGCTCCACGGCAAACCGGGCCGATGCCCTGAGCATGGTGGGCATTGCCAGGGAAGTTAAGGCCCTGACTGATGCGCCCCTGAGTCTGCCAGAGATCGCGGTGCAGGACTATACCAGTGACAAGCAGTTAACCGTCAGCGTGACCGAGAAGGAAGCCTGCCCGGTGTACATCGGCACGGTGATTGAGGGCGTGAAGATTGGCCCTTCGCCGGATTGGTTGAGCCAGCGCATTGAGGCAGCGGGCGTTCGCTCGATCAATAACGTGGTGGATGTGACCAACTATGTGTTGTTGGAATGGGGTCAGCCGCTCCATGCCTTTGACCGCGATCGCATCCAAACCATCACGGGCGATAAAGCCTTAGAAATCGGCGTCCGCTTCGGCAAAGCAGGCGAAACCCTCAAGACCTTGGATGACCAAGACCGCAAGCTTAAGGACCAAAGCCTGGTCATCACCGCCAACGACAAAGTGGTGGCCCTAGGCGGTGTCATGGGAGGCGCAGAGAGCGAAGTCAACGACAGTACAACGAACTTAGTGCTAGAGGCGGCCTGGTTTGACCCTGTCGCCGTGCGCCGTTCCGCTCGCGGGCAAAGCCTGCGCAGTGAGGCTTCGACTCGCTATGAGCGCGGCGTGAATCGGGCCGAGCTGGAGATGGCTTGTCAGCGAGCCATTGACTTGATTATTGAGGTGGCGGGGGGGAAGGTGGTTTGCCAAGCCGCTGAGCGTTCGGACCAAGATCGCCAGTGGTCCAATGTCGTTGAGCTGCGCTTAGCGCGGGTGAATCAAATCCTGGGGCCGACGCTGGTGGACGGTGCCGATGGCGAGCTAGGCGCCGCAGAGGTAGAGCAGACTTTGACCGCCCTGGGATGTGAACTGGAGAAGCAGCGATCAAATGCTGAAACCACTTGGACGGTGACGGTGCCGCCTTACCGCTACCGCGATTTGGAGCGGGAAATTGACCTGATTGAGGAGGTCGCTCGCCTCTATGGCTATGAGAAGTTCAAGGACACCCTGCCGGGGCAGTCGGACCTGGGTAAGCTGTCCACCGAGCAGCGTTTGTTGCGCAAACTGCGGGAGTCTTTCCGAGGTGCTGGCCTAACGGAATTGCAGCATTATTCCCTGGGTTCGCCGGAGGGTGAGGGCAAGATTAAGCTGTCGAATCCGCTGTTGGCGGAGTATTCGGCGCTGCGGACGGAGATGCTGACGGGGCTAGTAGATGCCTTTGTCTTTAACCAAGAGCAGGGCAATGGAGCGCTGTGGGGCTTTGAGACGGGGCGGATTTTTGCGGCGGCTGAGGATGGGGCTTTGAGTGAGAGCGATCGCCTCGCTGGCATTCTCGGCGGCGATGCTTCTACGGCGGGCTGGATTCGCGGCGGCAAGGAGAAACCTCTGACTTGGTATGAGGCCAAGGGCATTTTGGAGGGTGTGTTCCAGCGCCTGGGCTTACAGATTGGCTGGAAGGCAGATGCGGGCAATGAGATGTTCCACCCAGGGCGGACAGCAGCGCTGGTTTTGCGGGGGCAGCCCCAGGGGTTCTTTGGGCAGTTGCATCCTGCAGTGGCCCGCGATCGCGACTTGCCCAGCGAGGTCTATCTGTTCGATGTCAATCTGTCGATGTTGCTGACAGCGATGGATGATGATGGCGGACGGAAAGTGTCTAAGCTGAAGGCGTTCAGCAGTTTCCCCGGCTCTAGCCGTGACCTGGCATTCTTTGCAGATGTGTCGGTGTCGGTAGCGGATTTGATGACGGCGATGACGAAGACGGGGGGTAAGCTGCTGGATTCTGTGGAGCTGTTTGATGATTACCGGGGTAAAGGGGTGCCGGAAGGGCAGCGGAGTTTGGCGTTCCGGTTGATGTATAAGGCGGGCGATCGCACGTTGAAGGATAAGGATGTGGATCCGGTGCATCAGAAGGTGCGGGCGCAGTTGGAGAAGAAGTTTAAGGTTGAGTTGCGATCGTAACCAACCATGGGCATGCCGTAGGGTGCTGTTGTCCCGCAGGGCTGGGCAACACACCAGAGCCAACGCAACAAGCGGCAAATCTGACAGCCGATGAAGCAAATCCAGCAGCCATGGGGGCTAGCCCCCGATCCCCCACCGGATGGGACGACGGCGTCCCCTACGGATCACCCCTCCCAACCTTGCGGCTTAGGAGTCTACCGGTTGAGCGGCGAGAAGATATTTTGCGTTTCTCTGGGCTGGTCGTGACTGTTGGGCTACCGCTTGCGCGGATCGAAGTTTTGGGGCATACGACCGGGTACGTTGATGTGGCTCAATCCAGGAAACATCCGAAAGAACGATTTAGTGATGCCGAAAGCAAGCTCATCAATATAAAATTCCCCCCACCCTCCCCCACAACAACGCCCGAAAATCAAGCACTCACCTGAAACAGTGAAGCAACCCAGCCTCACTGGGAAGGGTGACCCGTCAGGGAACGCCGTCGTTCCCTACGGCTGGGGTGTGGGGAGAGTTCCCCACGGATTTGCCGCTTGCCTCTTCAAGCCAAAAGCAAACGCTCAAACCTTGCACCTAACCAGGTTTAACAATCGCCCCAAAATCGGCCAGTACCCGCGCGTGATTCCGCAACAGCCCCAGCAAATTCAAACGATTGGTTTTCACAGCGGCATCCTCAGCCATCACCATCACACTGTTATCGCCATCGAAGAACTCACTCACAGTGGGTGCAATCTCCGTCAGCGCAGCCACAAGCTGACTGTAATCGCGGCTTGCCCGAGCTGACTCAGTCTTAGGCAACAACGCTTCTAATCCCTTGAGGAATTCGCCCTCGCTGGATTGCTCAAACAACTTGGCATTTACCAATCCCTTCGGATCCAGCTGAGCCGTATCCAAGTCGCCTTTCACCGCGAGCTTGGCAGAGCGGTTGACAGTGGGATAAATCGCATCCAGGCGCTTATCATCGCGGATAGCCTGGAGGAAACGAGCGCGATCGCCCACATCCAACAAATCCTCCAACGCCCGCTGGGCATAATCCGCATCGCCATCACCCACCACCGCATTCACCAAGTCATAGTCAATGCCCTGGTCCTCCTGCAGCAGCGTCCTGACCCGCTGCAAGAAAAAGTCTCGCAATTGCTGCACCAACTTCTCTGCCGAAGTCTCCTTCGACTTCATCAGTTCCCCAAAGCCCTTGGCAAATTGAGCCACAGACTGCTCAATCAGCCCATTCAAATTCAGCTTCAGCTCACCATCCCAAACAATATTGACGATCCCTTGAGCCGCCCGCCGCAAAGCAAAGGGATCCGAAGAACCCGAGGGAATCTGCCCCAAGCCAAAGATGCTGACCAGGGTATCCAAACGGTCAGCAATGCCGACCACCTGGCCGGTCTGGGTCTTCGGCATGGAATCGCCAGCGCCCTTAGGCAGGTAATGCTCCACCATGGCTGCTGCCACATCGGCCTCTTCGCCGTCCACCAAGGCGTACTTTTGACCCATCACTCCCTGAAGCTCAGGGAATTCATAGACCATCTGAGTCATCAAATCTGCCTTACAAAGCTTTGCCGCCCGCATGGCATTGGTCTTAGCCTGCTTCTTCAAGCCCAGCTGATCAGCAACAAAGCCAGTAATGGCTTCAATGCGCTCCACCTTGGCGGACATCGACCCCAAGTCTGCCTGGAAGGTTACGGTATCCAGCTTGGGCAAGAAGGATTCTAGGGATTGCTCCGCATCACTCTTATAGAAATACTCGCCATCGGCCATGCGAGCGCGAACCACGCGGGCATTGCCCTCAGCGATAATTTCAGACTTTGCCGGGTCGCCGTTAGAAATGGTGACAAACTTCGGCAACAGCGTCTTCTTGGCATCAATCGCCGTGGCGCTATCCGCCGCACCCTTGACTCGCAGGGGGAAATAGCGCTGGTGACTGATCATCACCTCCGTAATCACTTCTGGCGGCAAGCTTAGGTAACTGTCTTCGAAGGTGCCCACCACGGCGGTGGGCCATTCAATCAAGTTGGTCACTTCGGCAACCAAATCCTCGGGCATTTCAGCATCGCCCTTGAGCTTTTTTGCTGCCGCCTCGGTTTGCTCCGTCAGCACTTTTAGGCGCTCAGCCGGATCGACCATGACGAAGGCTTTGCGCATGGCTTCGACGTAGTCGTTTGCAGACTTAATGGTGATGGGCTCGGGGTGGAGCACGCGATGGCCACGGGAGGTGCGATCGCTGACAATCTGCACGTCTTGGTTATCAATCGTCAGCGGCAAGACCTTCTTGTCCATCAGCATCACCAGCCAACGAATCGGCCGAGAGAAGCGCATTTCACCCTCGCCCCAACGCATAAAGCGCTTGCCATCCAAACCACTGATCCAGCCCGGAATCAGCTCCGTCAAAATCTCTGCCGTCTTCCGCCCTGCGGTCTTCTTGAGGACAAAGACAAAATCACCCTTGGGCGTGGGGCGCACTTCTAAATCTTTGACATCCACGCCTTGCTTACGGGCAAAACCTTCAGCTGCTTTAGTGGGCTCACCATCTCTGAAAGCCGCTTTGGCCGGAGGGCCTTTGACCTCTTCTTCGCGATCGTCTTGCTTGTCGGGAAGTCCTGAGATCAGCACCGAAATGCGCCGAGGCGTAGCGTAGACGGAAATATCGTCAGGGGAGAGAAATTGCTCGCTCAGACTCGTAGGGATGGCGGCCTGCCATTGGGCGATCGCCTCGCCGACAAAGGAAGCCGGTAATTCTTCTGTTCCAACTTCTAATAAGAAGACCGCCATAACACTGCTCGAAGATAGGGCTCAAAATTTTGCGCGACCCCCAGTTTACCGCCTGTGCGAGGCGTCGCAACAATCCCCTGACGTCCTATCTATTTCACTAGCCTCAAATCCGCGTTTGGAGTTATCCGATGCAGAATAGAATCTCCATTAAAGGAGGGCATACCGATGGGACATGTCATATTGCTGGGCGACTCCATCCTGGATAACAAAGTCTATGTGGAACCGGGGCCTGCGGTAGTTAAGCAAGTACAAGCCCATCTGCCTCTTGACTGGCAAGTCACCTTGCTGGCCGTGGACGGTAGCATTACCCGAGAAGTAACGGACTATCAACTGCCGAATTCACCTGGGGACGCGACCCACTTAATCATCAGCACAGGCGGAAACGATGCCCTGCGTGAAGGCATGTTGCTCACTCGCGAGCCCCCCGCAAATGCTTTGGCGACGCTTCAGCGGTTGACCGAAATAAAGGCCTCGTTTGAACGTGACTATCGCCAGATGCTTAAGACAGCGTTGGCGGCTGGGCTCCATACGACGCTTTGCACTATTTATGACCGCTGCCCAGTCCTAGATCCTGCGATGCAGCAGTTGGCCTACGCAGTCCTGCCGATGTTTAACGACTGCATTACGCGGCAAGCGTTTCAGGCAGGGCTACCGCTGCTGGATCTGCGATTGGTTTGCAGTGAGGCGGATGATTATGCGGCAGTGTCTCCGATTGAGCCTTCAGTGCAGGGTGGGGAAAAGATTAGCAAACGCATTGCGCAAATTGTTCAAGAGACGGACTTCCGCTCAGACCTATCAAAGGTCTATGTCTAAACCTGCTGCTTATGTAGCTCAAGACCAACCTCGAAGGCTTCTCTTTAAAAATACGAGAGAATGGAGGAACGCTAACCTAGTGCCACAGCGCATACGCCCTGCGAAGACAACCATGAGCAACAGCCCGTCTTTTCCAAAAACGTCACCTCTGATGACGCCACACCAATATCTGGAATGGGAAGCAGAGCAAGACCTGCGTTACGAATACGACGGTGGCAAGCTCACAGCGATGACCGGCGGGACGCTGCCCCACAATGGCTTAACGCTCAACCTACTGACTGCATTACGCCCTCACATCAAAGCCCGAGGCTGCCGCATCAACGTGTTAGCTGCCAAGGTGCAGGTTCAAGAGATGGGGCCTTATTACTATCCCGATCTCGTCGTGAGCTGCGATAGGCGAGACTTAGAAGCCACAAAGCTGATTCGCTATCCCAAGCTGGTTGTGGAGGTCTTATCTCCAGGCACGGAGTCTAAAGACCGGGGCAAGAGGTTTCGCGAACTCCAACGCAGCGAGACACTCCAGGAATATGTGCTGGTGGATTACGAGTCGATGCTGGTGGAATGCTTCCGGCGGAGCGAGGGCCGGTTTTGGATTTATGAGGCTTTTGAGGAGGGGGAGATGCTGCGGTTAGAGAGTTTGGGGTTTGAGATGGCGATCGCCACCCTTTACGAAGATGTCCAGCTCGACACCAACAAAGCTTAAAAAAGCAGACACTGGGTGTCTACTTTTTATGCCATCGCTTACAACACCTGCTTCGCCCAAGCCTCAACCCCCTCCGCAAACGTCCGCGCTAACTGCTGCTGCGATCGCTCATCCACAATCCACTCAAACTCCTCTGGATTGATCATGAAGCCAAACTCCACCAGAATCGTCGGAGCCAAGCTAGGCCGCGTCAGCGCCAAATTATTCCAAAACACCCCATAAGACGGACGATTCAGCTTCTGCGTCAAATAGTCATGCAGAAACTGGCTGGGACCGTGGGCCTGGGGGTGATACCAAAACATGCCAATGCCTTGGGTCCCTTCTGCATCGCCTGCATCGGGCAAGGCGTTGTAGTGAAGGCTGAGGGCTAGATCCGGCTGGGCAGCTTCAATGCGCTCAACGCGATCGTAGGGCCAGAGGTCATCATCCCCTTCACGGGCCATGGTGACGATCGCCCCCCTTTCCTCCAACTCATCGCGCACCATCTGAGAAATCTTCAACGCCACATCCTTCTCGGGATAGCCCGTTGGCCCCCGCGCACCCAGGTCGTTCTCGCTACCATGGCCAGGGTCAAGGAAGATCTTCATGCCCTGGAGCGATCTAGAAGCGCTCGTCTTAGGCGGATGCTTCAGCGACAAAATCAACGTCGTCCCTTCGTAGCGAGTCTTATAGCCCCACTGCTGATCCGACTTGAAATGGACAGTGTAGCTGACTTCTCCGGGGCGGGGCTGTTGCCAATCCAGGCGCTCGATTACAGGATCTTGAGTGGTGTAGATCGTGTCCGTTTGCGCCGTGGTGTTGTGCAGGGTCAGGGTCAGGCTTTTGCTGTCCTGCTCAATGGTGATCGGCACAGGGTTTTGTAAAGGCAGCACCAGCTCAGTCCAGTCACCATTGACGCGAGTACTTAGGCCACGAATAAGGGTTTCGGGAGGAACCGTGGTAGCCGCAAGGGTCACTTCCTTTTTCTTGATCCAAGCCCCATAGTCCAGCCGAAACCAGTCACCTTCTTCTCCGGTAATGCTGGCTTGCGTCCCCTTAGGCAGGGGGGTTAAGCGGGAGTAACTGGTGCTGGGGCCAGTGCGAGCGATGCCACTGTCCACAATGACGGTGGCGGTGGCAATGAGACTGCCTTCAGAAGCCAGGATTTTCAACTTGCCCGGAGCAGCGACAGTAGTGCTTTTGCCGTTGAGGCTGAGTTGATATTTGGGCTGGAGGGTCGTGGCACTGGAAAAGCGGGTGCAGACCTCGTATTTGCTGCTGGTCAGACTGTCCGAATCGCTAATCGGTGCAGTATTGCCCGTAAGGACAGCGGAATTCGCGGGAAGGTCTACACTGCTGTCCGCAGTACTGAGGGGAATTGTTTTACTGCCTAGCAGGAGGTTTACGCTGGCATTTGGAGGGGCGATCGCGCCAAAGCAAATCCGCTCTCCCACCTGGCGGGCTATATCCACCCCAGGCACCAACGAATTCTCTGCAAAATTCAGCCCAGTCGGCACCGCAGGAGCCGGATCAAAGCGATTCACCGTAATCACCTTAGTGCTGCTGCCATCACTAAGGGTGAAGCGATTTTCGCCCATCTTGAGCGGAAAGCTAGGGGCAAAGTGGCCGTTCTTACTGCGTTTAATCACCTGGCCGTTGATGGTAACGCTGCCATTCGGTGCTGCAGAACCAATCAGGAAAATCTTGTCCGCCGCAGTCCGATGCGTTTCTGGCGGATAGGCCACAAATAGCGACTGCACCGTTGCCTGGCTAATCTTCTGCACATCGCTGGCAGCCGGATCGGGCACACCGTGGGCTTGGGCGGGAGCCATTGCTAGCAGCGAAGCAAAGGGAAGCAACGCAATGAGCGCAGAAGAGGCTTTAACCATGACAGGCAGAAAACAGACAGGGACTGTTTTGATGTGACTATATCCACAGTACTGGATGTTCCTCGATGAGGAGATTCAGTGAGACGAGATTAAGACGATATGCTTAGAGTTAGGGGCTTTATGCCCTCATACCAGAACAGCCTGGTCAATATCTCCCGTTGTCACATGAGTCTATCAACGGACTTCTTAAAACCTAAACCGGCGCAGTTCTAAATATCTATAGAAAAGAGCTATCGTTTACCAAACTTAAGTTCATCAATAATTCGAGACTTATCAAGAGGCTCTAGCAGATAGCGCCCTTAAGGAGCGACGGCAGAGCAGCAGATCCATAATTCTCTAATGCATTACATAGATTAAACAAAGCCTTACGGAAATGACAAACGCCAGCAGCTCCGATAACCAACCCACCCTTAGCAATAAAGAGGCAAGCGGGAGAAGAGTCCTAAACTCCATCTACATCGCCAAAGGAATTGGAATTTTCTTAGTCGCCGTAGGCCATTATTTCCCTCAGGATTCACCAGAGTATTGGAGAGTGCTCAGAGGATTTATCTACAGCTTCCACATGCCTCTATTTTTCTGCTTGTCGGGCTATTTTATGCGCTCTATTTCACCAGAAAAATATTTAAATTTTATTCAAAGCAAGCTATCTCGACTGATGCTGCCCTTTGCATCTATTGCTTTACTCTTTTTTCTTCTCAAACTCGGACCAAGCTTGTTTCTGGACCTAGAGCATCCCGTATCTTTGGCATCTCTAGGGGATGTGCTCATCAATCCAATCCAGTCGTACATGCCACTGCTCTGGTTTATCTACACGCTCTTTATCATTTTGGCGCTATATCCCATTTTGGAGTGGATATTTAAGCGCCGCATAATGATTTTATGGGTTTGCATAGCTTGTTCCTTCTTGCCGCTCACACCCTATTTCTCTCTCAACCTAGTGGCAAATAACATCTCATTCTTCGCACTGGGGGCAGTGTTGTCTAGCAGACTGGATCTAGAGCAATCCTTAACTCCAGAACGTTCAACAGCACTTACCCTAGGGCTAATCGTTGGCCTCCCTGTCTTGCTGATGACCACCATATTAGAACGGAGGCTGAACATAGAAGCTGGAGGAGGAGCCATTGTAATCAATCAGCTCCAGGGATTCTGGGGAATTGGAATCTGTCTAGCAATCGCGATGTTGCTCAACAATCACTTACCGGAGAAGATTGCCAAGATTCTGATTAATACTGGCTTCTTTTCTATGAGTATTTATCTTTTCCATACGCTATTTGAGAGCTCTGTCAGAGTCGTCGTAACCCAAATCCTCAATATTCAGGGACTATTCGAGCTCACGGCCATATTTGCAATTGCTGCCGGCATGGTATTCCCGTTGCTTTTGGAAAGATATTGCTTGCGGAAATTCTCGTTTTCCCGGAAGTTCCTGCTGGGACTTCCTTCATAACTTTTGTACTCGCAATACTGCGTGCAGGAAGTTATGTTTTCAATAAGTGTAGTCGTCACTGCAGAAAGATTTTGGCACAGCTACAACGGGTATTCGTTAGCTCGGAGCAATTCGAATCAGTCGATCTCCAACTCCATCGAATCGTATTGTTGGCAGCTCAACAGCATTATTTGTTACGGGTTTTGCGACTGAAGGTTGGAGATCGCTTCCTAGCAATCTCCCCTAACCAAACCTGGCTCGCCCAACTCAGCGATGGAAACAGCGCCCAGCTCCTAGAACTGCTGCCACCCAAACCTCCCCTCCCGGTCAACATCCATCTCCTCGCAGCCCTGCCCAAGAACGGCTTCGACGATGTGGTTCGCCAAGTCACCGAGCTAGGTGTTGGAACCATTACGCCCATCTTGAGCGATCGCACCCTCCTCAAGCCCAGCCCAAAAAAGCTGGACCGTTGGCAACGCATTGCCCAAGAAGCCACCGAGCAATGCGAACGCCCAACAGTGCCAAACCTCCAAGCACCCAGCAATTGGCAAACCGCCCTAACTCAAATCCAAGCTGACCAGAAGTACATCGCTGCTGCCCGAGCCGATGCCCAGCATTTGCTCACCGCCCTGCCCCAAGCACCTGATAGCAGCGAAATCCCGACAATTGCGATCGCCATTGGCCCTGAAGGGGGGTGGACTGAGGGAGAAATTGAGATGGCGATCGGTGATAACTACCAACCCATCACCCTTGGCCCCACAATCCTCCGCGCCGTTACGGCCAGTCCCGCAGCGGTCACAATAATCATGGGCCGCTATAGTTGCATCTAGCCCAAATGCCTGACCCAGCCGACTAGCTTCAAAACCTCATGACTGGACCTAACCTAGAGCCCGTAATTGAAGCCTTTGAGCGCAAGGACTACCGCACCGCCACAGCGCTCCTCAAACCGCTCTACAAAAGTCACCCTCAAGATCCTTGGGTCCAGCTCTACATTGGCCGCGTCCAGGAAGTCTCCAAGCGGCCCGATAAAGCCGAGCAAACCTATCGAAAACTGCTCAAAGCCACAACCAACGGCAAGATTATTGGCCAGGCTCGCCAAGGGATTCAGCGGATTGAGGCTAAGGAAAAAGAACAACGCCAGGCCGCGATCGCCCAAGCAACTGCTACCGAAGACAATACCGCCCTGGGCTGCCTCATCTTCGAACCCATCACAGATAGCGCCAAGAAACAGCAGGTGATTCCAGCCTTCGCGCGACTCATGGAGCTAGAGCCTTACTCCGCCCGCATGCTCCTGCCCAGCCGAAACTGGCGCTTCTATCGAACTGGCCCTATTGGCCTATTGAGCGTCTACGTTAAAGAATTAGCTGAAATCGGCGTCCCAGCCTTTTGTGTCTCCCTCGAAGAACTCGCCACTTACGAAGTCATTTACGCCACTCGCTTAGATATCCAAGGAGACCAAATCACAGCCCAGCCTCCCGCTGAAGACGCCAAAGTTCAAAATGCAACTCGCGACCCTTTTCACTTGCAACGTCATGCCATCGGTCAATGTGTCGAAGGAGCATTACCCATATTTGAGTTGGTGGTAGACACGGGGCTCAAACAGGGACGATTTGGCCCCCAGAAAGCCACGATCCGCAAAGAGGCCGTGAAGGATTACGCCAAAGTTTTGGACCTGCACCTGCCGAGGGTCAAAAAGATTGTGCGGCTGTGCGATCGCGACTACAGCTACCCCAGCAGCGAAAGCAGCGCCGTTGACCAACGCTACGCTCCCATTGCTCAACGCTGGCATCGCCTCCTCAATCAACAATGGAAACCTTTACTCGCTAAGACCTGGCATGAACAAAAGGAATTCACTGCCTTTGGCGATACCGTCATTGAGCAGACGCCCTTTCTCAAACGCATCGAGCCCCACCTTCGCATTAGTGCCACTGCCACCATGACCAATCGAGCAGACGAAGAGCTATGGGATCCGGCATTCCATCTCTATAGCTGCTTGCAACTCTGGAAATTCCTGCAATAAACTATTTTGCAGATGTATGGGAAGACATAACGTCAAAACCAGAGACATAGAACTGGCTGATGAATTTGCCAGACAATGAAAAAGGCAGGGCGTCTTTAAACGCCCTGCCTTTTTCATTCGAACTTAATCTTGTGTTTTAGCGCTTAGGAGCCATTTCCTTAGCCATCTCTTGGAAGCTAGCCAAGCTAGGACCAGGGGAACGCTTCGCCATGGTGTTACCAGGAGTCATCATGATGTCAGAGAAAGTCATTTTCGCAATCGCTGCTTTCTCAGCCTGGGCAGCAGCTTCAGCCTCTGCTGCTTTTGCAGCTGCCGCCTCATCCTTAGCAGCAGCTTTCTCAGCCTTGAGGGCAGCCTTCGCAGCCTTAGCGTTAGCCTTTGCAGCCTTCTTGTCAGGGGAAGCCTTTGCGGCCGGAGCAGCTTTTGCAGCCGGAGCAGCTTTTGCAGCCGGCGCAGCTTTTACAGCTGGAGCCGGAGCAGCCTTGGGAGCTGGAGCAGCCTTGGGAGCTGGAGCAGCAGCTACTTTAGCAGGAGCTGACTTACTATCTTGGTCTTCGCTGAAGTCGATATAGTAATCGTTACTTTTACCAAGAATTTTTTTGATTATGCTCATAATGCCAATCAGCTCCGGCGAATGATTCTCAAGGTTTCTTAAAATTAGAAGTGCAATGTCGCCTCACTTGGCTCCCATGCCCCTAAATAGGCCTAGCAAAACGCTAACCCCTGCAAATTAACCTGTTTTATTATCAAGTTTTTTGTTCTGTCATCTCAAGAAATGAGTGGCAGTCGTTACAAATGTTAATCGATTACAGCACCTAGCTCACGCCTCTCCATCAAGGATTTATTTCGTCATTGGCATCTCCAACGCGACTAAGCGCTTGGGCTCCCAAGATTGCTTCACTGTGGAGATAGAACTTGAACTCCAGCAAATTGCCAAAGGGATCTTGCAGGAAGAAGGTGCGGTGCTCCAGGAGTTCTCCTGGAAAACGGTGTTTGGGCTGCTGGTAAAAGGGGAGTTTTTGGAAGAGGGCACGATCGCGTAAAGCCTCCCATTCCGCCTCCGTCTCAAACACCAA
>CALECT010000082.1 GCA_937949725.1 uncultured Pseudanabaenaceae cyanobacterium
GTACAAGGCCAAGCCTTGCTGCAAATGGGCCATGGGCTAGGGCGATTACAAAATCAGTTGTGTCAGCATCTGAGCCTGCCATCCTGGAAGCGTAAGGAGCAGGTTCGCCAGGCTTTCGGCATCAAGGATTTCGATTGGACACATTTCGGAACCATGGTTGTTGCGTTGATCGTGACCCTGGTTCCACTGCTCTTTCTCGTTTCGATGGTATTAGCTCTTACTGGTGCGATCCTGGACCAATTTGAATCGCCAGATTTGTTCCTAGCGCTGACTCTCGCTGGTAGTTCTATCATCGTTTCGCTCCGGTCAATTCCTAAATTCAGACGGTTGGAGCGTCAGTTTCGCCTGGTGCATTTGGAGCAGCAGCATGTCTGCCAGCATTGCCAGCGCGGCATCGCGAAGAAAGGCCTCAAGAGTGCTAAGGCCGGCCGGCGAAAGCTTCTTGAGCCTGAAGTGCTCAGTGAGGTAGAGGCGATAGCGATCGACATTGGCAACATCAAATACTTTGCCCATGCCTGCGGTCACTGCCATCCGGGCTATCCGCCTGGCAAGACCTACCTGGAGAGGAAAATTTGTAGCGCAGGCCCAATCGAGTGTCCCAGATGCCATGAAGATACGCTAGAAAGCAACACAAAGAAGAAAACAGTAGGGGAATACCACGAGTTTTGCCGATCTGAAACTTGCTACCATTGCGGCTATAAAGATGTGAAGGAGTGGAAGAAGAAAAAAACGAAACCGAAGCCAGTCTATTCGAGCAGCAGTTCCTATTCCAGCTCTAGTTACTCCAGCAGTTCTAGTAGTGCCAGTTCGAGTAGCAGCTCCTCGGGGGACGGTAGCTTTGGCGGCGGTAGCAGCGGCGGCGGCGGTGCCGGGGAGAGTTGGTAATGGGACCAAAAGTCTTGTTGCAGAGTAGTCTTGTTGTTGGGGCAACCCTTCTGGTTTTGGCCGCTCTGTTTGGTTTGGCTTACCGTCAGTGCCAACAGCCCCTCCGCCTAGGGCCTAGGGGCAAGCGGATGACCACTAGCAAAGCGACTTTGACTCCCCTGATGTGGGAAATTTGGGAGTGGTTTAATCCAGAGCCTGGGCGTCAGCTACAGTCCAAGCTGGCTATGATTCAGACCCAAGGTGTGTTGCTCAAATGGTTGTGGTTGGGCTGTATGGTCGTTTGGGCGATCGCTTCAGTCTTGCTGGCGATTAGCTTTGGCTCATTTAAAGTGCTGTTTGCAGCATTTGCATTTTTCACCGCTTGCATCATTTACGAAATGGTGGCGCTGGCACAGCGAGAAAGTGATCTGCCTTTTCTGCAGCAGTGGAAAAGCTATCGTGCCAATCTCAAGCAGCAATACGCACAGCAGCAGGCGAGGGCGAAACAGCGTCGGCAAGAGCTGAAATTTGATCTGGAAAATCCACAAAAGAACTTTCCCCAGGAAAATGTTATCCCCCCTGGGGTTTCTGCCGCAGAGGCTCAACAGATCCATGCCCAGCAGTCAGGAGCCACGGCAGTTACGCCTGCCCTCATCGGAGTCCTGTTTCTATTTGCTGTGGTGCTCTGTTTTTGGCTGGGACCTGTGACATTGCCAGTCTTAACGCCAATCCTGGGGGCAATGGCTTGCCTAGTTTGGATGGTGAAGCATTTGCCTCAGAAAACATTGCAATGCGGTCAATGCGATCGTCCCCTACAAGCAGTTGCTGATGCAGAGATCCAGCAACAGTTACTGAAACCGGAAAAGGTGGCTCAGTCCCTGGGCAGTACTCAGTATGAGGGCGTTCGCTGTCTGCGTTGTACGACGGAGGGGATGGGGTTTAATTTGCAGCTCTTTTCCCAAGTCATTGATGCCCAAAAGTTTCGCTGTTGTAAAGCCTGCCAGGCTTGGACGGTGGAACGTAAGGTCAAGACGATACGGGTTCAGAGCTATAGACGTGGGGGGCTCCAGGAAATACATGAGCTTTGTCACTGTTGTGGCAAGGAGGCGTTGCGTAAGAAGCGCACCGCGAAGAAGCAGCGGCCTAGCTCTGGAGACAGTGGTGGCTTTAGCGGTGGTTTCGGTGGGGGCAGTAGTGGCGGCGGTGGTGCCGGAGGGAGTTGGTAGCATGACTTTACTGGAGAAAATGCGATTGCATTCGGGGTTGCGCAGATACTTGATTCCGGTTGGCCTTTGCTTCTTAGCTATGGCGATTAGCGTGGCCGGAGGTGAGCAACGCCGTGCCATCTACGCCAGCCTTGCCGTGATGGGGGTGGCCTTGGAATTGCTAGGGGCTCGACTGATGATGAAGCGCTTTAAGCAATTATTTGAGCAGGCATCGTTTCAATCCTTTCCGCCAGGCCCTATTTACTTGACGCTTTCGGGGAAAAAGGTCAATTCCAGCTTGATTCGGGCTTCGTCCCAGTTAAGGCTACCCCAGCCAGATATTGTAGAACGCAGGCTTCATTGGCTTGCCATTTGGGGGATGGCGATCGCCTATGGCAGTCTGTTTGCTTGGGATGCTCAGGAACTCAATTGCTATAAGGATGGCTTTTGCCAAACGCTCAATGTCCATGCTGATTTAGTGATTGTTTGGTTTGCCTTGCAGC
>CALECT010000083.1 GCA_937949725.1 uncultured Pseudanabaenaceae cyanobacterium
CCGCCTGTTCTCCTTCAATTCCCCCTATGGTGCTTGCGCCAACTGCCACGGCATCGGCACCCTGCGGCGCTTCTCGGCCCAGCTGGTCATTCCCGACACCAGCCTGCCGATTTATGCCGCCGTGGCCCCCTGGTCGGAAAAAGATAACACCTATTACTTGTCGCTCCTATGCAGCGTCGGCAAGGCCTACGGCTTTGAAATTGGCAACACCTGGGACAGCCTCAACGAAGATCAACAGCATATTTTGCTCCATGGCAGCGAGGAGCCAATCTGGATTGAAACGGACTCCCGCTACAGCAACAAAAAGGGCTACAAACGGCCCTATGAGGGCATCCTGCCCATGCTGGATCGCCAATACAAGGACACCAGCTCCGAGACTTACAAGCAGAAGCTAGAAAAGTACCTGATCGATCAGAACTGCCATGTCTGCAAGGGCCATCGCCTTAAGCAAGAGGCCCTGGCTGTGCGCATTGGCTCCTTCCGGATCACGGACTTTAGCCACAGCTCCATTCGCGATTGCCTGGTCAAGGTGCAGCATCTGACTGGAGAAGTGGAAGCCCCGGAAGGTGTGCGCCCCATGACCGAGCGTCAAGCCCAGATTGGTGAGCTGGTGCTGAAGGAAATTCGCTCCCGCCTACAATTCCTGCTGGACGTGGGCCTGGACTATCTCAGCCTCTCCCGAAAGGCCATGACCCTCTCCGGGGGAGAAGCCCAGCGCATTCGCCTGGCCACCCAGATTGGTGCCGGTCTAACAGGCGTTCTCTATGTCTTGGATGAGCCCAGTATTGGTCTGCACCAGCGGGATAACGATCGCCTCCTGGGCACCTTGACCAAACTACGCGACTTGGGCAATACCCTGATCGTCGTGGAGCATGACGAAGACACCATCAGGGCTGCGGATCACATCGTGGACATCGGTCCAGGGGCAGGGGTCCATGGCGGCGAGATTGTCGTCAACGGCCAGCTTGACGAGCTGCTCGAATCCGAAACCTCCCTAACGGGTATCTACCTCTCGGGTCGTCGCCGCATCGAAACCCCAACGGAGCGTCGCCAGGGCAACGGTCGCAGCCTCAAGATGATTGGGGCCAAGCAGAACAATCTCAATAATTTGGACGTGGAGATTCCCCTGGGAATCCTGGCCTGCGTCACCGGGGTTTCCGGCTCGGGTAAATCGACGTTGATCAACGACCTGCTCCACCCCGCCCTGGATCATGGCCTGGGTCGCAAGATTCCGTTCCCCAAGGGCCTAGAGGATCTCAAGGGCCTCAAGTCTGTAGATAAGGTCATCGTCATCGACCAATCCCCCATTGGCCGGACGCCCCGCTCCAACCCGGCAACTTACACCGGCACCTTCGACATCATCCGCGACACCTTCACCCAAACGGTGGAAGCGAAGGCACGGGGTTATAAGCCCGGTCAGTTCTCCTTCAACGTCAAGGGTGGGCGCTGCGAAGCCTGTAGTGGCCAGGGCGTGAACGTGATTGAGATGAATTTCCTACCGGATGTCTATGTGCAGTGTGACGTGTGTAAGGGAGCGCGGTACAACCGCGAGACGCTGCAGGTGAAGTACAAGGGCAAGTCCATTGCTGACGTACTGGGTATGACGGTGGAGGAAGCCTGCGAATTCTTCGAGAATATTCCCAATGCTTCGACGAAGTTGCAGACGTTGGTGGATGTGGGGCTGGGCTATGTGCGGTTGGGTCAGCCTGCGCCGACGCTGTCTGGCGGTGAGGCTCAGCGGGTTAAGTTGGCGACGGAACTATCACGACGGGCGACGGGTAAGACGTTGTATTTGATTGATGAGCCGACGACGGGTCTGTCGTTCTATGACGTGCATAAGTTGCTGGATGTGGTGCAGCGGCTGGTGGATAAGGGCAATTCCATTTTGGTGATTGAGCACAATCTGGATGTGATTCGTTGCTCCGATTGGATTGTGGATCTGGGGCCAGATGGGGGCGATCGCGGCGGCCAAATCGTAGCGATGGGGACGCCGGAGGAGGTGGCTCAGGTGGAGGGTTCTCACACGGGACATTATCTCAAGCAGGTGCTGGAGCAACATGCAGGCTAGCGGCTAAGCCCGCTGTTCAGATTTGCTAGATTGGAGTCAGACAGGAGAAGCCAACCATGATTAATCTCCGCTTGGACAACCAGACTGCGCGCTTTTTGCTCCAGCTTCTGGAAGAGCATCAGAATGCTTTGGCTATGCCGCTCATTGTTCTGCTGCGAAAACGTCTGGATGCTGAGCCTGCGATCGAGAAACCGATGACGGTTTTAGAACGCATGGGTGGAATGCCGAAGCATTTGCTGAATGTTGGTGGCTTATCAGATAGGGACGAGCGTCAGCGCATTCTATCTGAGCGGATCAAGGCTCGCTATGGCCGCTAAGACGCACAGCTACTTTGTAGCAATGGGAACACCGAACGGAGGAGGTCGCTCAGGTGGAGGAGTCTCACACGGGGCTTTATTTCAGACAGGTGCTGGAGCAACATGCGGATTAGCAGTTGTCGATGCCTGCTATACGGCGTTTGAGGATCTAAATGACTTATGGCTTTTTACGTTTTACGAGTGCTCTTTCCAGCTCTTCTGATCGACATCTTAATCACAGTGGGCCTTCGACGCAGGAAGCCTTTTCTGCGAAGTGATAAATGGGCAGCTATCCTAATTCCTGTTCCGCTGTATCTGATTAACCCTTTCATCTGGACACATTTATATGACAGTGCAAGAGGTCTTAATGGTGTTGTGTTTCTAGCCTTGGGTATTGCTGTTTCGGTTATTCGCTTCTGTCTTGGCTACTTCTTTGCAATGGAGCTGTGGCGTAAAAGCAATAGATGAGCATTCGGAGTCTAGCGCGATGGAATCTTGGCTAACACAACATGCGGGGGAGAACTACAGATGCGTTCAAACGTTGACTCTGCGAAGGTTCAACAGCTCATGACTGCTTTAGGCCGAGCGGCCAAAGGCCCAGGCACCGTTTACTTCACTGGAGGAGCAAGTGCTGTTTTGGTGGGGTGGCGTGGTGCAACGGTGGATATTGATGTTCGGTTTGATCCTGAGGCACCGGGAATTTTTGAGGCAATTGCCAAAATAAAGCAAGATCTCAATATCAACATTGAGCTAGCGTCTCCCCAAGACTTCTTACCACTACTGCCGGGCTGGCAGAACAGAAGTGTTTTCATTGGCAGGGAAGGAAAGCTGTCGTTCTATCACTACGACTTTACTGCTCAGGCTTTATCAAAGCTGTCGCGAGGATATGAACGTGATACGAGTGACGTTCAAGCGATGTATGCGCAGGGCCTCTTTTCACTAGAGACTTTGCGGGAGTGCTTTGAGGCGATTGAGCCGGAGCTGATCAAGTTTCCAGCTTTGGAAGCAGATGTTTTAAGGAATCGCATGGAGAGCTTTGCCAGCCAAGTTGGTGATCAATCAGAGGAGGAAAACGATGGAGCTGAATGAGCTACCAGGCTCGGAGCTGATCTTGCCAGGCTTAGATGATGTACGTCAGGGTAAGAATCAGACCATTGGCGCATTGCTGATTGCGATCGCCTTCACTCGCCTATCCCAAGCCGGATTGGAGATTCCCGAGCATCAGCGCGTGGAGGAACCAGAGCTAAGGCTATACAGGCTGTTGGAGGAAACGCGAGAGGGGGCCTATGCTTACTACAATGCGTTGCTAGATAGCCTGAATAGTTTTTGTAATGCTTTGGAGCTTCGGCAGCGGCAGCGCCTGATGCGATCTCAGAACGGCAGCTAAATCAAAATTCAAGCGACGAAAAACGCTATAACCGGAGAACTGAATATGATTTTTTGGAGGGTTTGGGCAGTTCTGCTGGGCTCGTCTTTAATGATTGGTGAAACGATTCGAAGCTGGGGTCAGGGCCGAAATCCACTTTTCATCCTGGATGACTTCCTCATAGGCGTGCCACTTATCATTACCGCCATGCTGATGGCTCGACCTTCAACGCCTCGTCGGTGTGCATTCTCAGCCTCTTTTGCAGCCAGTGCGGGAATGCTATACGGCAGCTTCTTTAACAAGCTTGTTGACCTTTCAAATCCAGCCTCTAGCAGCATAGATGTAAGACTTCTAACTGCTCTAATTGGATTAGCTTTTGTCTCTTCAGTTATTGGCTTGCTGGGTAGCATACGTACAGCTAGTAGAGTCAAAATGGAGTAGTGGCGATCGCAGTAGCCAAGTCGTGATGATGTTCTGCTCTAGGAGGCTGAAAAGCAAACTCACAAGATATCCATAGAGCTATTGGGCTCCTAATACTTGGACATCAGCTTCGTTGAGAAGGGCTACGAAGATACGACAACCTTGTGGTGCGAATATTCCTGGCGTGGCTCTTTTGTTTTTGAGTTCGAATGCTGCTTTGGCTTGCTGCTCTGTCGCGTAGACTGTGACGGTGCGATCGCCTCCCGGTTCATCCTCAATCCAAATTAGGCCAGAATCAATCCCTAGCATTGCCACATGCCCCTTAAGTTTAGCCATTAAGCTTAACCATAGTTATCTATCATTCTTAGCTATTTTTGACAGCCAATAAAATATTTGGCGGGAAAATCATAGCCCCAAATTTTTCACATCTTCTAGAATTTACGAGTCCTAAGATTATGGAAAATATTGATTCATACATTCAAAGATTTGAACCTATTGTCGATGACAATGGTTGGGTAACTGAAACACCTGACGACTATGCTGAACGAATGCAGTCAGGCCTTTTACATCATTGGCCCACAGAAGTTTTGATTGAATGGCTGCATCGTCATGCACAATGCCTTTACCGATATGCACCTCTTAGATTCGAGCGACTTCAGTTTCAACGAACAACGTGGGAACTTTCTCAGATCCCAGGGCGAGAAGCATTTGACGATGAGGAATTTTGCGACAACTTTATGGATGTAGATGCGCGAGCAGAGAGCTCAAATGATTGGCTTGCAACTTATATGATTGAGAATGGTACATGGAATACCCCTATCCTTCTCTTACAGAATCCCCAAAATCAATGCAGGACAACCGTTAACTTAAGATTGAAATCCCCTTATCATTTACTTGAGGGGCATAGGAGATTATCCTTCCTCAATGGATTACGAGAAATGGGCCGAGCAAATCCTCAGCATGATATTTGGTTAGTAGATTTGGCAGAAAGCGACTGAAAAATTCGAAATTCTAACATCATGATTCCGGGCAGATTTAGGATATCTCTCAAATATAACAAGCACAAATTAGAGTATTTTTAAGAAGTCAAAAACTGCTCAATTCCCTGGGAGATCGCCCGCGCAGCCGCATCATTCCACCGATCCAAAGTCCCCGCACTCGTCACCGAATCCATAAAACGCTTCCGTCAAAATCGTAGCCGTCGCCGTCGGTCCCCCTAAAACACCACCAACCGCCGCCGCTTCACACCACGATTTGGCACATCACCATTCGCAAAACTGCCATCCAATGCCTGATTCACCGCATTCGTCAACCACACATCCACAACTGTAGAGGGCTTGGGCTTCCAAGAATGCTCCAGAGTTTACTCAGGAATACATTCCAGCATACAAAATTCACTAACTCGAAAAAATCAGAGATTGCTATCGGTAAGCGTCCTATTTAGGAGCCTACGCACTAAATGAGATAGCCAACATGGGCATGTAAGCATCCAGAGAGCAGGTAGTTCCCTTATCCCCCGATGAGGAGATCTAAGAGCTGTTCCTCTACGGGAGCGCAGAGCAGTAAAAACCGACCACCACGAACAGAAAGGTAGAATCATGAATTGGCTCAAAAAACTAGAAAATACGCGTTCTTTTGGGAAATTTATCTCCGCCATTCGTGCACTTTTTCCTGCCGCTAGCAGTACTGCTCCAGATTCATCCTTATCGCCGATAGCAAAGCCTGATTCAGTACATATTGCATTTGCGGGTGGTGGTTGGCGCGCGCATGCCGCCCATGCTGGCTGGACTATTTCACTCTTGCAAAACGGAAAGAAGGCGCTCGAAGATGTTTTCACTCATGTAGGCACCGTCTCTTCAAACTCGGGCGGCAGCTGGTTCAGTACGATGTTGGTGTATTCGGATGATTTTGTTAAGGCGATCGAGGCCCCAGATGCCATCAACACTTGGTCAAATGCGGGATCGAACGCGGCTGGCTGGCTAGGGAAACAGCAACATCACTTCGACAAAGCCATTTTATGTGACGATACGTTGAGCGGGAACAAGTTTCTCGCTTGCGTCTTCATGAAATACACAAATGGTTTAAGAAATGCTACCTATTGGAATAAAGTTGTCACGGATTTGGTGTTCAAGGATTACCCGATCTCCGAGTCACTAAACGGAACTCGCCAATTGTGGGCAAAGGACAAGGCATTACTACTCGCAGCGACGATGTTGACCAATGAGGCAGTTCTTGGGCAAAGAGGTTTTGAGATGTACACACAATACTATCAGGCATGTCTCTCACCTTCTACTCCTGAACTGAACGGCCTTCAGGGAGCGACTTGCGGTACGGTTGGGAACACTCCAGATGTGACTCCGGTAACCTTCTCAAGCATGCCAGATCACTCAACTTTTACATCGCCCCATTTTTTTCCAGCGCTTGGGGAGCAAGGACAGCTTAATTTGGGTTACACAGAAAATGCGTCGAGCTCACCAGAAACGCAGAGTTCTACCATAAGGAATCCTCTGAGAAACGATCATGTTCCTGTGATGGTCGCAGCGGCAGCTTCAAGTGCAGCTGCGGGGTTTGCAGCCAGTCATACAGTGCTCTCCCACCACCAAAACAACTCATCTTGGGAGAATTTATTAGAGTGGGAAGAGAGCTACGCGGCTTCGGATGCAGCTCTCAACTTCCAATTGGAAGGGACCATACAGCACCTCGTAGCGAACGGGAAGACTGTTGAAGAACTGGCTAAAAAGAAGATTGTGCAACTTGCAGATGGCGGCCCGGTCGATAATTCGGGTGTCGCCCAAATTGTGAGTTTCCTACAACGAAACAATCAGGCAACCGATTTCAATATCGTGGCTTTCGATAACGTTCAAGATCTCTATATGCCTGGAGGATCTGCAGCTAATGTCGGGACCGATATTGCCTATCTCTTTGGTAGGGGTTTATCGCACGGCAATCAATTCTGCTCTGGCCGCAACGGTACTGGAACTTGTGTCACCGTTCCTAACCTACAAATATTTGAGCTTGCACCACTGGAAAGCAAGCCTCTCTTGACTTGGAGTGCAGCCGCTCCTGACGACAATGTGTCAGGCGTAGTGCACCAATTGATCTATACAAAATACTCGGTCACCACTGTAGCTAATTCGACATTCAGCATCACAGCAGGAAGCAAGGGAACGCTTCACGCATTTACATGTGCCTGGTCTGATGCAGACACGGCACCTCAGAACAAAACAAAGGATGGAGATTTCAAGGCATACGCCGAAATGTTCAATTTCATCCACACTGGCTTACAAAAGCAAGACATGACAGGAAAGACAGGATTAAAGTACCTCGAAGAGGCACTCGGCCTTAAATCTTAGAGGCTTGAGAAACAACTTCGTACAATAGATCCTAAGCAGAATAATCGGCGTTGCTGAAATGAGGGATGAACAATTTTCTACATCCACTGCTAGTTATAGGCTTCCTGAAAATCTTCATCCCAGAAATCAGCAACGCCCAGAATCTTCCTAAATGTCTTGCAGCAAGTGCCCACAATATAAAGATCCCCATGCGTATCGATTGCTGAAAGTAGATCCGAATGATGCTGAGTTCATCTGCGGTAAGTGAGGGGAATGCTACCAGAGGTACAGGAGCAAAGTAAGCCAAACAAATATTTAAGATGTCAAAAACTTCTCGATGCCTTGGGCGATCGCCCGCGCAGCCGCATCATTCCACCGATCCAACGTCCCCGCACTCGTCACCGAATCAATAAAAAACGCCTCCGTCAGAATTGCCGCCGTCGCCGTCGGTACCCCCTCAAACACCGCCAACCGCCGCTGCTTCACCCCCCGATTCGGCACATCCCCATCCGCAAAACTGCCATCCAACGCCTGATTCACCGCATTGGCCAATCGCACATCTGCAGTCGTCGGCGGATTCGCCACAAACACCTCATGGCCCTGCACCTGCTGATTCACCGCATTTAAATGCAGCGAAACAAAGCAATCCGCCCCCCGCGCCTGGGCTCCAATCGCCCGCAAACTCAAACTCGTATTATTCTCAATAATCCGCACCGTCGCCCCCTTATCCCCCAGCACCCGCTGAATAATATTCGCCTGCTTCCTCACCTCATCCCGCTCATTGCGATTAAGCCGCCGATTCACCGCCCCAGGGTCATTCACCCCCGCACTGCTGAACTCGCCATGGCCCGGATCAAGCACCACCGTCCTCCCCACCAACGACTTCTCCACCGGCAGACCATCTTTCAGCAACTCCACCGCAGGCCGATAGGCAAACCAAGTCGTCCGCCCCTTCACCAGCACCTGCTTGCCATTGGCATCCAGCCCCAGCAAAACTCGCCAATGAGATGCATCAGCAACTTCATAGCGCTGAATGGGTAGCGACGTGCCCCGTGCCACAAAATGTTTATCCCCATCCGGCAACATCGAGCCTTGGGCCGTGCTCCGCTTCAGCAACGAATCCTCCAAGAACGCCAGGGAGTACTTCGGGCCACGAATCGGAGGCGGCGGCACCACTACCGCTTCATCATTTTTCAACAGCTCCACCACGGGCCGATAGATAAACCAAGTATTCTTCCCCTTAAACGACACCTGCTGCCCCCGCTCATCTACCCCTAACGCAACTTGTAGATGGAACGTCCCAACGACCGTAAAGCTGTTCACCGGCAAACTCGTCCCCGCCCGCACGAGCTGCCGCTGATCATCCGGCAAGCTGCTGCCCTGGGCCGTACTCTGCTTCAGCCAAGTATCTAGCTCTATCCGCATCGTATAGGCCGAAACCTCAGATTCGCGGGTTTGCGGATCAACGACCTGCCCATTGCGCAACAGCTCCACCGCAGGCTCATAAACAAACCAAGTATTGCGACCCTTATAAAAGATCTGATCGCCTGCCCCATCCTTGCCGAAGGTCAGCCTGAGATGATTACCAACAGTTTCAAATCCGCTTAAAGGCAAAACAGTCCCGCCATCCAGAAACTGTCGCTGACTATCGGGCAAGCTAGAGCCCTGGACGGTAGCCTGTTTCAGCCACGTATCAAACTTGAGCCTGATCTGGTAGACCATAAGGGATTGGAAGATTGGAAGACTGAGCTGGCTTATCAGGCGACTGACACACGATTACCAGCTTAGACATGCAGCACCACCTATGACAATTTGCAGTACAGCG
>CALECT010000084.1 GCA_937949725.1 uncultured Pseudanabaenaceae cyanobacterium
CCCATCCGCATCGCCGTACTCACCATTTCCGACAGCCGTACTGAAGCGACGGATAAGTCTGGCAAGCTGTTGTGCGATCGCCTCACCAACGCTGGTCACCAACTCGCCGAGAAAGCGATCGTCCCCGACGACATCTACCAAATCCGAGCCACTGTCTCTCGCTGGATTGCTGACGCAACTGTTCAGGCCATCATCACCACGGGCGGCACAGGTGTCACAGGCCGCGACGGCACCCCAGAAGCAATCAAACCTTTAATAGACAAGGAACTCCAGGGCTTTGGTGAACTCTTTCGAATGCTCTCCTACCAGGAGATCAAAACCTCTAGCCTTCATTCCCGTGCCCTAGCAGGTGTCGCCAATCGCACCTACATCTTCTGTTTACCGGGCTCCTCAGGAGCCTGCCAAACTGGCTGGGATTCGATCATTCAACCGCAACTCGACAATCGCCATCGCCCCTGCAACCTCGCCGACCTCATGCCTCGCTTGCAGGAATGAAGCACGGTGCTCAGTGCAATACTTGGTGGCCAATAGTTCTGGATAGCCGAACTCAAGCAGCGGCAGCTATATCACCTTCCTCCGAGATGTCCTCAGTTAGCATTTTTAGATGTTCCGCTTGCGCTCCTTGAAACTCGGAACTGTCCTTGGCTAGCATTAGCTTGGCCTGGATTTCAGCTAAGTATTCATCGGCAGCGCTGGGAGCCAAAGGCTTAGAGAAAAAGTAACCCTGAACCATTTCACAATCCAACGATTTGAGATGATCGGATTGTTGAGTTGTTTCTACACCTTCTGCGATCACATCCATGCGTAAACTGCGGGCGAGTTCTGTGATAGTCCGAACAATCTCAAAGCTGCTCACCCCTGGCTCTAATTTCTGTACAAAGGAGCGATCTATTTTGAGCGTATTAATGGGGAAGCGGTGTAGATAGCTTAAGGAAGAATATCCGGTGCCAAAGTCATCTAAGCTCAGAGAAAAACCACGGGCTCGAAGCTCATTCAAGATGGCAAATCCAGCCTCACCCCCTTGCATCAAGAGGCTCTCGGTAATTTCAAGCTTGATCGACGAAGGATGGATACCATAGTCCAGCACAGCCTGATCCACCATGGCCAAAAAGTCTGGGTCCTGGAGCTGACGGCTTGAGAGGTTGATGCTCATAGTCAGCTTAGACCATGAGGGATAACGAGTTTGCCAATCTTGTAACTGAGCCAGGGCTTGGCGCAAAATCTCTTCCCCCATGGGAACAATCAATCCCGTCTCCTCCGCCAAGGGAATAAACTCCGCAGGAGAAATCATTCCCATTGTGGGGTGATGCCAACGGGCCAAGGCTTCAAAACCGATCAGCGCGAGATGAGAAAGCGCGAAAATAGGTTGATAATACAACATAAATTCAAGTTTGGATCCACTGGGCTCTTGAGCCTGGTTAGACCCAGCGCCTTCTACTTCTCCAACCGTTAGCTCAGAGCGATGTTCCTGGCAGTGACGCAGCGCTAGACGCATGTCCTTCTCCAAGTTTATTTTCTTTAGAGCGGTCTCATACATGTCCTCACTAAACAATTGGTGACAAGCTTTACCAAGTTTTTTCGCCTGGTACATGGCGATGTCAGCATCTCGCAGTAAGTCCAAGGCAGAGCTGTATTTAGATGAGCCCACAACTACGCCAATACTGGCACTCATCGCCACAGTAATATTTTCATCCAGCTCAAAGGACGTTTCTAGCTTCTGCTGCAACCGGCCAATAATGACCTGCACCTCGTCATCGTCACATAGATTGCGGAGCAAAATCGTAAACTCATCTCCCCCTAAGCGGGCAACCACATCCACGGGACGTACCGACTGGCTGAGAATCTTTGCAATTTTGATCAAGAGCTGATCACCTCGATGATGACCGAGGCTATCATTGACCGTCTTAAAGCGATCCAAATCGATAAACAGAACCGCAAACCGCTCCTGGGTCTGCTGAGTGAGTACCTGATCAACGGCTTGAATGAAATAGCTGCGATTCACCAGTCCCGTGAGGTCATCATGGCAAGCCGTGTAGTGAAGTTGTGACTCGGCCTGTTTACGCTCACTAATGTCATGGGTGATGCCATCGGCAATAAATTGCTGTTGGTTTTCACAGAAGCGAATTTTAGCTTTGGTCTTGAGCCAGCGAATCTCCCCTTGGGCATCCTTTAGGCGATACTCCGCAACAATGCGTTGCTGATGCTGGGGATTGAGAAATAGTTGGGTGATGCGTTCTAAATCCTCGGGATGAATATTGTTCAACCAAGGAGCAGAATTCTCTAATAATGTTTGGGCTGGAATACCGCACACCTTCTCGACCACAGGGTTGATATGGATAAATTGGAAGGGTTGGAGCTTCGCAGACCAAACAATTTCATCGAGAGAGTTGAGAATCGTTTCAAGGCGAGCTTCGCTTTGCTTGAGCTTCTCCTGGGTGGCTTTTAGATTCAAGTGCGTCCCCACTCGGGCGAGAACTTCTCGCTCTTGAAAGGGCTTTGTAATGTAGTCCACTGCACCTAGCTCAAAGCCCTGGACCTTACTGTTCACATCAGCTAAAGCCGTCATGAAGATAATCGGCACTTCCTGATGGAGTGGGTCTGCCTTGAGGCGACGGCAGAGCTCGAAGCCATCAATGCCAGGCATCATTACGTCTAGCAAGATTAAATCAGGCGATCGCCGGTCAATTTGTTTCAGGGCTCGCTCGCCACTCGTGGCCACAGCCGTCTCAAATCCGGCATCGCTCAAAGCTTCTGAAATGACTGCTAAGTTTGTAGGGGTATCATCAACAATCAGAACAAATCCGCTTTCATTATTAGTCATGGCTTTGATTAACTCAGGGAAGGCAAAATCGAATAAAACAGTCAATTAAAAGCGGTCATATCACAGCCAGGACTATGGAACAGTAGTTGGAGATTCAGCGATGGCTTGTTCTAGAATTTCCTCGATTCTCTCCAGTGCAAACTGCTGGGCTAGCTGAACGAGGGGATCAAAAAAGTTCGTATATTGAGCTTCACGCTGACAATATTTCTGAACAGCGACCTGAAACGCTTTGACTCGTCCTTCCTCAATCAAAGACAGCAGCGGCTGCAACTCTTCAACGGGTGGTTTCTCAGCATCTTCCCAATCCATGGGTTCAGACACTTGCTCTGCTACTGGGACAGCCTCATAGAGCCATTGGAGAGATAGATTCTGAGCCAAGGAATCGAAGAGCTCTTGCACATGCAGCGGCTTCACTAAGAAACCATTACTCCCCGCTGCAAGACTCATTCGCTGATCTTTTGGACTGACAGAAGCGGAGGAAACCAGCAGCGGGATCTCATCATACTGGGTCGTTTCTCGAATCTTTTCGAGGAGTTCAAATCCATCCATCACCGGCATAGACAGGTCCAGAATGACTAAGTCTGGGAGCTGTTGCTCCATCACCTCCAGTGCCATCTGGCCATTAGCCGCATGGTGCACCGTAAAGTCCAGCGGTTCTAGAAGATGGGTCAAGACGTCGCGATTTTCCCAGCGATCGTCCACGACCAAAATATGCCGATGCTCTCCTTGGTAACCCACAATTTTGGCGCCACTGGCATCAATGGGTTGGGACCAAGCCTTCGTTAGGGGAAGCTCTAGCTCAAAGAAGAACTTACTGCCAGCACCTTGATGACTCTCGACTTGAATTTCTCCTCCCATCAGTTGAATCATTTGCTGACTAATCGTGAGGCCCAATCCTGTGCCCTCGCTCTTACGCTCCTGTTCACCGACTTGCTCAAATGCAGCAAACAGTTTTTGTAGATCTTCATCAGCAATACCAATTCCGGTATCCACGATGGCAAAGCTCAACCTCGCAGCCGTGGGGCTTAAGGTGAGAGGCTCTATTTGCACAGCCACTGTTCCCACGTCGGTAAATTTGATGGCATTCCCAATCAAGTTGAGCAGGACCTGACGCAGACATTTTTCATCTAGTTCTAGGCCCTCCGGCAGGGCACCTAGGATGTCATAGCGTAGTTCAATATTTTTCTGTTCGGCTCGGACCTGGCACACTTCCACAATGTTTTGCAAGAACGATGGGAAATGCACTGGAGCGGGAGTGAGTTCTAGCTTGCGAGCTTCAATTTTGGCTAGGTCTAAAATCTCGTTGATTAAGTTGAGGAGGTGGTTGCCACAACCATGGATAATCTCTACACCATGTCGTTCTTTTTCAGTTAGCTGCGGCGATCGCCCCAAAATCTGCGCATAGCCCAAAATTCCATTGAGTGGTGTGCGCAACTCATGGCTCATTTTGGCCAAGAACTCACTCTTGGACTGGCTGGCTTCGTCAGCGGCATCCTTCGCTTTTTGAAGCTCAAGATTGAGCTGTTGTAAATTATCTTCTGCCTTCTTACGGTCTGTGACGTCTTGGAAACAGCCGAGTACGCCAATGACCTTGTCATCATCATCGTGGAGCGGAACCTTATTGGTTTCTAGCCAAATTTGCTTACCATCAGCCTGGGTCTGGGGTTCAAGAATCCCTAACTCTGATTCATCGGTTTCAATAATACGGCGATCGCATTCCTTAAACCAAGCTGTTTGCTCCGCTGTCCAAGGCAAATCTGCATCGGTTTTACCCAGCAGTTGATCGACCTGTTGCAGGCCAGCTACCGCTAGAAAATTCTGGTTACAGCCCAAGAAAACAGAGTTAATATCTTTCCAGAAGATTGATTGGGGCAATGTATCCATGACCAACTGCAAGAACTGCCGTGAGTTTTCTAGCTCCTTCGTTCTTGCGGCAACCCGTCGTTCCAACTGGTGGGAATATTCTTCTAGCTCCTCCGACTTCTGCCGCAGCTGAGCTTCTGACGCTCGCAGTGCCATTTCCGCTTGCTTGAGAGAGGTGATGTCTTCGTAGGAACCGAAGATTCCGATGACTTCTCCTGCCTCATTGCGCATGGGAACTTTACTGGTGCGCAACCATCTCACTGGTCCGCCCGCTTCGCAGACCTGGCGCTCTTCGTAGTGAATACGGGCGACTTCCTGCTCCATGACTTCCAGGTCATGGGCGCGATAGGTTGCGGCCTGTCCAGATCTCCAAGGCAGATCGCGATCGCTTTTACCAAAAAGTTCAGGCAGTGAAGCGAGTTCTGTATCCTCTAAAAACAAGCGATTACCGCCCAAGTAACGAGACTCGCGATCCTTCCAGAAGAAACGTTGAGGATTGACCTCAAAAACAAGATTGAGAATACGTTCGGATTCTTGCAGCCGCTCTATTTCAGCAGCTTGAGAATGAAAACTGAGACGGTATTTTGCATCTTGTTGGGCGAATTGCTCACGCTGTCCTGCAATCTGGAGGGCGATCGCACTCTGCTCACATAAAAAGTCCACCTGCTCCTGCCAGGTCACGCTCTGAAACAGAGAGTCATCCCAAGCCTCCGGGAATGTCAGATGCAGGAGACCGAGCAAAGACCCTTGATAAATAAGGGTAAAGCCAACTTCCCTGGCTGCTTCATCCCAAAATTGTCCGGTCTTCAACAGCTCGGCAATCACAGCTGCCTCTAAACTGACTGGATTGGCCGTTTGGGGAACTTGACCTGTCGTTTCCCAATGGCCATCTCCCTGGGGAAGCGCGACTCGACAGCTCGTTGCTCCCATGAGTTGGGCTAAGTTTTGGGCGATAGAACGAGCCGTTTTGGCTAGGGTTTCGCCATGCATCGCCTGAAGTGCTTGCCGCCAATGGGTTGTATTCCAGAGATCTGCCTGACCCAGGCTAGCTGGCTGAGAAATTGCGAAGTTTGGCATATCGTTATCGCTGGTAGGTCGATGCATCGTCATGGAGAGGAATCTTGCAAGCAGAAGAGTGCTTTTCCTCAGCAACTCTCATCCGTTGTCTTGCAGAGCAACCTCACAAGCCTGTTCGTTGGTATGGAGATATACATTTTTAGTATTGGCAAAACAAACTTAAAAATTGACAATTATTGGGTGCTAATTTGATTAGTGAAAGATCGCCTCTAGATTTCAATCGTTGTGCTCAAACGAATGATCTTTGTAGGTTTTGCGGGTAAGTTGCCAGTAGGCTCTATGGGACTCCGTTTTCTCCGAGCTTAGGTCGTCTTAATAGGTCAGTGACAGGCATACCGATGATAACGAGGCACCACTGAACTTAAAAGATGCACTACGCTCATTCCTCATAAGAGATGAGTTCAAGATCGAAGAGGAGAATACTTTAAGTCAGATCTAATATCTGACTCAAAGCATCGGCTGGAATTTGGTTCGTCTTCTAAAAGTTTCGGTTCAAGAGTTTAAAAAGTTTTTATTTCCGTTTAGACCAATTTTCAGATATTAGATTGATGAATGGCGGACGCATGATGACCTTAGAAAGTTCCTCTTAAAGCGAAAGAAAATAGAATCTAATCACTTGAGCTTGTTTTCATGAGAACTTTTGATTAGCCACTGCATAAAAAAGACAATGAAATTTTTGAAAGTCATGCCAGGAAAGCGTTTTGGCGTAAGGAGGGAGGATCGTGACGGCAAAAATAGTTGAGTGAAAACACAGAGATAAAGTAGGAACTCACAATCATTTCATATTTAGTTTCAATTTTTCTTCGGAGAATACGGATTGTTTCTCTAGAATATTCATTGGCTAAGACAAACAGCGCACAATTTCCGTAGATTTAGCAAGAGACAGAAAATAGGGTGCAATGGATACCATGTTCCTATCAGCAAGCCTGAAGTAGTTCTTCATCTATTACAGCTACTTTGGGAAAGCAAATGATCCGAGCTTCGTCGCATCTGTATTGAATACAGCATCTACCCAGCAGAGCTATTCCTGTTCCCTATTTTGTGAATGGCTCAGTTCAGGCCTGTGCTCAAGCATTTTTTTGATTTCAATGAATCTCCAACATCTAGTCTTCCTACAAATGAGCCGAGGTTCTGGTCGGTGCTAAGTCAAAAGCCTTGCCCCAAGGAGCTTCTGGCTTTTCCTACCCGTTTGAAGCGTTAATACTCATTTTCATTTTCTAGCGGCCTTGTTCCAAGGTAGCTAGCTAAATTCTGGCGATATTCTGCCGCCTAGTCAGCTCATCTACCTGTGCCGACTTATTGCGTAGTGCCATGAATACCGCTCAATTCAAGATTGATAGTGAATGGAACGATGGCCTGACTGCCACTGTTTCAATTGAAAATAATAGCGATCGCCCCTTAGACGGCTGGCTATTTGAGTTTGTTGCCGATTTCGAGATCACCCAAGTTTGGAATGCAGAGCTGGTGAGCCGTGAAGGCGATCGCTATGTCTTCCGTCACTTGGGTTACAACCAAACCATTGGTGCGGGGGGCGAGCGCGACTTTGGCTTCCTAGCCGCCAAGTCTGCTGCTGACTCCACCCGGCCGAAAGACTTTCGCCTCAATGGCATAGAGATCAGTACTAGCGGAGACGGCGACATTACAACGCCTACGCTGCCGTCAACGCCTGCGAGCCCAGCGCCTGCGACACCTACAACTTTAGACCCGACCCCGAGTAGCCCCGATTTTTCGGAGCCTGAGCCGACGATCCAGCCTAGCTCAGAGTCCAGTAATGGTGCTGTAGACTTTGCGATCGCCAATGACTGGGGTAGTGGTTTTACAGGCAACTTGACTTTCCAAAATACGACTGGTCAATCTCTCGACAGTTGGACATTTGAATTCACGGCTGACTTCCCCATTCGCGAATTGTGGGGCGGCGAAATCATCAGTCAGCAGGGCAATGTTTACCAAGTGCGTCCTGAGTCCTGGAATCGCAACCTTGCCCCAGGCCAAACTATCAGCTTAGGCTTCAATGCTGATGTTCCAACTGACCAGATCAGCCCACCCAGTAGCTATCAGCTCACCGCAACTGGGCTAACGCAACCCATCAGCAATCCCGCTACGCCAGCGACTCCCACTCCCCAGCGCCCAGCGCCTGGGGTAGATGGCGACTGGGGCAATGGCATTAATGGGGATGCAGCAACCGGCGGTGGTAACGAAACAGAGTCACCCATTTCCCCTCCTAACGCGACGGGTAATCCTCCGCAGGGCGGTTTCAATTACGGCGAAGCATTGCAGAAGTCCTTCCTGTTCTACGAGGCTCAGCGAGCTGGAGACTTGCCCGCAGACAATCGTATTGACTGGCGCGGCGACAGCACGCTGAATGATGGGGCTGATGTGGGCCTGGATCTCAGCGGTGGCTATTTCGATGCGGGTGACCATGTCAAATTTGTTTTTCCCATGGCGAGTAGCATGACCATGCTGAGCTGGGGCCTGGTGGAATATCGGGATGCCTACGCAACTAGTGGGCAATTGGACGAGGCTCTGGAAGCAATTAAATGGGGCACAGACTTTTTGTTGGAGGCGCACCAAACTTCCGGTGGGCAGACGACAGCTTTTGCGGGGCAAGTGGGCGATGGCAATGTGGACCACAGTTATTGGGGTAGCCCCGAGGCGATGAACTTGCCCAGACCCACGGCATTGATTACTGCTCAGGCTCCGGGGTCGGACCTAGCGGCGGAGGCAGCAGCAGCTTTGGCTTCGGCTTCCATTGTCTTCCGGCCCAGTGACGCAGCCTATGCGGATGAGCTGTTGGACAATGCGATGCAGCTATATGACTTTGGTGACCAATACCGGGGCAAATACTCCGACTCCATCTCAAATGCCCAGTCCTTCTACAATTCCTGGAGCGGCTACGATGACGAGCTGAGCTGGGGAGCGGCCTGGATTCACGAAGCCTTGGAAGCGAAGGGCGTCAATGACAGCAGCTATCTCGA
>CALECT010000085.1 GCA_937949725.1 uncultured Pseudanabaenaceae cyanobacterium
AAACGGCCCCTACAGATCCAGCACTCTACAGATCCCTTATCGCGACGATCGCCTTGCCTCTATCTGGGCTTCTCAAAGCCTACTGCTTAATGCTAATCAGCTCAGTCAAGATACTGTCCAAGCTGCCATTCACATTAATCTTCTCGATCTTCTCGGCGATGCGCTCCAGCACCTCCAGCTCCTTCAGCCGCAGCGCAATGGGATTGTCCTCCATCACCTTGGCGGTGTTGAGCATACTGCGCGTGGCAGCGGTCTCTTCGCGGCGGCGGATCACATTGGCCTGGGCAGATTTCTCCGCCGCCACCACCTGACCCAAAATCGCCTTGATTTCACCGGGCAGGATGATGTCCTTGACCCCAACGGATCGCAGTTCCAAGCCATAGGCCGGAACCTTGTCCGCCATGTACTCAGAAATGGACTGATCGATCGCCCCCTTATCCTCCAGCAAGGTATCCAGGTGCTTCGTCCCCACCGCGCCACGCAGGGCAAATTGCAGCTCCTTATATAGGAAGCCAGGAATATCCTTTAGCGCTGTGCGGGCCTGGACTGCATCCACTACGCGGTAATCCGCCGTCAAGTTCAAGCGCAGGGGCACCTTGTCCTTTGACAAGATTTCCTGGCCTGAAACCTCTAGGCTCTGCAACCGCAGGTCTATGGCCTCGCTTTTGAAGCTGCGGCCAAACTCCCACCAGGCATGGATGCCCGCAGGCAAGGTTTCCTGCAAGGCTCCATCCAGGTACAGCAGACCCACATGTTGTGCCGACACCTCTAAGGCGTGGATATGGCCGAGAGCCAGGGCCATGGCGGTGGATGAGCCGGAGATTAGCTCCGAGATCAGCCGTTCGGGTAGCTTGGGCTGGGCGGTGATGTTGATGCGCTCAACCTCTGTTTCCCGCCAGAATAGCTTGCGGCTGTGGGGTGGTAGAACTGCGATCGCTTTGCCTTTATAGCGAGCGATCGCCACCTCATCCCCATCTAGCTCCACCACCTGGCAGTAGCTGGCCACAAACTCGGGATGCTGTTCCATCAGCACTTCCTCAAAGGGGAAGGCTGGATTGGGTTCGGTGCGCTTGAGCGATCGCACAATCACCGAGCGCCCAAAGGTCCAAAAGGCATAATCACCAGGCTCCAGAGGCCGCACAAAGTTGTCCTGCACATAGAGCAAGCCAATCTCAAACTCGGCCAGGTTCACCTGCTTCAAGCCCTCCAGCTGGGCACCGCGTAGTTGCTGAGCCAAGTCTTGAGGCAGCTCTCGGCTCTCTTCCAGGTTGAATAGTTGGGCCTCCACATCCACAAAACCGCGCCAAAATGTCCGCAATTGGTTAGGCCCAATGCTCAGCCAGCGCTGACCCAGACGCACCAGGGCCGCATCGTTGAAGCCTGTACGTACTACAAGAAAATGCTGACGAATCTGGTCACCATGGGCTTGCAATAGCAGCTCCAGGTTCTCCAGCTTGGCCTCGGGCTGGTTGAGGTCGAACTTCTTCACGCGCCAGTGCCAGCCCAGGAAACGATGGGTGCCGGGACGCAGAACGCGCTTGAAATCGCTGCGGTGGTAAAGGATGCCCCGCTCGCTGGGTTTGATGTAAAAGGTTCTGAACATGATTGTCTCCTCTCCTCTGGAGAGCTACAGCGATGCAACGCTGGATTCCTAGTGTTTTTGCGGATCGTTCAGCAAATTACCCTGACTATAACACAGCTTGTATTATGTGTAATACATGAAATCAAAAAGACCCCGCAATTGCTCCAGGTTCACAGGTTTGGGCGGGCGATCTCGCCTCCCTAGCTGGATTAAGCCTCAGTGTCTTTGCTTAGGTTGCCCGAAGACAACCTCGCTAAAACATTGAGGCAAATCTGCCGTTCTTGGGGCTTGCTCCTATTGCCGCGCACAGCAACGGGAGGTCACCCTAGAAGAACAAACTCAAGCTAGGGATGGTAGGCGATCGCGCAAGCCCTCAACTGCTGCGGTCTGAAGTTGATGAACCTGCCGAAGCAAATTCCATCTCGTCCAAACTGCTGAACTGAGCATTGCGAGGTCTTCAAAAAACGTGGAGTCGAACCACAGCGGATTGCTCCGCTTTACCTTCGGGGTTTTAGCCCGAACGCTTTGCAGGCGTTAACGCTTTGTCGGCGTTGACTGATCCTAAATCAGTTGCCCATACCCAGGGCGGGGTGGTGAAAAGTACAGGAATTGAACCTGTGACAGTCAGATTATAAGTCTGATGCTCTACCAGCTGAGCTAACTTTCAGTTGGAGCGCGATGTAGGAATCGAACCTACGACACACCGTTCGCTTAACGCAGGACGGCTGCTCTACCTCTGAGCTAATCGTGCGGTTTTTAGCATGGGATAGGTTGTGCGCCTACACCTGCTGCCATCGCCCCTTGGGCGAAGGCACTGCTCGGCCTTAACTTCCGAACAGTGAATCGATTGATTAATGGTTGGCGGTACGCGCCAAGGCTAAAGCCTGGCGTGCCAGACAGGTATACAGAACCTGAACCGCTGCCGCGCAGCAATCTCGCAATTCAACCCGAAGCTAACACATTGAAGTACAAATCGTCAGGTTGTACTACAAATCAGTTGTGCTGCCTCAGTTAGGTAGTTCTCAGAAATAGAACATCCCAGCCTCAGTCTGATAGCACTGGGTATAACTCCCCGGAACGCCTGGGGATAAATCCCCAGACTCAGAGCGAAA
>CALECT010000086.1 GCA_937949725.1 uncultured Pseudanabaenaceae cyanobacterium
GACCTCGATTCAGACAATGACGGCATCAATGACGTCATCGAAGGGGGCGGCACCGACCCCGATGGCGACGGCATTATCGGCAGCGGTACTCCGGTTGTGGACGGCGATGGCCTAGCACCGGGAGCAGATGACGTTGTGCCCGATACTGATTCTGATAACGTCCCCGATTACTTGGACCTCGATTCTGACAATGACGGCGATAACGATGTCATTGAAGGTCCCCATGCTGGCTTAGATGCCAATGAAGATGGCATTGTTGATGGCCTCGACACCGATGGCGACGGCATCATCGATCCCGCCGATGGCAACCCCGCTGGCTTTGGTGATGCCAACGACCCCGTTGCGCCCAACACCAACACAGGTACACCCACAGTTCCCGACTATCTCGACCCCACCGTCGATAGCGATGCCACTCCTGCCACGGGCGCTGACCCTGATGGCGACGGCATCCTCGCCTCAGATGACAACTTGCCCAATGGCTTTGGTGATTCCCTTGACATTGATAGTGATGGTGACGGAATTTTCAATGCTCAGGACCTAGACGATGACAATGATGGCATCTTGGATACTGCGGAGGGCGATGGCAACCTCGATACCGATGGCGATGGCATTCCCGATTCCTTAGACCTAGATGCGGACAATGACGGCATCCTGGATGTGATTGAAGCCGGTCACGGTGCGGCGGATGTCGATGGTGATGGCATGGTGGATGGCCCGGTCGGTAACAACGGTCTACCAGATGTCATTGAAACGATTCCTGAAAGTGGAACGCCTTCTACTCCCCCCATTGATACCGATAGCGATGGCGTAGAGGATTTCCAAGACCTCGACTCTGACAATGACGGCATCAATGATGTCATTGAAGCGGGTGGCTCTGATCCAGATGGAGATGGCTTGATTGGCACTGGCACTCCCGTCGTCAATGGCGATGGCATTGGTGCTGCGATTGACCCAGTTGTGGGTGGAACACCTGTGCCTGTGACCGATACCGATGGCGACGGCAATCCTGACTTCCAAGAGTTGGATTCAGACAATGATGGTGTCCCAGATCTGGTCGAAACCGGGAATGGCGACCTGGACCTCGATGGTGATGGTGCCATCGATGGCCCTGATACCGATGGCGATGGCATTGTCGACCCCGTTGACCCAGCACCGGGCTTTGGGGATAACGGCGGCGATGACCTCATTGACTCCAATGGCGATGGCATTCCTGACTATCAACAGCCTGGCTCCAGCAATTCCACCGATAGCTCTGGCACCGGAGGCGATGATATCCTCACAGGCGGCACAGGTGACGACATCCTCAACGGCCTGAGCGATACCGACACCCTCGATGGTGGTGCCGGTGACGATGTCATCAATGGCGGCAGCGACGGTGACAATGCCTTGGGTGGAACCGGTAATGATGTGGTCAATGCAGGTAGCGATACTGACAATGTCAATACCGGCGATGGCGATGATATTGCCAACGGCGGTTCCGGCGATGACACCATCAACGGCATGGGCGGCAACGACCTCATCAATGGGGGCAGCGGCAACGACACCTTAATGGGTGGCGATGGTGATGACCTCCTCAACGGCGGCAGCGGCAATGACTTGCTCCAGGGTGGCAGTGGAGAAGACCTCCTGCGCGGCTCCGATGGCGATGACCGCTTGGAAGGCGGTGCAGGAGCAGATACCCTCTTCGGTGGCCAGGGCGATGATGTCTTTGCTTATACCGATGCCAGTGAGTTTGGCGATACGGTAATGGACTTTGAGATCATCCGGGACCGCCTCGACCTCACCTCCATCCTGGGCAACAACGTCACGGTGGGTGGCAATGTCCAATTGCAACAACTGGGTGAGCATACCGAAGTCCTAGTGGACAGTGGCAATGGTCTCCAGAGCGTCGCCACGCTCCTCAACGTCAATGCAGATAGCTTAGACGCGACGAACTTCGTCGGAGGAACAGATGCGAGCAGCGCTGTTTCAGATGAAGCGACCCTAACGGGCGGCTTAACTGCCACGAGTGACTTCAATGGTGATGGTCAAACCGACCGGTTGCTCTATCACCCCCAAGAACAGTGGAGCGGCATTGGCTTCCTTGATAATCAGGGCAACATCACCGATTCTGTGTCCCTGTGGACGGGTTGGAAACCTGCGGCGAAGGGCGACTTTAACAATGACGGTCAAACGGACATTGTGATTGAGAACCTCGCGAATGACTGGCATGGGATTCTGTATCTGGATGGTCCTAACATCCAGTCCTCCCAGGGGATTCCAGGCTGGGCTGGCTGGGATATCGTTGGAGCGGGCAACTTCAATAATGACGGCACTGATGACATCTTGATTAAGCACCAAACCGAAGATTGGGTTGGTGTTTGGTACATGGGTGGGGCTGATGGCTCGCAGATTCAGAGCTCCCAGGGGATCAATGTCTGGGCAGGCTGGGATGTGAAAGGAGCCGGTGACTTCAACGGTGATGGCAAAGCCGAATTGATTGCTCAGCATCAAACTGAGGGATGGCATGGCATCTTGGAACTCGACAGCAATCAGCAGATTGTGGGTTCTCAAAGCATCGCAGGCTGGTCTGGCTGGGACATTGTGGGGACCAGTGACCAAAACGAAGATGGCCAGACTGATTTGCTGATTCAGCATCAAACTCAGCCTTGGCAGGGGGTCTTGTTCATGAATGGGAATCAGATTACTGGGTCCCAGGGGCTGAATGTTTGGCAAGGCTGGCAGGCCGTTGGCTAGATAACGGCACTGTTTGTCTAAGAGGATTCTTTCTTAGAATCCTCTTAGACCCAATGACTTGGAAAACAATTACCGATGCTATTCATGCCGAACGAGGATCTAGACCAATACAAGATAGACACCTTCCTGTGCTAAAGCCCCGCTCCATCATTGATTCCAGAGAAAGTCTGAAACTAATGACAGGGCGGGGCTTTAGCAGCTGCATTACTGCAACTCCTTACTTCAGTTGAAAATCAACAAAGCGGTGCATCTCCATACTGTCTTGGTAGGCAGTAAAGTCACCTTGGTTGAGCTGGAAACTGGCCGCTTGCCAAAGATCACCGAGCGCCTGAGCCTTATGCCCCATGCGGTAGTAGAGCCAGCCGCGCTGCTGGAGCAGAGTGGCATCAGCATCTACGTCTAGATCAATGGCCTTATCAAATGCCGCCAAGGCATTGTCGTAGTCTCCTTCTACCACTGCATTGGTGCCAATGCTTTGCCAGGTGGATGCTAGAGCTAGGGATGACTGGTGAGCCTGTAGGTCATATTCAAAGCTGGGAGGTTCAAAATCTACCTCCATCCAAGCCGAACGGGTGGTGAGACCAGGCATATTGCTGGCTAAGATAATCTGCTCTTGATTGGCTGGCTCAGGGGTTGCTGTTGCAATATTTGCTGTGGCAACGCTGGCTATTAAACTTCCAAATGCAACAATCGTGATTGCTTTGATAGATGTCATGGTTTTCTCCTTGCAGAGACCTTAATTCAATTGTGGGGGAATGGCTCGGTCTGTGGGGCTGAGCAGGTGTAGAGATTGCAACACTTGCTCAGCTTGGGCTTGAGTCCGAAGGATTGAAGACGCGGGGAGTGAGCTGGCTAGATTGAGCCTTTCATCAGCTGTATCAGCATCTGATCTTCAATCGAGTATCCACTCATCTTGGCAATGGCAAAACCGCTTCTCGCCTCAGGAGACAAGAAAATAGAATGTATAAAACATTGCCTGTGATGTATGACTGATTGAGTCTCCGAAGGCTGGAGATGCCAAGCTCGTTGCCAGGGAATCTATGTTCCAGACATTGGCTGCATGACTGCGATCGCGCAGCAAGCTTCTTTCGGAATCGCCGTCTCTGGTATAGCTTTGCTGGATGACTTAACACAGCATGAATTGCTTTGCTGTCTTCGCTTCGGACTCTATAGTCTGCTCTGACAACTCAAGCTGTGCAACAACATAGCCGAGGTATGAAGCTGTTCTGCCCAATTTGGACGTTTACGCAGGATACGAGAAACTCTGGGAAGAGCTTCTAAAACTTGAGAATAGCCGGGAGGTTCCATTTTTGATAAGACGCCAATTGCTGAACAGGGTCTATCGGTTAGTGATTGAGGCTTGGGTTAGCAATGCTTCAAGAGCAGCCTCGATAGTTACTATGACGTTCAAAGTCAGTGAATAAGTTTCAGAATCGTTGACTTTTGTATCGTTGTTAGCTGCTTGGCCCCTATTGCTAGGGTGCTGTGATGCGGGGGAGGCGAGTTGGGATTGGTCTGTTTTGTGGGAAAAATCGCTACATTCCATGTCAGACAAGGATTCTCAAAAACGGCCGTTTCAATGCGTCAATCCTTTGCCAGAAAAGAGTTTCATTTCAATTACTCTCTACTTTACGGACCAGTACTGAAGATCAAGGCCTATGGGTTACGAGGAAGAATGTTTGAGCAAGAGTATGACTGAACCCTGGCTGTGATCTCATTCGCACGAGCTCGGGAAAAAGTTTGCTGGCTATCGCATTGACTCGGTCAAACCCCAAAATCGAAGGTTGATACGCTCCATACTTTGAGTCTGCTGAACAATTTTTTAGATATTTCTATTTACTTAAATTTGCTATTTTGTACATTAAATTTGAGGGAGCCTGTCACTTCATGAAGAGGAAATCCACTGCTCTCTAGAACACTTATTCAGCCATCTAAGAATTTTGCGCGATTTCAGGCTTTGAATATTTTTTCTAGGAAGTGACAGGTTCTCAAACAATGGAGGAAAACAAAATGCGATCGCTTAAGAAGTACCCATCTGCTAAGAAGCTTCTCCTAGCAGATGCTCCGTCTATAAACTCTAACCATCGCTAGTAATCCGCTGAATTAAGCTAGCCAGCGTAGGTTGAGCTAATGGATTATCAACCTGGCAAGTCCCAGCATTGATGTGGCCACCACCGCCAAATTCAAGCATTAAATCCCCAATATTGGTCCGAGAGGTACGCTTAAAAATAGATTTACCCACTGCAAAAACGGTGTTTTGCTGTTGGCGTCCCCAGAGAGCATGGATGGAAATATTGCAGTTGGGGAATAGGGCGTAAAGCATAAAGCGATTGCCAACATGGATTGCCTCTTCCTCGCGTAGATCTAGGACCACGAGATTTTGGTAGACCTGGGAGCAGCGCAGTAGTTGCTGCTTAAATTTAGTCTCTTGTTCAAAGAAAAGACCCACGCGTTCTTCCACATCAGGCAGAGCAAGGATTTCCTCAATGGAGTGATTTCTACAGTAATCAATCAACTGCATCATTAAGTTGTAGTTGGAGATCCGAAAGCTACGAAATCGCCCTAGGCCCGTACGGGAATCCATTAAGAAGTTTAGCAAAGTCCATTGAGTCGGATTGAGTACTTCTTCAATGGAGTAATTCGCAGAGTCAGCTTTATCCACTGCCACCATGAGCTCTGGGGCAATGTTGTGAAACGTTGCTGCCCCACCGTAATATTCATAAACCACGCGAGCAGCAGAAGGAGCTTCGCTATCGATGATGTAATGGTCACCATTCACACCAAAGTTTCGCAGTGCCTCGCTAGTGTGGTGGTCGAAGGCTAAATGAGCACCAGGGACGTAAGGCAAGTTTGTGGTGATATCGCGAGGGCCAATATCAATCTTGCCATCCTGCATATCCTTAGGATGGACAAACTTGATGTCATCAATAATGCCAAGCTCTTTAAATAGAACGGCACAGACTAGGCCATCAAAATCGCTGCGGGTTACGAGGCGATATTGAGGTTTTGTCACAAGCATAGATGTGAGCCTCCGACCAAAGGTGATGTGTTTATAGTTTGCCCTTTTTGCAATGGCATTAACGCTCTCGTAGATAGCAGATAAAGCTGCTTCTAATTTCTATCAATCTTTCTCAAAACGAGCTTTAAATCGAGTACTTAGCCCTAGATTAAATCAATCTTGTTTCAGAGGATCTAACATGATTAACCCTCGGAAGTTACGGAATAGAGGCCGGATAAAACTGACGATTAATACGGAGGATGAATGTGATGATCTGGTAAAAGAAAACCTGTAGTCCTTGTTTGAAGAGGGCTGCAGGTCTTTTGGTATTGATTTCAGTATCTCGTTTGGATGGCCGTATTGATACAGGGTCTTAATCTAGTGAAGGTCGAGCTTCCACTGAATATTCTGACGACGGTCTAAGGCTGTAATGTTGTCGCGATCATCAATGACTGCATTCTCTAAATCGACAATGGCGTAGCTGCCGTCTTCGAAATGTAACAGGGCTTGATAGCCCGAGAAAGTTACTTTGGCTGTTTGTGATTCCTCACTATCTAGGGCAAAGGCGATCGCTTCAAATGAACGACCATCTAAACGTTGGCCCTTATACTCCGCAGCACTGACGGCTGTGGCAGTCAGTATTGTTGCGCTACCCATGACGCCTAGGCTAAGACCCAGAACGGCAAGGCGCTGAACGGTATTGCGAAGGTTGGTGGTGAACATGGGCTGTGACTTCCTTGGGAAGCTGTGATATCTGAGGAGTACTTCAGTGAGTACGTCGGCGTTTTCGCTTTGATGCTGTTTTAAAAGAGCAAGCTTAGAAAATCCTTACAATCAAGTGAACAAACGATGTATTCCTCCAGCGGGTTAGTAATGCCTTACTTGGCGGAAACACAAAATCTATGCCGGAGCAATTGGGATGAAAGTAGGTTTTATCGGGCTGGGCACCATGGGCGGACCGATGGTGTTGAATTTGCTCCAAGCGGGACATGAGGTAACGGTGCATAACCGCACCCGAGCCAAGGAGGAAGCTCTGGCTACTGCAGGCGCTAAACGAGCAGAAAGCCCTAAGGCAGCATCCTTAGGCGCGGAGGTGATCGTGACTTGCGTAAGTGACAGTCCCGATGTGGAAACAGTCGTCCTGAGTCAGAATGGCGTGATTCAGGGAGCCGCTGCAGGAGCAGTGGTTGTGGATATGTCTACGATTAGCCCCAAGGTGACGCGGCGGCTCGCAGCAGCCCTTGCGGAGAAGCAGGTGCAGATGCTAGATGGGCCGGTGTCTGGCGGCTCGGAAGGGGCTCAGAAGGGAACACTGTCAATCATGCTGGGGGGTGAAGCCGAGGCGGTGGCTAAAGCCATGCCAGTGTTAGAAGCAATGGGCAAGACGATTACCCATGTGGGGCCTATTGGCTCGGGCCAAGTGACAAAGGCAATTAACCAGGTGATTGTAGCGGGAACTTATTTGAGTGTAGCGGAGGGATTGGCGCTGGGAATGAAGGCAGGTCTAGATATGTCTCAGGTTGTCAAGGCAGTGGGGGGTGGAGCAGCGGGCTCTTGGGGGCTGACGAATCGTTCTGAAAATATGATTAAGAATGATTATCCCTTGGGATTTCGGGTGCGGTTGCACCATAAGGATTTGAAGATTGCTCTGGAGGCGGCGGAGGAGCTGGGGGTGACGGTGCCGATCGCAGCCTACGTCGCACAAATTGAAGCGGGGCTGATGGCGCGGGGATTTGGAGATGAGGATGTGTCGGCGATCGCCCGCAGCATCCGCGAACCTTCAGGGCTAGGGTAGGTTGGGTTGAAGAATGAAACCCAACAGATAGCAGGGTGGAAGCGATGGGTGAGAATTTGTTGGGTTTTGGAAGCCTCAACCCAACCTACGGATCTGGAGCTGATTGAGCTGGAAGCGTTTGGTGAGGAGGCGATCGCGCACCCACACCGGCAACCATCGCTGCAAGAACGGCAGCAAAAAGCTCTTGTTGCCAATGCGCACAACGGGTTTTGGGTTCTCACAGGCTTTGACAACAGCTTGGGCAAAGGCTTCGGTGGAGGTTGCCCCTTGCTGGGAGGCGTTGGCTCGGGCTCGAATGACTGACTCCAATGCTCCGTAGCGAGAGTCAGCCTTGAGGGTTTGCTCCAGCATGGCTTCGGCGTTGTTGCCGATGTTGGATTGGATGGCTCCGGGTTGTATGACCATTACATTGATGCCGAAGGGGGCGAGTTCGAGGCGGAGGGCATCGGAGAGGCTGTGGATTGCGGCTTTTGAGGCGCAGTAGGCTCCGGCGAAGGGGGTGGTGAAGATGCCGGAAACGCTGCCGATGTTGACGATTAGGCCGCTGCCTTGGGCGATCATGGCGGGGGCAACGGCTTGGGTGAGGGCGATGGGGGCGATCGTGTTGGTTTCGAGCTGGGCGCGAATAGTTTCGGCTTCTAGATCGAGTAGGGGGCCCATTTGGCCGTAGCCTGCGTTGTTGACGAGGATGTCGATGCGGCCAGATTCGGCCAGGATTCGCTCAATGGCGGTATCGCGGCTGGTGGCGTTGGTGACGTCGAGCTGGGTGGTGCGGATGCCTTGGGCTTTTAGCTCAGCGAGGGTTTCCGGCTTGCGGGCGGTAGCCCAGACGGTGTGGCCTTGCTGGTGGTGGAAAGCCAGGGCTAAGGCGCGGCCAATGCCGCTGGAGCAGCCGGTGATGAGGATAGTGTGAGGGGCAGAGATCAAGGCTTGGGTCATAGTGAGTGGCTGAGACATTATCGAGGAGCTTTTGTTGCATTCGTTAACTGCTCAGCGCGATCTGTGGGGTTGAGTTGCAAACTAGAATTCCACTGTTGAGCCTTGTTGTATTTCTCAATTGCCCTAGAATTTGATTCTTTAGTTGCTAATGCATCTCCTTCGCGGACTAATGCATGTGCTGCAATTTCTAATCGAGCTGGAGTGTGACACATCACTAGCTTATCCAAGCTCTCAGGATGGGTCGCAAAATAAGCATGAAGATGGTTGCACCCCCTGACCAATAGACTTTCCAGGTGATCGCTTTGCCATACTTTCGCAGTGTTGTCATCGCTCGCGGTGACGATTCGCCCTCCATCGGGGCTGAAGCTCGCATTTCTGACAATGTCTTGATGGCCCTTAAATTGATTGAGCTCCGTAGTCTCCCGCACAATTGCATACAAGATTCGAATTGGACCATCAGTTACGTCACGATTTTGCTTGGATCGGCTACTAACTGGAAATGTATGCTGCAACTCTTGCCCAGCTTCCATCGCCAGCAGCAGTGCATTTAAAGGCTCATCTTGATGTTTTCGCCAAGCAAACGCAGATTTACGCTCCAAGGCTAAGCCTAATCTCGCTCTTGTCAGAGTATCTGTTACCCGAATGCTTTGGTAACCAGCAACCATCGCAACAAGGCTTAGAAATCCTGAAGCCCAAGCAGTACGTCGTTGAATTCGTTGACCTCTGACAACCAGCCCTTCTGTTTCTATTTTGGTTTGTGCTAACTGTTCATTGGCTTGCCGCAACTCATCCTGCACTTGTTCTTGGGCAACAGCTAAAATTTTCTTCGCCTGCCGTTCCGCTGCCAATACCCCTTCCAGTTCCCGCACATCGAGTTCGCGGCTGGCTGCTAAAAACTGATAATCTTCATCACCCAAACGTTTATCCGCTGCCCAAACCTGAGCATCCGTCAGCGCCTGCCCCCGCAACAACCGCGACTCATCCGCTTTCTCCGCAACCAGCCAAGCCACAATCGTTTCCCCGTAAGGCCGAAGCTCCCCCAGCGCCTGCGTGACCCAGCCCAGCCCAAACACCTCCCCATAAATCCGGTTATAAACCCGCAGCTTCCCCTGTTGCTCCACCACTGCTCCTGCCAACCGCAGCGACCGCTGCTCAGGGCTTCCCCCATAGTCCAACTCCCCCTGCCGCAACAATTGCTGATACACCCCTAACAACTGCCCAGCCTGCTGCTCATCCTTCAACAGTCGATCTCGAATCGTCCGCAAATGCTCCGGCTCATCCTGCGACTCCCAATTAGTCAGCACTCGCTGCCGCACAAGCTGCTCCACAAACAGCTTGGGGTTCAACCTCCCATCCGGTACGACATCCCCAGCACGGCTACCCTTCCAAGCCGCCTGCTCCTCCGTCACTTGCCCCACCAACCGACAAAGCTTCTGAGTCAAAAAGGGCTGCCCTCCCGTCCAAGCCACAATCTCCTGCAACACCCCCCGCACATCAGGCACCGCTCCTACCAATCCTTGTGCCAGCGGTGCAGCTTCCTCCACCTTAAATCCGCTCAGCTCAATCGCCCGCCCCACATTAAACGGCGTCCGCCGCTTATCTTGAGTCAAATCCAACGGGGTTGCAACCCCAACTAAAACAAACGTCAACCGTCCAAACTCCGACTGATCTGCTCGCTTGTTAAAACATTCTCGAATCACCGCAAAGAAATCTTCAAAGGGAAATTGCAAGCTGAGAATGCTATCAATCTCATCCACAAAAACAACAATCTGCTGCTCCATTTCCCGCAACAGCACCATCTCCAAAAACTTACTAAACCGCTGCACGGGCGACAGCAATCGCTGCTCCTCCCACCAGCGATTTAAATCAAACTGCTCTGTCAGCCCCAGCCCCTCCGCCAGCGCATCAATCACCCCTGCATACCACTCCTCCGGCGTAATCTCCGAACTGGCAATATCTGTAATCTGAATTGCCACACAGGCAATTCCCTCCGCCTGCAACCGCTGCATCGTCCGCACCCGCAGGCTCGACTTCCCCATCTGCCGCGAATTTAGCACATAGCAAAACTCTCCTGCCTTCAGCGCCTCATACAGCTCATCATCCGCCTTCCGCTTCACATAGGTCGGCGCATCCAGCGGCAGGCTTCCCCCCACCTGATACTCAAATGGCTGATTCGTCGCAGTGTTCGCCCCACTCATGCCCCCATCCCCCAACGGCAACCAAAATACTGACGATACAAATCACACAATGGCTCCGCTGCATTGCCCTCCAGCTTCACCAACCCCATACTGCGCAACTTAAACATCTCCGCAGACCCAATCTGCACCGGAACCTTGCTCTTCAACAGCTGCTGCATCGCCCCCAGCAACTCATCATGCTCCTCCAAATTCAACAAATGCCGCCGCAAATGGTCACTAAACGGGCCTGCCTCCGTCGGAGCCTGCGTCACCAGCTCCGCCAATGTCGTCCGCCCCCGCGCCAACTGATACAGCGCCACCCGCACCAAATAGGGATGCCCCCCAATCATCCCCATCAGCTGCTTTGCTTCTGTTTCCAGCGCCAACCCATGGCGCTCAGCCAAATCCTGCACCTGCGCTAGCGTCAGCTCCGGCAACTCAACTGGCAGCCCCACATTAAACGGCGACTGATTAATCTCCAGCGGCACATACACCTCCTTCGAATGGACAATCACCAGCTTCAACCGCTGCCACAGCGGCTCATTCTTGGCCCGCTCATGCCAGGCCCGCAACAACCCAAAGAAATCCGTCGCCACCGCATCGTAATTAAAAACTTGATCCACCTCATCCAGCCCTAACACCAGCGATCCCTCAACCGCAGGCAACAGATAATTCTGAAAATACTTCGAACACTTCTGCTTACTCCCCACCACCCCCTTCCAGCGGCGCTCCAGCTCATCCTCCAGCCCTAAAGCATCAGCAATACTGGCGCAAAACCACTGCAAAAACAGGTCCAGCTTGGCAAACACCTCCCCATCCGCCTCCTGAAACGACAGCGACACCGCTCGACAAACCGGCTCCTGCCGCTGCGCCTCCGCCAAAATCCGACTCATCAGCGACGTCTTGCCCATCTGCCGAGGAGCCTTCACCCGAATCAACGCCCCCGGCTTACGAATTTCCTCAAAGCAATCCTTCTCAATCGGAGGTCGCTCCACATAAAACGGTGAGCTTAAAGGAACCTGCCCCTCCGGTGTTTCTAGATAGATGGCTGGGGAATCTTCTGTAGCTGCAGGCTCTGCTGCAGCACCGGCCTCTGCCGGACACGGCGATGCCATGTCCCTACCCGCATCTTCTTCATGGGGTGTTGTGACTGAACCATCTGGGTCTTGAACCCGCAACACAGGGGTTGCAGCCTCCGGAAGACCCTCTAGATCGATCCCATTCACCCCAAACTTAAACGCTTCAGCGTAATCTCTCCCACTGCCCAGGCCATCGTAAAAGCCCATCGAAAACTGCTTGGCTGCCCCATCACCGATCGCCCACCGCATCCCCACGACATGCCCCACATGCTGAACGATCGCATCTGCCTGCGCCATCGAATAGCAAGCATTCAACAGCACACATTCCACATCCGGGAACAGCTCAAACAACCCCGCCAAAGAAGCGGAACTGACATACTGAGCCTTACCCACTGCATCCTCCAACAGCAAGCCATCCGCTCCCTCACCATGGCCTGAGAAATGAACAATTGTCGGCTCATGATCCAACAAGGCCCGCCGCAAATCCTTAATGCGAACAGCATGGACCGACTTCACCTCAAAGTCATTACGCTGCCTCGCCAGCTTCAAGCATTCCTGGATCTCCCGCACCTCCTCACCCAGGCGCAGAGCATCTGTATCCCTGGGATTCGCAGCCAAAATTAAGATAGTTCTCTTATCTTCTGTCTTTGGCATAGCACTCCAAAACAGCTTAACCCCGGAAGGAAATAGTGAATGTAAGCCTTCAAATAGGGCTACATATCTCAGCCTAGAGTGAGGACTTGAGATTAGGCGTCATTTGTCACATTTTGTTCGGTTCAGAGCTGCATATACCCAGCTTTGACAAAAGCTCTGCTTGGAAAGCAGTAAGCCAGCCCAGACCCTGTAAAATCTATCCAGACTTTGCGCAACATCGGATACTTAGGGCTTTTCATCGTGGCACAAGAGCTTCGGGTCGGATTGGTAGGAACGGGCTATGCGGCAAAGCTGCGGGCCAAGGCGCTCAAAGAGACAGAAGGTGCTCAGCTCGTCGTAGTAGCTGGGCGAGATAGCGATCGCGTCCAAGCCTTTTCCCAAGAGCATGGCATCGCCCCTGCCTCTGACTGGCAAACCCTCGTCAAACGCCCCGACCTTGACCTCATCGTCATCTCCAGCTCCAACGAAACCCATGCCCCCGTCGCCGAAGCGGCCCTGATGGAAAGCAAGCATGTCGTCGTTGAATATCCCCTAGCCCTAGATCTAGCAGAAGCTGAAAAGCTCATCGCCCTGGCTCAGCGGAAGGAGAAGCTTCTCCATGTGGAGCATATTGAACTGCTGGGTGGCCTCCATCAGTCTTTGATTCAGAATTTGGCTCAGGTGGGTGAGCCGCGCTATGTGCGCTATGCAACTGTTGCACCGAAAGAGCCTGCGCCGATGCGTTGGAGCTTCAACCATGACCAGCTGGGCTTTCCGTTGATGGGGGCGCTGTCGCGGATTCATCGCTTGACGAATGCGTTTGGGCCGGTGGCTTCGGTGACTTGTCACACTAAGTTTTGGCCTAATTTAGAAGATCCAAGTTATTTTTCCTCGTTCCTTTGCAATGCCCAGCTATTTTTTGAAAGCGGCGTTTTGGGCTATGTGACCATGGCGAAGGGGGAGGGGCTATGGAATGCGGAGCGTTTGCTGGAGGTGAAAGGCGATCGCGGTGCTCTCCGCTTTGATCGCGATGAGGCGCAGTTCTTTTCGGAGGATGGTGATTCAGCGGTAGAGATGGGGGGACGCCGAGGGTTGTTTAATTTGGATACGCAGAATGTGGTGGGGCATTTGCTGCGGGGGGAGAAGTTGTATGTGTCGGTGGCGGAGAGTTTGTATGCGTTGAGGGTGGCGGATGCGGCGCGGCGGGCTTCGGAGTCGGGGCAAACGGTGTTGGTGGGGGCTTGAGGCTTGGCTTAAGGAGGCAAAGCAGGCAGCCATGAGGGCCAGCCCTCCTTCAAAAATTTAGGGCCCGCCGATGGGGAACAGGGTGTTCCCAGGCGGGTTAACCCTTCCCAACCTAGCGGCTCATTAAGGCTGGGGATTGGCGTTGTGACCTTGTCGTGCGTTTCTCTGGGCTGGTTTAGTCTGTTGAGCTACCGCTTACGCGGATCAAAGTACTGGAGCTTGACTAGAAAGTTCAAGCCCTGGTTCACCAGCCCGTTATTCCTTACTACTCTGACGTCTGACTAGAGGGTTCAAGCCTTGTTCCGGCCCCCTGTCTCCTTTAGGAGAAAGGGCTGGGGAAAGAGGATCTTGCCTCTTAAACTCCAACCTCTCTCTCCACTTCAACCGGCTCAGGAACTTCCTCCAAGCGCTTACCCCGCAAGTCATACAATAGCCCCATCAATGCAGGCACAACCGTAGGCGTCAGCAACGTCGAGAAAGCCAAGCCCCCAGTCAAGGCAATGCCCAGACCTTGATAAAGCTCAGCGCCCTCACCCGGAATCACTGCAAGGGGCAACATGCCGAGGACGCTGGTGCTGGCGGACATGAAAATGGGGCGGAGGCGATCGCGCGTAGCTTCAAACAAGGAATGGTGGTATTCCATCCCCTCTTCCCGCTGCAACTGCAAAGCCCGGTCCACTAGCAAAATTGCGTTATTCACTACCACGCCAATCAATATTACAAAGCCAAGACCTGTGATCATATCCAGCGGTACTGATAAACCTGGAATCAAGTTAGCAATCACAATGCTCAGCACCGCCCCGGTCAAGCCGATGGGCACGGTCATCATGATCACGATGGGATAGAGGAAGGAGCGGTACAACGCCACCAACAGTAAATAGATAATCAGCAGCGAAAAAATAAAGGTAGAGCCCAATTGACTCAAGGTTTCGCTCAGCTTATCTGCCGATCCCGTTAGCTCCAGGCGTTGACCAGGCGGCAGTTGCGCCTGCAATGGATCAAGCACATCTGTTTGGGCTGTCTCGACAAGCGTTCCCAGGGGCGCATCAGGTGCCAAGCTCACTGTCAGGTTGATCGCCCGCTCCAAGTTGACGCGGTTGATTACGTCAGGCCCTGTGGTTTCGACGACGCTCGCTACTTCGCCTAGCTGGATTCTTGCGCCTGTGGGGGTATAGAGCGGCAGCTGACGCAGGTCGTTGGGGGTTTCGACCTGGCTGCCTTTGAGTTTGACAGTGACGTCGAGTTCTTCGGTTCCTTCGACGAAGTCGGAAACCAGGCTGCCACCCAAGGCGGCTTCCACCATGGCTCCTGCATCAGTCGTCGATAGACCCAGCTCGGACAAACGCGCCTGGATAGGCCGAACTTCTAGCTGAGGTGCACCTGCAACATAGTCGGAGCGAACGTTGACGACGCCTTCGAGTCCCTGAAGCTGAGGCTTAATTTGGGCTTCTAGCTCAGCGAGCTCTTCCAAGCTAGAGCCGGTCATGCGCACTTCAAATTCCTTGCCGGGGTCCTGGAAAATGGAGATGCGGATGGGGAACATAAAGCGATAGCCGGGAAAGCCAAAGCTGGGCGGAATCAGCTTGCCGACGACCCGTTCTAGGCCGCTGCCGTTGGCAAATTCCGGTTTGAGGAAAATGCCCATCGCTTTGAACTGGGAGGAATGGATAAAGAATCCGCCTTCCACTTCTTCCAGGGATTCAACGTAGCTGCGCGGGGCTTGGGACAGATCGATCGCCTCATCCACGCTTGTCCCAGGTAAGGTCTGAGCCAGCCACAAGATCAAGTTGCGATTGCCCTGGGGCAGATAGTCCGCAGGAGGCAGCAGCAAAGCGCTCACCATCAGCAAGCCAATGGGAATGGCCAGCACAACTAGCCGTCGTCCCGCCTTGCCCACACCAATAGACCAGCTCGCGGTATGCAACAAAAACCGCTCCAGCCGACCCTGCACAGACTGAAACGCTGTGGAAGCTCTGCCGATCGCCCGTTCAAAAGGATTACGCCCCGCCTTAGCCCCCTGCTCCAACAGCTGCACTTCAGCCTGGTTTAAGAAGAGGCCACAAAGCATCGGCACCAGCGTCAGTGCGGTGAATAGCGAAAACAAAACCGCAGACGCCAGGGTAATGGCAACATCCGTAAACAGCTGCCCCGCCTCACCCTGCACCAAAACAATGGGGGCAAAAACCGCCACGGTAGTCATGGTGGAACCGAGCATGGCGCTGCCCACTTCGGTCGTGCCATCGATCGCCGCCCTGATCGGTCGCTTCCCCCGCTGCAAATGGGAGAAGACATTTTCCAGCACGACGATCGCGTTATCCACGATCATCCCCACCGCAAAGCCCAAACCCGCCAAGCTAATAATGTTGAGGGAGCGGCCCAACAGGGTCATCACCAAAAACACGCTCACCATCGCCGTGGGAATGGTCAGGGCAATCACGGCAACGGAGCGAGGCGAACCGAGGAAGAGTAGCAACACCAACACGGCCAGTAAAGCCCCCGTCAGCAAGTTATTACGCATCAGAGCAACGGACTGATCAATATAGTTGCTTTCGTCGTAAGCCGTGCGGAATTCAACCCCAGCATCCAGATCGTCAAAGGTTTTCTGGACGCGCTCTAAAGTGTCGCGAACGCCTTGGGAGACCTCGGGCACGTTGGCTCCGACCTGGCGAATAATGCCGATCGCCACAGACTCCTGACTGTTGAATAGCAACACACTATTTCGAACCTTGCGGCCCAAATTAACCTGAGCCACATCTCTGAGAAAGACCGTGCCCAACTGGTTGCGCCGCAGAACAATATTTTCTAAATCTGAGATTTGGTCCGCGCGGCTGACGGTGCTAACGCGATACTCTCTTCGCCCTACAACTAACGGCCCACCGCGAATATCCCGGTTGGTTTGGCGAATGGCATTGGTGACCTGGCTAATGGTGACCTCGCGATCTGCCAGTGCCTGGGGGTCCACTCGCACCTCCACTTCCCGCTCCTGCCCCCCCGCAATAATGAAACTGCTCACGCCTTGAACACGGCGCAGGGCAGGCTCCAAAATATCGTTAACTAAATCGCGGTATTCATTGGCATTGGCAATGCGGCCTTCCTGGGGCACCATCACCAGCCAAATCATTGGGCTACTGCTGGTGCTGGCCACGGAGACATTGGGGTCACCCGCTTCAGCTGGCAGGTTGCGCACGCGCTGGAGCTTATTAATCACATCCAGCAAGCGCTCATCGGGATCCGTGCCCCATTCAAATTCCAGGTTGATGGAGCTGCGGCCCGGAGCCGAAGTACTGGTAATTTCCTGGACCCCCTCGACGCTTTCCATCACCTCTTCGATCGGGCGAGTGATCAGGTCTTCAACTTCGCTGGGACCTGCACCGAGGTAGCTGGTGCTAATGCTGATCTCGGGGCGATCGCCCCCCGGCTGCAATTCTAGAGGCAAATTAAACAGTGCCAAGGTGCCAAACAGCGCAATCAGCGCAAAGGCCACAAAAGTGCCATGACGCCAGCGGACGATGCGTTCGATAATGCTCATGGTTACGCTCCCCCATCAGCAGGGGGTTCTCCACCACCGGCACCGGGCGGCGGTCCAGAACTAGGACCTTCCACCACCATCACAGCTGCTTCATTGCTCAGGGCGTCGCCCCCTTTGAGCACAATTTCCAAATTGGGTCGCAACTCCGGGCTATCAATGATGACGGTCTCGCCGTTGTCACTGACCAGCGCTACCGGAATCTCCTGGGCCATGGCCGGTCCATCGCCCCCCGCTTCGATGGCATAGACCAACCATTCCCCGCTGCGACGGGTCAAAACATCGCGAGAGACCTGATAGCCATCGCTGCTGCCGCTGAGGCTAAAATCAGCGACCAATGCTGTACCGGGCAACAGTCCCGGCGGTGGGTTCGTCAAGCGAATGCGAGCGGCACGGCTACGAGAGGTTGCCGATGCAATAGGTGTCAGGCTATCAATCGTCGTTTCCCCCTGCCAGCCCGGCAATGCCCGAGAGCTGAGCACCACGGGTTGACCGGGCTGAATCTGAGCCGCGCGGGCTTCGGGTAGCTCCAGCAAAATATCCACAACGGAGTTATCCACCAGCTCCAGCACTGGGTCCGCTGCCTGAAGATAGTCCCCCGCATTGACCAGCATGTCATTGATAATGCCGGGGGCAGTGGCCGTCACGCGGGTCCGTTGCAGTGCTAGAAATGCCTGGGCAACGGCGGCTTCTTGGGCCGTGATATTGGCCTGCTGGGCCTTGACCTTGGCCTCTTCAGCTTTGAGCTCATCCCCCCGAGGACCGGCCTGGGCATCGGCAAGGGTGGCTTCAGCAGCGAGGCGATCGCTCACCGCTGCATCAACACTCGCCTGGGCCTCCACCAACAGCCGCTCAGACACTGCCCCTTCCTGCACCAATGTCGTCACACGCTTGAGATTATCCCGAGCCGCAGCCTCTGCTGCGATCTCAGCAGCCACTTCAGCCTGGCGCTGCACCACCACCTGGCTCCTAGTGCCCTGCTGCATCTCAGCTAAGTTGCTCTGGGCTTCAGCGAGTTCTGCCTCTGCTTCCGTCAAATCAGCCTGAGCCTCTGCCAGAGCAAGTCGCTTATCCACGTCATCTAGCGTGGCAATGACATCGCCGTTGTTGATGCGATCGCCCGCGATCACTAGCAACTCCTCAATCACCCCCTCAGCCTGACTGCGCAGAATCGTGGCATCACCACTTTCCACTTGGCCCAGCAACCGCACCTGCTCGCCAGCAATGCCCGCTCGCAGCAACGTCGTCACCACTGGTTTAGGCGGTGGCCCTTGCATCCCCGCCGGAGGTCCACCCCCAGGTCCGCCCGGTCCGCCTGGGGGTTTTGGTCCTAGCCACTGCCATAGGCCATAACCTCCACCCAATAACAACAAGGCAATCAACGCCCAGCGCTCCCAAACAAAGCCGCTGCGCGATGGCGTTGAGGTCGCCATTGCACCATTACGATTGGCTTGCAACGCTCCCCCCGCCCCCTGCAGCAAGGGCTCTGGTTGCGGTATTTGGGAAGCCGAATCATTCCCCGCTGAAGATGAGGGGTAGTCGGGAGAGGTAGAAGGACTCATGCGGTATCGAGAAGGGAATGTTGAGCGAAAGCGAAAATTCAGAAACCAGAGGCGCTAAAAATAACGCTGTCTTCCAAGCTCTATGCTGGATTTACAAAAGTTAGTTTGCCGCCTAACGACTTGCCTAGACTGATGCTAACACGACCAGAGCTTTAGAAAATTGGCGGTCTGTCAAATATCTATCTAGCGATAAATCTGAATTCTTATTCTGTTGCTTCTAAGGTTCCAGTTCTGAGCTTAAGCAACAGGCCCTGAAGCGTTTCCATCTCAGACTCGCTGAGGTGAGTTGTCATTTTTGATATCAAGCGAAAATGATGGGGAAGAAAGGCTTCCAGGCGCGATCGCCCTGATTCGGTCAAAGCAATAATTGTACGCCGACCATCTGCAGGATGGGGTCGACGCTCAACCCAGTTTTGGCGCTCTAAACCGTCCAATAGCCCGGTTATCGTTCCCTTGGTCACTCCGGCCATAGTGGCGCATTCAGAAGGGGTGAGAAACTCTTCAGGCGTCAGGTCGCGATCGGCCTTGTACAACAGCATCAACACAGTGAACTTGCCCATGGAAAGGCTATGTTGGGCAAAGTTTTCATCCAGAATGCGATGGAGATCTGCGGATGTGGAAAGGAAAGTCAGACAGCTTTCCACCGCAGGCACTTCTAATTCTGGATAGCGATCTGCCATGGCCAAAAGTGCTTCATATTTGGGCAGGTCGCGGAGGGTAAACACTAAGGGGAATTTTTGGAAAGGCCCTTGAATTATAGGTGATAGGCTCATTTCGCCTGGGAGATTGGGACGTCATTCAGCTCAATCTCCCCCTACAGTTGCTCCTCTAAAGTTGCCGATCAACGCTCAAAGCGCTTACCCAACATTGCCTCAAACTCGGCCTGCAGGGTGATGCAATCTGCCACGCGGCCTACAACGAGGCTGTAGTCACCAGCTTGCCGAAAGCGATCACGCCAATGACCGATGACATCAGCATTATCCATCCAATATTGAATGACCGATTGGCTCGCCTCATCGATATTCCAGCCCCTGACTTGAATGGCATCTTCCATGGATTCCAAGAACAGGTCCAGATCGCACCCCGTTACCCCCAGATAAGCAGGGCGAAGGAGCTCACCCTCTCGCTCTAGGGCATGTTCATGGTGGAAAAACTCCAGCATGGGGGCGACTCCAACTAAATCAAAGGCGTACTGCATCGGAATAAGACTCCTGTGGGTTGCTTGAACAACTCGAACGCTTTCGAACATCGGGTGACGACCTGGGAGATGCCCAGAGACGTATCGAGGCAAATGCCCCGGTAGATATCTACTGATAAATATCTAGAAGTGATGACTCCTTTGCTGAATTAAGGTCAAGATAAAGAGGTGTATGGGCAAATTCTGTTTCGCTTGAACAAAATTTGCTGCAAGACCTGTCCTGGAAAGCGACTCACATGAATTTGCCAAAGCCACTCAGCAGGTTGCAAACGCCCCACAGTGGCTACCACTACAAAGCCACGCCTGGGCTCCAAACGGATCTGTTAGGCAACCCCAGACGCTTTTTTGAGGGTTGGTACGATCGCATCACCCTGCCTGAACTAGAGCAAACCTTTGCCTTCATGTATTCCATTGAGGATCCGGCCGGAGATTCCCCCTACAGTGGCGGTGCCGCTCAAATCCTCGGCCCCAACGATGAATATTTAATTCGCACGTTTCCGGCGGTGGCAGATTTTTGGGCCAGGGGCGATCGCCTATCCCTCGGCCATTGGCGAAGATCGACGGTGGCAAGCAAATTGAGCAACCAATCACCAGGTTGGCTAAATCCTGAACAATTTGCCCAACAGATCGGAGAAGGCTACCAAGTCAGTCCCACCTGGAACCAAGGCCATCTAATCGATCCGGCAGGGCAAGAGGCCAGGTGGGCCTATGAGATAGAGCCGATCTACGGCTGGGGCGATGCCGATGCACCCCAACAATCCACCGCAGGCATCCTTTCCCAATTCCCCATTTTCGAGCCAGGCTGGCAAGTCCTCATGGCCCACGGCTTCGCCACAGGCTGGATAGAGTGGAACGGCCAACGCTATGACTTTGAACAGGCACCAGCTTACCGAGAGAAGAACTGGGGCGGGGCCTTCCCCAGCCAGTGGTTTTGGCTCAATTGCAACTGCTTTGAAGGCGAGCCAGATTTGGCTCTAACCGCAGGTGGTGGCATTCGTGAGGTGTTGGGCTTAGAAGAAGAAGTCGCCATGGTCGGTATTCACCACAGTGGCCAGTTCTATGAATTTGCCCCCTGGAATGCCCAAGTGAGCTGGTCCATCGACCCCTGGGGCCGCTGGGAAATGGAAGCCTTGCAGTTTGCTCAATCCCACAGCTCAACGTCAGGTCAACCTCGCTACGGCGTTAAGCTACGGGGCACTACCGAGCAATCCGGCCAGCCCCTGCGAGCCCCCATGGCTCATGGTTTGGTCTACTGCTGTCGCGACACCATGCTAGGTGAGCTGGAGTTAGATTTATGGCAAGAACCAGCCGCAAAGGGCAATGGCATAGAGGATGTAAGCAGAACAACAGAGTCCGGAGGGAGAAAACGGGTAATATCCGCCCAAAGTCACCTCTGCGGCCTGGAAGTCGGGGGTTTAAAATCAGAGAGCGACCAGTGGGCCCAGGCCTGGGTCGGTAACAGCAATCGGCTGTGGCAAGTCCTCGGCCCATTGTTGAATGCAGTGAGCTAAGTGAGGGCAAACCACTATTCTCTGGCGGCAATGGTTATCCTAGAGATGGCCACTTCAGTGATAAGTGCCTCACAGCGACATTGGCTATTGAGCCATGATTGATAACGAAGAGCGATGGACTGTCTACGGACATGCCCCTGAGGTAAAACCATGAAATGGATTGAACAACTCCCCCGCTGGATGTGGTGGGGCCTGGTTTTACCCTTGTTGGCGCTAAATGCCTGGGTGGCGCTGCTGTTTTACCAGTATTTTGAGGGGCTGATCAAGATTTCTGTGGCGGCAACGCTGCTGACCTTTATCTTGGGCTATCCCGTCGGGCTCATTCAGCGACTGAACCTGTCTCGTACCAAGTCTATTTTTCTAGTGTTGGTGCTGGGTATTGCGGGTCTTGCAGTGCTGGGTGTCACGGTGATTCCCATTTTGCTGGACCAGCTCAATGAGCTGGTGACAAAGTTGCCCAGCTGGGTGGATTCTGGCTCAACGCAGCTCGATGCCCTGCAAGTCTGGGTATCCCAACGCAATTTCCCCTTTGACCTCGCCCGGCTCGGGGACCAGCTAGAGGTTCGCCTCACTTCAAAGGTCCAGGAAATTAGTGGTGCAGTACTGGGTCTCTTGCCCGATGCCATTAGCAGCATCCTTGATTTTGTCTTGACGATTGTCTTGACCTTTTACTTGTTGCTCCATGGCGATCGCCTCTGGAATGGCATTTTCCAGTGGCTACCTGATCGCTTTAACGGTAAAATTCGCCCGCTACTAAGCCAAAACTTCCACAACTACTTCGCCGGACAGCTCACCTTGGGCCTGCTCATGGGCACCACCATGACCATCGCCTTCCTGATTATTCAGGTGCCCTTTGGCCTCTTGTTTGGTATTGGCGTGGGTCTCTTGGCTATCTTCCCCTTTGGCACTGCCACAGGTCTGATTATCGTCAGCGTCTTGACGGCATTGAAGAGCATTTGGCTTGGCGTGCGAGTTTTGGCTGTGGGTGCGGTGATTGCTCAGGTGGTGGATAGCGCGATCGCTCCTCTGCTCATCGGCGGCTTTACCGGCCTCAACCCTGTCTGGATTCTGATTTCTCTGCTTGTCGGTGCCAAGATGGCCGGGGTGTTAGGCCTTGTCATTGCCGTCCCCATTGCCAGCTCCATCAAGGCCGTTTTGGCCATGCTACAGGCCGGTGGCTTCAGCGATGACGAAGATTCAGGAGATTCAACTGTGGCCCTTCAACAGGCTCAACCCGAACCTGAGGTACCGTCTTCAGCTACATTGACTCCATCGGCTGCACCCTAATCTCAGCCTCCAGAGCCAGTAGTAAAAATCCTTATGCTATTGAAGGTTGTCCTCATAGCGGCCCCATTTCTGTTTGTCTGCTCGATTCAACAGATTGTTGTGCGACTCTTAGCCAGAAAAGATGGGTTTCAGCCTATCAATTACAATTTGCAGGATGTTGGACCTGCCTTAATCTCATATCGCTGGGGCAGTGTCGTCATCAATAAAGGGACAAGATGGGGGCGCGTTGTCACAATTACGTTGTTCAGACGGCATATTCATCTAAAACTGATGGCATTGTTTGGGGGAGGAGAGCTAATCATCCCCTTACAGGGGGCAAGCTACTCCTTCTCCCGTTGGATAAGGGGGGAGTTGGTGGATATCACGATTGATGGCAAGACCTACCGATTCGGTGGCTCCATCACTCAAGCTGTCAAACAACACTATTGCTAACCTCCTTGTTTTCTCTTGTTAAAACATTCGCTCCGTTCCCTGCGAAAGCACTTCTGGCTCAAATCCAATGGGGGTGACCCCCCAGATGCTGGGCAACTCGTTCAATTGAACGGAGCGCCCCGTCCAGGCTTAAAACAATGGTTTTCCGTTGTCCTGGGGTTAACACTGTTGGTGCTGTCTCTCTGGTCCCTGGGACAAACTCTGGCAGAGACTCCCCCCTTGGAAATTTGGCAGAGCCTGCGGGCAATTCCCACGGGAACTGTGCTTTGGGCTCTGGGGCTCACGGTGCTGAACTATGTCGTATTGACGCTTTATGATGTGCTGTCTTTACGCTACGCTCGCCGCCGCTTGAGCTATGGCAAGGCCGCGACAGTGGCTATTGTGGGTTATGCCCTCAGCAATAACATTGGCTTTTCGGTCCTGAGCGGGGCCGCGATTCGCTATCGCTTCTATGGTCGCTGGGGACTCTCGACTGGTGATATTGCTCGAGTGATCTTGTTCTCTAGTCTGTGCTTTTGGGTGGGACTGGGAGCGGTGGGCGGGAGCTTATTTGCCCTGGCACCAGAATGGGTGTCGGAGCTGTTGAGGTTGCCGCTGGGGATGGTGCGTCCTCTGGGGGGATTGAGCTTGGGATTGATTGCAGCTCATTTGGGCTGGGCGGCTTTGGGAGAAATTCGGGCGCGTTGGGGGGCTGGGCGGCGATCGTTTCGCCTGGGTAAATGGGTTTTACCTTCCATGTCCTTTAACCTGGCGCTGGGGCAGGTATGGGTGACGCTGGCCGACTGGGCGACAGTAGCGGCGATCTTGTATGTATTGCTGCCCCAGGCTTATCTCCCCTCCTATGCAATGTTCTTGGGGGCTTATCTCCTCGCAAAGGTCGCAACCGTCCTGAGTAATGTGCCAGGCGGACTAGGTGTCTTTGAGACGGTGTTGCTGCTGGCCCTAGCCTGGCCCGAGAATGCCATTCCAGAATTCTTTGGAGCGATGCTGGCCTATCGAGCTTTGTATTATCTGTTTCCACTCGTGATCGGAATAGCTTTGTTCTGTTTCTGCGAACTTAGCGATCGCACTACGCAACCCTAGCGGCATCCGAATTAGCCTGATTGCTGATTTAAAGAAGACTGAATTAACGCTGATAGAACCTGTCCACAAGGATTCTGGGAATATATAGGCTATATGCCTTCGTTCTTCAGAGGATGTTGTCTGGAAGCTTCAGAAAACTTTCTCTAGAGTAAGAAAAGTTACATTTGATTCTCTTACTAGTTCAGTACTTACGATTAAATCTAGAACGGATCATCTTCCCCGCAGCTTTAGGAGCAGATTCCTCTTGCATACCCCGTCTGCTTGCAGCGAGGGGCTTGATTTGCTCCTAACGAGGTTGAAGGTGGACTTCATCCATCATTAATTGTTCTTCCACATCACTGCTTTATTACTCCGTCATACTGCTTCCCTCAAGACATGTAGGGCGGAGATTTCTTGAGATGTATACCAAACTATATGGCTTGACTGCCCGTTTCGTTTTGGGTCGTTAATTGGCCAAGCTATGGGATGTGAGCCCATAACCCAGGGATGCCATAGGCTGAAATCGCAAGATTTCTGACGATACCGGCCTGCATGGCTTTCGGAAGCGTAAGTTCGGGGAGAAAATTTATTTTCACTTGAAGGAAGCGTTAATTTGAGGCAATGTGTAGATAATTACCCTGAGTCGGTTAATAATACGGTTAGTCAGGTTGGTTGCCCAAGTGTTCTCAATAGAACGTCTAAATTTAGGAATAACAAGGCGGAAACCATTATTTATGGTTCTCTGAGTTTTTTGATTTCTGCGATTTGTATTCTCACTACTGGTGGTATCCCTGAGCATTCTCTTGGGATGTTGCATCATTGGCTTAATACAATTCGCTCGTTAGGCGTTTGCTACATGTTCTTGCCGCTAGCTGCTCCGTAATTGCGGAGATTTAGCTATGCCACTTGCGGAGGCTTCGCCTTTTTTTATGAAAGTTGCTCTTATTCATGATTATCTGACTCAGCCCGGTGGTGCTGAACGGGTTTTCGAACTCCTTTGTAAGCGTTATCCTGACGCCGATATTTATACCTCTATTTATTGCCCAGAATCGAGTATCGACTTGGGCAATCGCACGGTTCACACCACCTGGCTGCAAAATCTCCCTGGTGCCCATCGCTACTTCCGTTTTCTAGCACCGCTCTATTTCTCAGCCTTTCGCTCTCTAGATCTGCGGGAGTATGACCTGATTATTAGCCATACCACCAGTTTTGCGAAGGCTGTTAAGAAGCGTCCTGATGCGACTCATATTTGTTTTTGCCACAACATCACTCGTTTTCTCTGGGATACAGACACCTACCTGCGGGAGTTTGGTGCGTTGCGAAAGCTTGCTCCTTTGTTGAACTGGGCCTTTCAGCCTATGCGCTATGTGGATGTGACTTACGCCCAGGAACCTGATTTGTACATTGCCAATTCTCGCAATGTGGCTAGGCGGATTGAGAAAACCTATAGCAAGCCTGCTCTGGTGATTAACTGTCCTGTGGACAGTGAGCAATTCACCTTCTCGGATCAAAAGAATGGATACTACCTCGCTTCTGCTCGTTTGATGAGCTACAAGCGTATGGATGTAATTGTGGAAGCTTTTAATTGGCTAGGATGGCCTCTATTTGTTACGGGGGACGGTCCTGAGCGCGAGCGACTTGAGCAAAGAGCCATGGGCAACATTCGCTTCTTGGGGCATGTGAGTGATGTTGCCCGTAAGGATCTGATGGCTAATGCCTCGGCAGTCATTGTGGCTGCTTTAGAAGATTATGGTTTGGTGCCTATTGAAGCTAATGCTAGTGGCACTCCGGTAATTGCCTATGGCGCTGGTGGTGCATTAGAGACTCAGCAGCAGGGACGTACGGGGCTTTTCTTTAACCGCCAGAGTCCTGATTCATTGGTTTCTGCATTGCTCAAATCCAGAGAAATGGATTGGGATTACGGAGATATTCGGAGCCATGCTGTGGGGCGCTTTTCTAAGGAAAAATTCTTCCAGCAGGTAGATGATGTTATGGCAGAATGCCTTGCTTCATAGGCTTTAATTGTCCGGATTTATCTTTTAAGTAAGCGAATCTTTCTTGTATAGAGAATTTTACTGAAATTCCCGGTCTGTTTTATACCTTCTCACTTTGCTCAGCATGTTGCGGGCGCTTATAGCTTGCATTGCGACTGATAGCTATTTGGGTCTCTCTGTGCCAGGACTGACCTAGGTGAGCAGGGCAGCTACCTATTATTTCAAACCCTTTATTTCTCAAGCTTTAGGAGCGCAATGGTTGCATCAAATGCTGCACCTTTCTCAGGGGCAATGCAGAACCTTGATGGTGATTTTGGATATGGTCAGCTATTCGAGGTGTTGTTACGCCGCAAGCATTGGGTTTTAGCTCCTCTTGTTGGTGCGATCGCTCTGGCTGGGTTTTACACCTATCAACAGAAGCCCCAATACATCAGCTCTATGCAGCTCTTGGTAGAGCAAAACTACCAGAGTAGTAAGAATGACTTGGAAGGCGAGTTTGCTGACTCTGGTGTGCGGGTGGATATCGCAACTCAGTTTAGCTTGATGCAAAGCTCTGACTTGTTGCGGCGAGCGATGGGGGCGTTGCAGGCAGAGTACCCTGATGAGTTTAATCCCCAAGATCCTCAAGATTTTGTTGCCTTTCGGAATGTTCTGCAGCTCAGTCAAGTGGGTGAGGGTGCCCAGGGTGTTGGCAGCAAGATTTTTGAAGTGCGCTATGTCGCTGACGATGGACAAAAGGCTCAGAAAGTTCTCCAAGCGGTGCAAAAGGTTTATCTGGATTACAACCTGGAGCAGCAGCAGGCCCGCCTAGAGAAGGGGCTGTCATTTATTAATGCGCAACTTCCTGAAGTGCGTGCCAATGTGGATGCCTCGGAGGCGGCGTTGGAATCCTTCCGTCAGGGGCAGGGCATGGTAGACCCTGAACAACAAGCCTTAGCCCAGGTTGCGGCTCTCAATAGCTTGGACCAGGAGTTGCGTTCCGGTGAGGCTGAGCTTCAGCAGCTTAGCCGTCGCTACAGCAGCTTGCTTCAGCAAGTGGGGATGGCACCAGACCAGGCGCTGTTAGCTTCTCGGCTCAGTCAGTCCTCTCGTTATCAAGCATTACTCAACCAAATTCAGGAGACTGAGTTAAGCCTTGTTGCTCAGCGACTGCGTTACCAAGATGTCACCCCCCAAGTTGATCAGCTCAATCAACAGCGCCAGCAGCAACTCCAATTGTTGTCCCTTGAACTGGGGCGGGTCTTGAATATCAGTTTTCAGACAGCAAATTCTGAAGCATTGCTGTTTCAGGGGCAAATGGGAGGGTCCGAGCTGAGCTTAGTCAATGATCTCGTTTCTTCGAAGATTGATTTGGATATGGCAACAGCGCGGCAGCAAAGCTTGCTGCGAGCTCGTCAAGGTGTTCAGGCCGAGCTGAGTCGTTTTCCCTCTTTGTTGGCTGAGTACGGCAGGCTATTGCCGGAGATTAATAGTAACCGTGAAACCTTACAGCTGTTGCTCAAAGCCCAGCAGGAATTGGGGTTAGAGATTGCGCGAGGTGGCTTTGACTGGCAGGTGGTGGAACAGCCCTTGTGGGGCAATGCACAGCCGATTGATTGGAAAAAGAATCTGCTTTTGGGCGGTGTGGCTGGGCTAATGGTGGGCGGTATGGCTGCTTTCGCCCGAGAAGCATTGGACGATATGGTTCATACTTCAGAAGAGTTGCAGAAGCAAGTCCCCGTACCTTTGGTTGGTATGGTTCCAGCTCTACATATTTCGGGCAGTGAGTTTGGTCGTCTCTCTCGTCAAGATATTGGTGGAGAGCAAGTCTTGGCTCCAGCCATGCAGTCACTGTTGCGTTGGCCGGGCTTCCGTGAATCCATGGACTTGGTGTATCAGAACATGCAGCTTGTGAATACGGCTGCTGCGCTGCGCTCTGTGGTTGTGACTTCTGCCCTTGCTGGAGAGGGAAAATCCACGCTGGCTCTAGGCCTAGCTTTTAGTGCTGCACGATTGCACCAACGGGTTCTATTGATTGATGGGGATTTGCGTCGACCTAGTTTGCATAAGCTGATGAACTTACCCAATAGTGAAGGCCTATCCACTTACCTTTCGGAGCATGGTGCTTTCCCTAAACAGCTTCTGTCTGCGGACACGGGGGATAGCCGGACTGGAATTTCTGTGCTGACGGCTGGTCCCATTCCGGCTGACCCAGCCAAGTTGTTGAGTTCGCCGCGTCTGGGGCAGCTGATTGCTCAGTTGGGCTCTACCTATGACTTGATTGTTGTGGACGCGCCACCTTCAATGGGCATGGTGGATTCTATGCTGCTTTCGGATCATTGTGATGGCACGTTGTTGGTCGGTCGGATGGACCGTTTAAGTAAGACGGAACTGAGTCAGGCCCTAGATAATCTCAGGCATATTAATGTTGTCGGTGTCGTTGCAAATGGGGTTTCTTCGGTGCGTAAGCCCTATTCCTATGTCGGTGTTAGTTATGGGTAAAGGTGATTAGAGACTTGCTTCTGGCGCGATCACGCCAGAAGTTTTTGCACAGGTGGGTACATGCTGAAAGAACTTGAAGGAACGCGCTATGGGTGAGGTTAAACCAATGATTGTAGAGACTGGCGAAGCGCTTTTCCACCTGCAAAAACAGCGACTGCCTGGGACTGAACTGTTGCGCTATCGAGCTGTATGGCGTGCAAAACAGTTGTTGATCTTACCGATTGATTGTCATCCCTTCAGGCAGTCTGTATCTGCGGTATTTGAGGGGGAACGGTCACATCTGTTGACTTGCTTGCAGCGATCGCCTGTGAAACGGTTATTGTTGTCGCCGCAATTAGAGGTCGCAGAGTTGTCGCTTTGGGTGGAACTAGCGGCTGAATCAGGCTTGCCAGTGTACCTTCGACTCACTAGAGGACGGCATTTCCCCATTTATCCGCGAGTATTATTGGGGGTGAAGCGATTGTTTGAACTGGTTGTTGCAGTTTTACTGTTGATTCTAGTCTCTCCCTTACTGTTGGTAATTTCGTTAGGATTGTTTTTTCTAACAGGAAATGTATTCTCGCGAGAGAGAATCGTGGGTCGGCGAGGACGGTTATTTACTGCAATTCGTTTTTCTATTCCTGAGCCTGATACCTCTATCTTGAAGGCATTTCGAATTTTTATAAAACGGTCAAATCTGAATACCTTTCCTCTGCTGCTCAATGTTATCCGAGGAGAGATCGCGCTATGGGGAGAGCAGCTAATTACTTTGACTGAGGTAGAAAACTTGGATTTGCTTATGAGTAAGAGGAAGTATGGTTTGCCTGGGGTGTGGAGGAGAAAACCTGATATTGAAGATGTGGCGCAGCTAGATAAAAATATGGTCTCTTAAGTGATTGTTAGGAGATTTGAACTAGTCAATTAGTCTAAGTTCATCGCAACTCTCTATGCTCTCTGAAAAAATTGAGCAAATATAAATTGCTCTTTAAATATATCAATTCTCTATTCTGTGAGTTCAATTACCATGTCTTTATTACTTGAAAATAAGCGAATTTTGGTTACTGGTGGGGCTGGCTTCTTAGGAAGGCAAGTTGTGCAGAAACTCTGTGCTGCTGGGGCTGACTTGGAGAAGATCTCGATCCCTCGATCACAAGATTGTGATCTGCGCAGGTTGGAAGACTGTCAGCGAGCTGTTGAGCATCAAGATGTGGTGGTTCACCTCGCTGCCCATGTGGGGGGGATCGGTTTGAATCAAGAGAAGCCAGCAGAGCTGTTTTATGACAATTTGATGATGGGGACGCAGCTCATTCACAGCGCTTATGAATCGGGGGTTGAGAAGTTTGTTTGTGTGGGCACGATTTGCGCTTACCCCAAGTTTACTCCGGTGCCATTTAAGGAGGATGACCTGTGGGTAGGATATCCCGAGGAGACAAATGCGCCCTATGGTATTGCCAAAAAGGCGTTGCTAGTGCAGCTGCAGGCCTACCGTCAGCAGTATGGCTTTAATGGTATTTACCTGTTGCCGGTGAACCTTTACGGGCCGGAGGACAATTTTGATGAGGCGAGTTCCCATGTTATTCCAGCGTTGATTCGCAAGGTACATGAGGCGCAGGTGCGAGGGGATAAACGGTTAGAAGTTTGGGGCGATGGTTCGCCGACTCGGGAATTTTTGTATTCGGCAGATGCGGCACGAGGGATTGTGATGGCGACCCAGGGTTATGACGGTCACGAGCCGGTAAATCTGGGGACAGGGAGTGAGATTTCGATTCGAGATTTAGTGGGTGTTATTTGTGAGGTGATGGAGTTCACAGGGGAAATTGTTTGGCTTACAGAAAAGCCAAATGGCCAACCTCGACGTTGTTTAGAGACTTCGCGGGCGACAAGAGCATTTGGTTTTGCGGCTGGAATGTCCTTCCGTGAGGGACTCGCTAGCACAGCAAAATGGTATCGAGAGCATGCGACTGTCGCACAGGTAGTAAAAGTGTCTTAGTGAAACGTGGTATTACTGATGTGGGCTTAGCGTCAGTTAAGTCGCTAAATGGGGTTATTAGGAATGTCGTTATCTAATCGAAGAGCTGCAGGACGGAGGCGGAAGTCTCAAGTGCCTGAGCGAGTAATCTATCGACCCAATAGTGAGTTACGCCATCCTTTGAGGTTATTAAGGAGGATGATTGGTGACTTGCTAGCATCCCGTGAGCTAGCTTGGCGCTTATTGGTACGAGATATTAGCGCTCAATATCGTCAATCTTTTTTGGGGGTAATGTGGGCTTTCATTCCACCGATCATGACTGCCATGGGATTAATCGCAGCAAAGAATTCTGGCGTTCTCAATATTAGTGAGACAGACTTACCTTATGCTGCATATGTGATGTTCAGCACTGCGTTATGGCAGATATTTGTAGAAGCTTTGAATGGTCCTGTTGTAGCAGTGAATCAAGCCAAGCCAATGCTGGCTAAGATTAATTTTCCCCGTGAGGCGCTCATCCTCTCTAAATTGGGTGAGGTGGGTTTTAATTTTGGCATCAAACTTTTTCTAATTATTGGTTTGTTTATTTGGTTCAAGATTCCTGTAACTGCATCCATTGTGTTAGCTCCAGTTGCATTGATACATTTAGTGGTTCTGGGTACTGGATTTGGTCTCTTGCTCTCTCCTTTAGGAGCGCTCTATAACGATATTCAAAAAGTCTTAGCGATGATCGTCGCTCCTTGGTTACTGATTACGCCTGTAATGTATCCGGTACCTCAAGAAGGGTGGTTCAGAATGATCGTTGCACTCAATCCTGTGACACCGCTATTAGTAACAACACGAGAGCTGGCGACTACAGGTGTTTTAACTGAGACCTCTGGTTTTTGGTGGTCTAGTACCTTGGCATTCGGTTGTCTAATCTTCGGGTGGTTACTTTATCGCCTTGCTATGCCTTATATCGTTGAAAGGATGAGTGCTTAGCTATGGTAAGTCTTAAAGACAGTCAGTCTGTCGGGAAAGCAACAGATATAGTTTCGAAGTCTACGATGACTGATGGTGACGTATTGCTCTCTGTTCAGGGAGTCTCAAAGAAGTTTTGTCGAGATTTGAAGCGCTCCTTGATCTATGGTGTGCAAGATATTGCCGCTGAGATGGTCGGTCTTCGAGATAGCTGTGATTCTTTGCGAAAGAGAGAGTTCTGGGCCCTTGATAACGTGAGCTTGGAGCTGCGCCGTGGCACAGCCTTGGGGCTAGTTGGAAGCAATGGCAGTGGTAAGTCAACCCTGTTGAGAATTATTGCCGGATTGATCAAACCTGACGCAGGAACTATTGAGATTAAAGGGAAGGTTGCTCCATTAATTGCTCTAGGAGCCGGGTTTAATCCTATTCTTACAGGCCGAGAAAACATTTATGCCAATATGTCAATTTTAGGTCTGAGCAAGGCTGAAATTGATGAACGCTTTGATGATGTTGTTGAATTTGCAGAAATTGGAGACGCTATTGATTCTCCTGTTCAAAGCTATAGTTCGGGTATGGCTGCGAGGTTAGGTTTTGCATGTGCCGTCCATACAGAGCCAGATATACTCTTAATTGACGAAGTCTTGGCTGTTGGTGACATGAGATTTCGAGTGAAGTGCTATAGGCGACTTTCTGAGCTTCGAAAGTCAGGTACTTCCTTCATCATGGTTGCGCATAACCCCCATGTCATTCTGTCGATGTGCGACCAATCAGCTTACCTTAATCGTGGGAAGCTGCTGATAGTTGGTGATACTCCTTCTGTAATCACAAAATACGAAGAAGATCTGTTCCTGGGAGATTCAGAAAATAAAAAAATAGATGAAGAATCATCAGGTAGCCTGACCCTGCCAGAAAAACTAGAAGGTACGAGCTATGGGCTTGACATCATGTCCCTTCATTGGGAAAACAGTCAAGGTCAAAAACTGAAGTCTCTCAAAACAGCTAACTCTGCAGCCCTGTGTGTCAAGTGTAGATCCGATTCAAACCTGGATGACATTTTTCTGACTGTTATCGTACGACAAGCCTTTGGAGAAGGAGAGAGCGTCCTTAACTTAAGCAGTGAAAAGGATGACTGTAAACTCAATATATCAGCTGGTATTTCTCAAGTTCTCTTGAAAATGCCAAGTTGTTCTCTAAAGGCTGGTCGTTATGTGATGAAAGTCTATCTAAGCCAGAAAGGTCATCGTATATTAGATGTCGTTGAGTCATTCTATTTCACGGTAGAAAATATTCCTGGTATGAGTCAATGCCTATTCCATCAACCCCATGATTGGCTGATTCGAGCAGCTAGCCATGAAGACGATAGTAGATCTCTATAATTGAGATATATTTAAAATTAGTTTTATCCAGTATGTGGCTAACCCAACTACTAGTTCTAACGCTTAAAAAAATACGTAAGTTGAGCATCATTGGTGAAAACAAACTGATGTTCAATTTCTATAGATATAATCTGGGCGCTTTAGGCAATCGCACCAGCATAGATCGGCATGCGATCGTTCGTGGTCACTTGTCTAACATTTATTTGGGAAGTAACACTTGGATTCAGAGTAGATCAGTCATTGACTGCAATGTGGATAATGCTCACATACGAATCGGCGATAATTCTATTGTTCTTGAGAATGCCATGCTTTTGGCTCAAGGTGGAGATATCAATATTGGCAACTATTGTAGTATCCATCCTTTCTGCGTCCTATATGGTCAAGGTGGCCTCACAATTGGTAATTGCGTTAGGATTGCTGCTCACACGGTGATTGTGCCTGCAAATCATATATTTGAAGATCACGATAAACCTATCTTTCGTCAAGGCTCAACAAAAAAAGGAGTCGTGATTGGCGATGATGTCTGGATCGGCACAGGTGTAAAAATTCTAGATGGATGCCATGTTGGTGAAGGCTCTGTTATTGGAGCTGGGACGGTTTTAACCAAGAGTGTTGAGCCTTATTCCGTTGTGGTAGGGGTTCCTGGAAAGGTTGTGCGGAAAAGGATGAAGTTGGATCGAGAGACGATTGCAACATAATTATGATTTCGGTGAACTCGTTGATTTGAGGTTGACTAAATGTCTCAGGAAAATTCACTTAAAGTCTTCATTGGTTCTGGTGAAGCTAGCGTTATAGAACGCAAGGTTGCGATTCATTCTCTCGAAAAGCATACTAGTCAGAATATTGATGTATATGTTTTTAATGGTACTCATAATTCTGTGGAGTTGAACCAAGAAGAACCATTCCTTGCTCCGATGCCGCTGAAAGTTAAGTATCAAAATTCTACTGAATTCAGCTTGTATCGATACCTTATTCCTCAACTGTGTAACTTTCAAGGAAAGGCCGTTTATATTGATTCGGATGTTGTTTGTTTAGATGATATTTTGAAGTTGTTTCAAATTGAGCTGAATGGCTCAGACTTTCTGGCTAAATTTGACGCTTACCCTAGTTTTGGAGATGAATTTTGGGGATTGAGTGTTATGCTCATCGATTGTGAGCGTTGCCGATTTGACCTTGAATTGATTTGTCAGGAAATCTCTCAAGGTCTTTACTCTATGCTGGATTTCTCCTGTATGAGCCCTCATTTTCTTCGGCATCACTCTTATAAAATTGGGAAACTATCTTCGCACTGGAATAGCTTTGACTTGCTTGATGAACATACAAAGCTTATTCACTATACGAACCTATATACTCAGCCTTGGAAGTCTGTAGGCCATCCTTATGGCGATATTTGGTTTGATTACTTTGAGGATGCTAGGAAGGCTGGGAAAATCTCGCAGAAAGAAATAGAAAAAAGTATGATGCTGGCATATGTTCGTCATGACTTGCTAGCAGGTAACTCGCCTTCTTTGTTTTATAAGCTTAAGAGAAATATCATGAGCTTTCGACATGGGATGCGTCGTTACTTAAAGTTCTACTATTCTCAACTATTAGGCCTCTTTCCTTGGAGAACTTCTGGCCGGTAGTCAGGTGAGATTATTTTAGCCTTACTACATGTAGTGTTTAAGATATACACGCAAGCACCGCTACATCTGGATGGCTGAAATTCTAGATTTGAGGGGGTGAGGTAACTTAAGCCTCCTACCATTATGTCCTCTACAGTAAAATCTTTTATGTATTTGACTTCTTCGCGAGCTGTTGGACAGTTTTTAGGCCTCCTTAAGCAAGAGGCTGATGCAATTATGCTGACCGCTGAGCGGCTAGAACATGATCAAGTTGAGTCAGCTTTGAAATTGTTAGAAGCGCATCAAGGTAAGGTTGTTTTGACGGGCGTTGGTAAGTCAGGTATCGTTGCCAAAAAAATTGCAGCAACATTAACTAGCATTGGTACCTTTGCTGTCTATTTACATCCATGTGATGCATTACATGGAGATTTGGGAGTCGTTATGAACTCTGACGTTGCAATTTTATTTAGCAATAGTGGTGAGACTGATGAGCTGGTACAGATGCTTCCGCACCTTAAAAACAGAAAAGTTCCGATTATTGCTATTGTAGGCAACTGTGACTCTACGTTGGCAAAGAATGCTGACGCTGTCCTTGATACATCTGTTAACCGTGAAGCCTGTCCTCTTAACCTAGCACCTACCACTAGTACTACAGTTGCTTTGGCCGTGGGAGATGCTCTTGCTATGACTGTTATGCAAATTCGCGGCATAACTCCTGAAGCATTTGCTGTGAATCATCCTGCTGGACGTCTGGGGAAACGTCTGACTCTTCAAGTAAAAGACTTAATGTGGCGAGATGATGATAACCCGATGCTATCTGCTGGTGCATCTTGGTTAGAAGTTGTAGCTGCCATTACCCAAGGTGGTGCAGGAGCCGTCTCAATTGTGGAGAGCGATGGACGATTGTTGGGGGTCATTACAGATGGAGATCTAAGACGCTGGTTGCAAAAAACATCAGCATCGCAATTAGAGTCTTTGAGGGCTGATAAAGTTATGACTGCTTCCCCTGTTGCAGTTGAGCCTTCTACTCTGGCTTACGATGCATTGATGCTTATGGAAGAGCGTTCTTCGCAGATTTCAGTTTTGCCAGTTGTTGAGTCTTCGGGACATTGTGTTGGCCTGCTTCGGTTACACGATTTGTTGAGAACTGGGTTGTAACTTTGTGCAGATGAACTCTCGCTAATATCTTGAGGATTGACTAATGAATATATTGGCTGTGATTCCTGCTCGCTATGACTCTAAGCGTTTTCCTGGAAAGCCGCTTGCCTTGATTAATAATAAGCCTATGATTCAGTGGGTTTACGAAGCAGCACGGTCATGCCCTGAATTCTCAAAGGTTGTTGTCGCAACGGATGATGAGAGGATTGCTGACTGTGTGCGAGGTTTTTCGGGATTGGTCGAAATGACGCGTTCCGATCATGAGACCGGGACTGATCGAGTCGCTGAGGTTGCTAGGAAATATCCTGATTTTGATGTCGTGGCAAATGTCCAAGGTGATCAGCCTTTCGTCACTTCAGAAATGCTTTCCCAGCTTCTTAAGCCTTATCTTTGCGATGAATTGCCTGATATGACGACTCTAGCTTGTCATTTAGATCCCGAAGAGGGACGGTGTGATGAAAATACTGTTAAGGTCTTGTGTAATTCAATAGGTGATGCACTTTATTTCTCACGCTCTCCGATTCCCTTTATGCGTAAAATAGAGGAGAATGTGCCTGTGTACCATCACTTAGGTTTGTATGCTTTTGAGCGGAAATTTTTAGCTAAGTATTCTGATCTGCCATCTACGCCTTTAGAGCGTTGTGAGAGTTTAGAACAATTGCGGGTGTTAGAAAATGGATTTTCAATCCGAGTTTGCCTAACTGAAAGCTCTGTTTTGGAAATTAATACACCTGAAGATTGGGAACAGGCTTGCCGCAATTTTTAATTCATTAGTTGTTAAATATAAAATATGATCCCTGCACACATCTCTGATGATTTAACTATTGGAGAAGATTCTCCCTTTACCCTCATTGCTGGACCATGTGTCATTGAATCAGAAGAGTTCACTCTTAAGATGGCAGAAGCAATCTCTCGAGTTTGTCAAAAGTTGAATATACAATTCATCTTTAAGTCGTCCTTTGATAAAGCTAATCGAACCTCTGTCAACTCTTTCCGGGGACAATCTATCGAAAAGGGATTGTCCACCTTGAAAAGGGTTAAAGAACAGCTGGGTATCCCTGTCTTGACTGATATCCACGAGAGTCAGCAGGCTGAAAGAGTTGCTGCTGTTGTAGATGTTTTGCAGATTCCCGCATATTTGTGTAGACAGACAGACTTGTTGCTAGCGGCAGCTGCTACCGGTAAAGCTGTCAACGTTAAAAAAGGGCAATTTTTGGCACCATGGGATATGAAGCATGTCGTTCAAAAATTAGAAGCTGGTGGTGCCAAAAATATTTTGCTAACTGAGAGAGGAACGAGTTTTGGCTATAACGCCTTGGTTGTCGATTTCCGAGGGTTGCCACAGATGCGAGAGCTCGGTAGACCTGTGGTCTTTGATGCAACTCATAGTGTTCAGATGCCTGGAGGAAAAGGGGCGGTTTCGGGAGGACAGCGGCACTTTGTCCCTTACTTAGCTAGAGCTGCAGCAGCAATTGGTATAGATGCCTTGTTCATGGAGGTACACGAAGACCCAGACAACGCTCTTAGTGATGGCCCTAATATGATTCCACTGAGCGACTTGGAGGCCGTTCTAACCCAAATTATAAGTGTACGTAATGCATGGTGATCGTTTTTTGTTGAACTAGGCTCCTTACTATATGAAGACTCTATCTCAAGCTAGATTAAAAGAGCGGCTAGCCAAAATACGGCTTTTAGCTTTGGATGTTGATGGTGTCTTAACAGATGGCGGCCTTTACTATTCTGGGAGTGGTGAAGAGCTCAAGAAGTTTAATGTTAAAGATGGACTAGGGCTGAAGCATGTGATGCAAAGGGGAATTGCTGTAGCTATTATCAGTTCTAGTAACTCTGAGGCAACGCTGCATCGTGCTAGTAAGTTGGGTATCATTCATGTGTATATAGGCGTCGAAGATAAGCCTAGTAAGCTTTGCCTCCTGTGTGAGCAGCTGGGCATTGAGTTGTCTCAGGTTGCCTATATGGGAGATGACTTGGTTGACTTAGCGGTTATGAAAGCCGTTGGCTGTCCCATTAGTGTTGCAGATGCGGTAATACCTGTTCAAGAGGCATCTGTATATGTGACCTCTAAATTAGGTGGGCAAGGAGCTGTTCGTGAGATTTGTGACTTGTTGAATCTTTAGTAGAGAAGTTCAAGCCTTTTAGGTATATGGATGAAGCCTTATGCAGACCTTTTCGGTGACTAAGAAGAGAATTGTTACTTGCCAAGGAACAATTCAGTTGGTGACAGCTCTCTCTGTTATGGCTTGTAGAGAGAGAGAAGAAGGGGTTTCTATAAAAGGCTATGATAATTACCTGGTTATATACGGCCTATTTACTCCACCTAATCAAACTCATCATTTTTTGGAGTTAATCAAGAAAATTGCAAATGCTTTTTGCTCATGGAAGTCAATTGTCTTTCTTGACCAAAATCAGATAGATAAAATTGGGACTATGCTGCACCACTCATCTTCAGGTGTGGTGTTTAAATACTTGTATGATTTGGTTAACGTTAGTGCTGTAGATGAGATCTATTTGTGTCGAAACTGGCAGCTTGGTAATCAGCTATTGATCAATGCCTTTGAGTCTGCTCATAAAATTTGTTACGGAGATAGCGTTGGTCTCTATTTCTCAGAGCAGTCATCTGCATTCTTCTCTTCTGGTACAACGAGAAAGACTAAAAAACGCTTATCCGATTCTTGGCATTATTTGATAATACAATCTAGAAATCATATGCGGACCTTTCAAGCCTGGCTAGGCTTGAAGACTGTTTTAGGAAGAATTGAGTTTGATCAGGGATACTTTGCTTTACCTGATGCGATGGGTGAGCTGCCTTCAATGCCAAAATATAAAAAAATTGATTCAACTTATATTTTGGACTCTTTTCGATTACTCTTAGACTTAGTGGATTCAAAATATGTTTCTAATTTCCAAGAGTTTATTGGTGACTCTCCAGTTGTCATTCTCCTAACCTCTAATTTCTCTGAGGCTGGTCGAATGTCATCTGAAAATGAATTGTTAGCTTATCAAGATTTTATTACTACTGCTGATCTTCCTGCTGAAACAACTCTAGTTATTAAACCTCATCCAAGAGATAGCACTGAAAAAATAGAGCAACTTGAGAAACGATTCTCAATAATGTTTGATCAGGTTATATTACTGTCTGAGCCACAGCTTTTCTATTTGCCGTTTGAAATATTTTTTCTAAAAGCCTTTGGCTGCAGAGATGTATCGAGAGTCAAAGTTTTTTCTGTAAGCTCTGCATGTTTGTCTCTCAAACTATTATTTGGTGTTTCGAGTACGGTGGGCTTTAGCCGAGAAGTCACGTCTAGGCTTTTCTTTGACGATTATAAAGATGGGCGCTTAATACATGAAAATGACTTGAGAACTGCTGTGCGAACTCTATAGATACCTACTTCATCGCTTGTTGAATATCTCTCTATCCTTTAGCTTCTCCCATCTTTTGTTTTTGACAAAAATACGATACTTACTATTTTAAAATAATCCTTATATGACATCCTAAAACTCATGGAATAAGTGAGTTTATGCCCAGTAAGGAGAGGCTCAATAGTTCCAGCGCTGATTAGATGTACATTATATTATTCTTTTTTTGTTTTACCTCTCTAGACCAGTGATGTCAGCCGATTAAATAACCTAAATAATGATGTTCTATGATGAGTTTGTTGGGATTCTGTATATTTAACGCTAATTTCTTGAGGAGGTATTAAAATTCTATTAATTAGAGCTCGTCATTCCCTTGATAGGGAAGTAACTGATCTCTAGAATACTGATTCAATCGTCTAAAACTCTTACGATACTTTAGGCTTTGAATATTATTTGTAGAAGGTGGCAGGATCCCTCGTTGATTGTTGTCTGCGTCTATATGTCTGATGACCTGAACTTATATGAAATATCTTAATCTCGGCTGCGGGCAGCGTTTTCATTCGGCTTGGACTAATCTTGATTTTCGCTCTACGGGGCCTAATGTTATTGCTCATGACCTAACTCAGGGAATTCCGTTCCCAGATAGCTCGTTTGATGTGATATATCATTCCCATATCCTTGAGCATTTTTCTAAGTCAAAGGCAAAGTTTTTTGTCAATGAGTGTTGTAGAGTACTGCGTCCTCAAGGTATTCTACGTGTCGCTGTTCCTGACTTAGAGCAGATTATTCGCGCCTATCTAGATTCTTTGGAGAAAGCTCAAACTGGTTGCTTGGATGCTGCAAAAAACTACGATTGGCTGCTTCTTGAGTTGTTCGATCAGGTTGCGCGAAACAATTCTGGTGGAGAGATGGCAGCATATTTGTTCCAAGAACATATTCCGAACAAGGATTTTGTCTTGGAGCGTCTGGGAGCTGAAGCTCGCTCTCTTATCGAAGCAAGCCAACGCCAATGTGATGTGAATCACTCGCGTGAGTTTATACTTAAGAAAGGTCTTAGAAGTTTGCTTGATTTTTTTAGAGAATCCGGTAAGCGTAGAGACTTCTTCTTAAAAAAAATATTAAGCGCTGCAGAATATGACGCCTTTCAAGTTGGGGAGTTTCGTCGTCAAGGTGAAATCCATCAGTGGATGTATGATAGCTATTCGCTAGCTAAACTCTTAAGCGATTGCGGCTTTTCTGAAGTCACGCGAAGGAATGCTACTGATAGCTCGGTTCCTGATTGGAGTAAGTTTAATCTTGATAGTGAAGTGGATGGGACTATATATAAGCCTGACTCTATTTTTATGGAAGCAGTTAAAACCGAACCCTCAGCTTTAATTAATGGGTCTTGATATATTGTCGAATGTAGAAAACCCTTTGTCTATAACTTCTGTTTGGTTATCTATGTATGGAATTTCTGAGAGAAAGTAAAGTGCCTAAAAAATATCCCAAGCTCTCAATTGTTACTCCATCTTTCAATCAAGCTGAATTCATCGAGGCGACCATACAAAGCGTATTATCCCAAGAGTATGAAAACCTTGAATATATAATTATTGACGGTGGCTCGACAGATGGGAGTCAGGCAATTATTGAAAAGTATGAGAAGCGGTTAGCCTTTTGGTGTAGTGAGCCTGATGCGGGACAGTATGATGCAATTAATAAAGGGTTCTCCAAGTCTACGGGCGAGATCATGGCTTGGATTAATAGTGATGATATGTATTTCCCTTGGACATTCCGAACTATTGCTAGTGTGATGTCTGAACTACCAGCAGTTAACTGGCTAACTACGTTAATGCCAGGTGCTTGGGATTCTGCTGGATTTTGTTCCGGATTTTCGAATATAGCGGGTTATTCAAAAGATAGCTTTTTGCATGGTTGTTATGTTCCATTTCGTATGCATGGAGTCGGTTTTATCCAACAAGAGTCGACTTTTTGGAGAAGGTCAGTGTGGGATAAAGCTGGATCAGCATTAGACACTAATTATCAGCTAGCTGCAGATTTTGACCTTTGGTCGAAATTTTTCCTTCATGAAAATCTGTATGGATTGTGCTCGCCTTTAGCAGGATTTCGCTGTCAAGAAAATCAACGTAGTCGTCAGGTAGAATTATATCTTAAGGAAGTAGAAGTGTCTCTTCAGAATATGAGAGAGAGTTGTAATTGGAGATCGCCATCATGGAAAACACGACCTTCACGGCTGAAACTTCAGAGAATCCCTAAGCTTCATAATGTTTTTGACTCTTTTCTGGGATTCCGTGGCCAGAAAATTGTTAGAGATCATCCAAAATCTCGTCAATCCTCCTGGAAGATCGTTGAGCATAATTTCTATTACTCTTAGCCATGAAAACACTCCAGATTAACTATAGCGATTATGCCTTTGGTGGAGGGGCAACAATCGCGATGCATCGTCTTCATGTTGGTCTAACTAACCTAGGAATAGATTCGAAAATACTTAGTGGCAAGAAAACGCTGAAAACTGATGATGCTTCTGCAATTAGGCGTAACCACCGGCTCGAAAGGTTGCTTGGAGGAGTGACTGCAAAGACTGGGCTAAATGATATTCAATGCATCTCTTCTTTTGGAATTAAGCAAGATCCTTTCTATTCAGATGCCGAGATTGTTAATTTCCATATTATGCACAGTGGTTACTTTAGTTACTTGGCCTTGCCTACCTTGAGTGAGGGTAAGCCACTGGTCATCACACTGCACGATATGTGGAATTTTACTGGACATTGTGCATACAGCTACGACTGTAGTAAGTGGAAGTCAGGTTGTGGTCAATGTCCTGACTTAGGTGTTTATCCTCCTATAGAACGAGATAGTACAAGGCTTGAATGGAAGCTGAAAAATTGGGTTTATGAGCATTCCGATATAACTGTTATTGCGCCTAGTAAGTGGCTGACAGAGCAAGCCCAGCAGAGTATGCTTAATCGCTTTCCTATACACTGTATCCCTTACGGTCTCGACCTAAAAACTTATCAGCCGATTGACCAGAATGATTGTCGTAGTGCTTTAGGTATTCCGAAAAATAAGTATGTACTTATGTTTGCTGCTTTTAGTTTAGAAGATTCACGAAAGGGAGGCGATCTACTTGCTTCTGCTTTGAGAAAGCTACCCGATTCATTGAAGAAAAATTGTTTTCTTCTAATGATTGGTGGTGGAATAGGCAGCAATGATATTGATATCCCTTCTCTAGAGTTGGGTTACGTATCTAATGAGCGTTTCAAAGCTATTGCTTATTCCGCTGCAGATCTTTTTATTTTCCCTACTCGTGCTGATAATTTGCCATTAGTTCTTCAAGAAAGTATGGCTTGTGGGACGCCTATGATTACCTTTGATGTGGGTGGTGTTTCTGACCTTGTTCGTTCTGGTGAAACTGGCTTTACAGCAGATGCAGAAGATGTAGAAGGTTTCCGCGATGCGATTGTGAATTTGCTAGAAGACTCTGAGCTGAGGTTGATAATGCGCAAAAGGTGCCGTGAAATTGCTGAAGCTGAATATTCATTACCTTTGCAAGCCGAACGCTACTTGAAGGTTTATCAAGAGCTTTTAGAGCGTTGATGTATCTTCTCTTTAATCTAGCCCTGAACGACTAAGTTGCGAGTGATTACGTTGTAATGGAGGACTTGGAGCCCTAAAACTCGTTACGTTTCTATAACTGTAGAATGCCTACTCTAGAGACTGCATGTCTTTCTAAATAAATTAAGGAAAGTGAGATAATACGACTTCTTTGCTCATTACTTACCCCAAAGATCTACCCTACTGATGCTCAAAGCTATTCTATTTATAACTGTTCTTCTCAGGGGGCTTGAAGCGCGATGATTCGCAATAGTTATGATAATCACCACCGATACTCGAGTTTTAGAAGCTACATTCTCCATGATTATGAATTTATCGATAGAGGTTGACGTTCAGCTTCTGATTCTTGGAATAACTCTTTTTTGAAGATATGAATGAGAGCGCAAGTTATATGGCTCTCCTGGGTCTAGTATGCAAATCGTGAGTAGATCAACAGATCTACAGGAGATTGAGACCTTTTTTCATGCCAAATATATTCGTGGTGAACATCTGCACCGTCATCCCAGGAGCGCCAGTTACATTCTGAAGGAACTACCAGAATATCTCGCAAAGTTACCTTTGCAGCTATTGACTTACCTATAATCTTTCTATCAGT
>CALECT010000087.1 GCA_937949725.1 uncultured Pseudanabaenaceae cyanobacterium
CGCATGGTGAAGGAGACTGAAGCGGTTTGGAAGATCATGCAGGAGAAGGCGCTTTCGGCTCGAACTGCGGCCTATGTCCATGGCTTGAAACGGCTGGGGGAGACGATTGAGGCGAAGGGTACGCGGGATTACTATCAGCAGGGGTAGTCCGAAGGTGTCATGGTTGATGTGGGTATGCAGGGGCTGGTGCAGTTGGGGATGCGGGATGAGTTTTTAGCGGGCTATGGCTGAGGTGCCTTGTGGGTGATGTCTAAGGATGTGGTGCGGGTTGATGTTCGGGAGTTGCTGGCGACGGGGCAATTTGGGCTGGTGCAGCTGGGGGTGGATTGGGCGGAGGTTTTGCGCCTGTTGGGGCAGCCTGTTCAAGGATTTGAGGATGATGGGTTTGGCCGAGGGTGGTGTTGCTATGGCAACCTTGGATTTGTGTTTCGGCGGGGGGTGTTGGAGGAGGTGGCGTGGGAGGTGAATGTGACGACTTATGAACCGAGTTGGCCTGCAGGGGATGATTTATTACTGGTGGAGCCTTGGGAACTGTGGAGTGGGTTGAGTTGTGCGGAGGCTGAGGCGGCGCTGGAGGCGGTGGGGATTGAGTTTAAGAGGGTGGATGTTTTTGCGGGGGAGAATGGGGCGTTGGTGGGTTTGGTGACGGCTGGGGGTGGGCAGTTATTATTTGAGGAGTTTGTGGGGTGGAGTTTGACGAGGGTGATGTTGAGGCGGGGGTGGGGATTTGAGAGGTCGGAGGCTGAATGGCTGGAGTATTGGACTTATTAGGTGACGAGTTCGCTGAGGATGTCGATGCCGTTGCCGACGTAGGGTTGGTTTTCGTTTTGTTCAATCCATTGGACGAGGACGGGGAGGACTTTGGAAGACTTTTGGCCGAGTTGGGTGAGGGAAGTGGCGGCGTGATCGCACACATAAGAATCGTTTTCTTGCAGTAAATCGAGCAAGCCTTCTAGCATTGGTTCTGCAGCGTCTTCTACTTGAGCAAGACATTGGGTAGCGCGGTCGCGCACATAGGGATTGTTATCTTTCAGCAGTGTAAGTAAGCCATGGATTAACGCATCTGAGTTGTTGCCTAATTGAACTAAGGATTCAGCAGAGCGAGAACGCACGAAAGGATTCTCATCCTGGAATAGTTTTACTAAGGCATCTAGCACTGGCTGAGATGCATTGCCAAGCCGACCGAGGGATTCGGCGGCGCGATCACGCACATAAGGATTACTGTCTTGAAGAATCGCTAATAGGGCATCGATAACTGACTGAGATACGTTGCCGAGCTGTCCCAGTGATTTGACTGCATTAGCGCGAGTATAGGGATTATCCTTTTCAAGGAGAGTAAGTAAAGTATCAACTACATCACTTGAAGTATAGCCTAACTGAACTAGAGATTCAGCGGCATGAGATCTCACCCAGCCACTTTCATCTTCTAAGAGTGTTAATAATCCATCAATGACTGCTGGCGACGTGTTGCTAATCTGTCCCAAGGATTCAGCGGCACAAGCACGCACCTTTGGACTTTCATCTCCGATGAGTGTTAACAAACCACTTATGACTGGTTGTGATGTCTTGCCAATTTGTCCTAGGACTCTGGCAGATTGGAAACGAACCTCAAAATTTTTCTCTATGAAAAAAGATAGTAGCCTTTCTGGAATTTTCTTGTAAATTCTACCAAGCCGTATTATGGATTCGCTAGCGCACTCACGCAACTCAGAACTATCATTTTTGAGAAGTTCAATTAACCCGTTTATAACTGCTTCATTTTCATTCGGTTGGCAACCTACCTGAATAAGAGATTCACTAGCGCGACCGCGCACATAGAGATCATCTGCCTCCAGGAGCGCCAGCAATATATCCGTAATAGGATTTGATGTGTAGCCGAGCTGAACGAGGGCTTCTGCAGAATGAGAACTCGCCCATATGTTGCTATTGAGAAGCTCAATTAGCTCGCTCACTACTACCTGTGAAGCATTTCCCAACTGGACTAGCGATTTTGCAGCGTGATAGTACATGTCAGTATCATCACCCTGAAGAAGCAAAAGTAAACCATTAATAACTGCCTGCGAACTATTCCCTAACCGCCCTAAAGACTCAGCAGCGCGGCAACGAACGTAAGAATCCTCATCTCTCAGGAGTGCGAGTAAGCCATCTATCACTACTTTCGATGTATTCCCTAGCAGCCCTAGATGTTCCGCCGCGCGATCGCGGACCTCAGGATTATTGTCATTGAGCAAAGCGAGTAGCTTAATAGCTGCTTGCTCTGGTTGTAGTTCTCTTTGATAGCAGAGAAACCGCCATTCATCGATGTTAGGCGAGATTGAGAGCTGGTTAATAGCTTCTGTAGCAACCTGCGTCTCGCACAGGCCGCTAAGCACTTGAAAGGCTTTTTGCTTTAATTTCAAGCTAATTTGAGCGTGATCTCGAACTTCAAATTCCACAAGCTGCTGAATAATGCCCTGGGCTAATCCACTCTTTGTTATTGGCACATTCTCAGCCAAACACATCCCCGCAAAAAATAAATTCCGATGCAGCCACTGCTCATATGGCGTATCGTGGCTCAAAATTGTTTCCAAAACCTTCGAGGGATTGCTTCGCTTCTGCTGTGCAATCAGCAACAGCAATACCTCCTCCCAATGGGGGTCATGTAGGTGCTCTTCCACATGCTCCAACACCACCTCAAAGCCTTCTTCCTGTTGGTCGCGAATCTCCATCGCCGTAAGGTATTCCTGAAAAGTCTTATGCACAAAGGCATAGCGATCCTGCCCCTGCTGAGCTAGTAACCCTGCTCGGTCTCGAACTACCAGCTCCAGAAAACGCTTGGCTTCTTCCTTCGCCTGGTAGCGTTCCACCCCCTTCATTTCTTTGATGTACTTGCTCAATTGAACAATCAATTCCTCCCGGTCAATCAGCGTTCCCCCTTCCTCATCCCCCGTACCGCCCTGGCTATGAATCCAATAGGCGAGCCGTTCCATCAGTCGCCGCAGATCATCCAGCTGTAAATACTCCAATGTTTCATGGTTGCTCAGCTCCTTATTGGCATCCCAAGAGGTCAGCAGCGTCTCTACTGCCTTGTCATAGAGCTTATAGCGCTCATGGGGTAACTGTGCCTGATAGCGGTGGATCAGCGCAATAATGGTTAACAGCAAAGGATTGCGAGCTAGCCGTTTAATGCGAGATTGCGCCTTCAGTGCTTTGCGTAAGCCATCTTTTCGCCGTTGCCGCTCGCTCACCAGCTCAAAGCGACTGTCATACCAATGGTCAATAAACTCATCAATCTTGCTGTCATCAAAGGGCTGTAGTTCATAGTGCGGGTACTCATCCGTGCGAAAGAAGTCTCGCTTATAGCCGGAAGGTCGAGAAGTAATAATGGCTGGGTTTTCTTTGTACTGTCCCAGGAAATTGCTGATTCTCTCAACCGTTTTACGACGCTGGGCCTCATCAGCAACTTCATCTAAGCCATCCAGCAAAATTAGCGCTTGGCCATTGTCTAGCCAATATTCAAAAAAGCCCTTTGGTAGCTCTTTTGCCGATAGCTCCCGTTGAGCAAAATCTATGGCAAATTCTAATACTCCCATCTCTGGGTGTTTAGCCAAATCGCGAATGCGAATCAGAATAGGCAAACAATCATCAGGTAAATCTGGATTGATTACTCCATCCTCAGTAGTGCAAGTCGTCACTGCCCAATAGCTCATCAGCGTAGTTTTGCCAGAACCTGGAGCCCCTAACAAAACTGCTCGGTGACTCTGTAAAAATACCTCCTTAGCAGAGATGACTCTGCCTATATCTTGCTCTTGATATCGCTTAGCAGCTTGTTTTTGTTCAACTAATATTTTGTCTTGACGTGTAATACCAAGTCTTTTCTCCAACGCCCTTTCTATTGTGATGATCTGGATGCGTGATAATTCTTGTGTCTGCAAGGACTGCAATAAACTGGGGAGTTTCCCTCCCTTGGGGAGGTGATATATGTACTCTTCAAAAGTTTGGAGGGAATGTCCAATTTCCTTCTTGGATACTCGCATATCCGGCATCACAAAAATATCTGCCAACTTCTCTGCTCGATCAATCCCCTGCCCCTCTACCGCAATTCCACCAAACTTCACATCATCAAAAGCATTACGCAACTGCTCACAATAATCCGCCCGCGCCACCCAAAACCTAACCCCATCTGGCATTCGCTGAAAATAGTTCTCCGCAAATGCCTTCATCCAAGGCGTCAACCGCTCCAGCCTCAGCGCACCCGCCTCATTAAACCGCAGTCCCGGCAGCAAATTCTCCTTCGTCACCCGCTGAGGCCCTTCCAGTGCTTCAAGCTCCTGCCGAAACACTGCCTCCAACACCTCAGCATCCGGCGCACCCTTCCCCGTCACCGGCTTTTGCAGCTCCTGCAACACCACCGAATTTTCCAAAAAGCCCTTCAAAAAGCCATCCAGCCCCTGCATCCCATCCCGATGGCAACTTGCAAACAACTCAGGCTCCGCCTTATCTGCCTGATCCAACGCCTCACCAATTGCCTTAGCTAAATCCGTCTCTGGCCCCAGCTTCGCCTTCCCCTTGATCAGCAACTGCTGCGCCACCCACTCCAAAGCAGCAGCCCCAACAACAGCACCCAGCTCAAACGCCATATCCCCAAGCCCAGCTCAGATACCGCTCCATTATTGCGTAGACCCATCAGTCTGAACCGAACAGTCCGAGTGTTTGAAGTTACATAACTGCCGCTGCAAAAAATCTTCGTACAGCGCTGGGCTGAGGCTGGTTTATGGAGGGTGACTGTGGGAAGCGAAGCATAGGCCTCTTCCCCTAGCCCCTACTCCTAAAGGAGCAGGGGAACCGAGCCATGTCGCGCTAACCACCTGTCAGATCGCAAACACTAAACATCTCCAAAACCCTGCCAGATATTTAACTAAACGTCACCCCGCTCCTTCAGGAGAGGGGCCGGGGGAGAGGACTCTTACCTCTCCTGCCCTACATCCTTAACCCCTACTCCTAAAGGAGCAGGGGAGCCGACCCAGTAGCGCTAACCACCTGTCAGATCGCAAACGCCAAATATCTCCAAAACCCTGCCAGATATTTAACTAAACGTCACCCCGCTCCGCCCGGAGAGGGGCCGGGGGAGAGGACTCTTGCCTCCCCCCCATCCCGAACCCGATACTTATCCGTCTCCCGCAACCGCTGACTCAAAAAGCGACACATCTCCAAAATGATATGGGGCCGCTGGGTCACCAAACTCAAAAAACGCCCCTTCTCCAACTTCAGCAACGTGCAATCGCTCAAGGCGATCGCCCCATCCCAACGCGGCGCATCATCAAACAACGCCACCTCGCCAAAATACTGACCTTCCTTCAACTGCTTCAACTCCCGCGTAGCCCCATCCACCGCCTTCACCAACTGCACCTGCCCACTGGCAATGATATAGAGGTGAACGCCCCAATCCCCCTCAGCAAAGATCTGTTCCCCCTCCGAAACCTGGGTTTGGGCCAGCCCTTGATCGATCAGCAGCAGCTCATCCATCGAAAGATTCTTAAACAGCGCCACACGCTTCAGCAATAACAATCGATTCATAATTCCATTGCCCGGAACAGCAGCAGCCGTGAACTCACCAAAAATCTGGCTGGCGACTTGTTTTACCAAGGGATCGGGGTCATCAACCAGGGCTGAGGGAATTCCCGTCAACGCCATCAAAGCTCCCGTTTTGATCCAGCGGTCCTTTGATTCTAAGGCTTCGAGCAAGATGCGATAGCCCTTGTTGCGCAGCCATTGAGGGCTAGTAGCAGGACTGGTCGCGGGACTAGCGGCAGGATTACTCGGCAAGCTGCTCCCCCCATTGCGATCTGAGCTGTCAGGCAGAGGACTTTCTCCCCCACTCACCCTGGCCTCCAGCAATGGCATCAGGGGCATGACAAACCGGCGGTGGTTGAGGGATGCTAACACCTCGATCGCATTCTCCAAAGCCGCCTGATCGTTACTGTTCAATAACTGATTCACCGAGTTGACCGTGCGGGAATGGCCCAGGGCCGAGAGAACATAGAGGACTTTTTGGATCAGGCGATCGTGGTAGTCCGCGATCGCCACCCCCAGCGACTCCCAGTTCGGGTCCTCAGCGGGAATCTGCTGCTGCCACCTGCGGGTTTGCGCGAACTGCTTATAATCCGAAGCCAGCGCATTAAACAGCAGATTACTGGCATACCGCGTCCGCACCAGACCAATGGCCTTAATCGCCGCATTGGCCGCATCGGTTTGAGGGTCATAGAGATAGGCTTCGGCAACATCTAGGCCTGGGCGACCGTAGGCTGCCAAGGCTTTTGCAGCGCTGTGGCGCACCCGCTGATCCGCATCTCTCAAGCCTTCACCCATAAAGTAGAGCTGGTCAGG
>CALECT010000088.1 GCA_937949725.1 uncultured Pseudanabaenaceae cyanobacterium
ACCCCCATCATGCGGTCGATCGCCCAAAACAGATTCACTGCTGTAGGACGAGTGCCCCGTAGCATTTCTGCCACTTCTTCTAGCTTTGCCAAAAACGTAACGCGGTCCACATTGCCAATTTCCTTGGCTCCCATATACATGCCATAGGCCGCTGCAATACCAATCGCCGGAGCCCCTCGCACAATCATCGAGCGAATCGCCTCGGCCAAGTCCTCAGATCGCTTAATCTCAACCAGGCCGTACTCGCGCGGTAAGCGGGTTTGGTCAATCAGCAGAATGTGATCTTCGCGCCAAAGAATGGGATAGACATGGGTGAGTTCAGACATATCCACATCAGCCAGGGAGGAGTTTAGCGGCACGACAATCCTCGATTCCAAAACATCAACAGTCCAGGGGCATTCACGGCCCCAACTTAAAGAGATTCTAAGGCGTCTTGGGGTTCCCTAATCATCTCTTCCCAATCAAAGTCAAACCTCCACAGTCAGCACGCAACCATAAGTCATTAATGGGCTAAATCACAATGATTAGCTGGAATTATCTCAAGAGAGCCTTTCTTAAGCTTTATCAAACCCGGAGCTTGGGCTGGAGTGGAGTACTAGGATTATGAGGATGCATGCTAACCATAGGTTGAGCCCATCCATTGCTTCTAGCCCTTTACTGGGCAAGAAAAGCTCTAGTTGGCTGACTAGGTTAACTAACTCCTCAAAAATAGGCATGGCATAGAGTTATCTACGCTGTATCTATTCGGCATTCGAGTTTGCGTCGATTCACTGAATTTTTAGTGAGCCGGGTAACTAGGATTGCTAGGTTTGCGAGCCAAGTCCTCTATGGATAATGAAGTAGCATCAAGTCGAAACTACGACTGTCTAATAAAACCGTTTGAGATAACTAAGAGCCCGATTTGGGCTTGCTGTTGAGCCTTGTAATGACAAACGCTGATAAAAAAAACGCTTGCTTCGCCGCGACCACCCCGCTTTATTACGTCAATGACGTTCCCCATGTGGGCAGCGCCTACACCACCATGGCACTGGATACCCTCTGCCGCTACCAGCGCATGCAAGGTCGGCCCACGCTGATGATCACGGGCACTGACGAGCATGGCCAAAAAATCCAGCGCACTGCCGAGAAACATGGGAGATCGCCCCAAGACCACTGCGACCAAGTTGTCGGCAGCTTCAAGGACCTGTGGAAGCAACTCAACATCCAAAACGATCGCTTCAGCCGCACCACAGCCCCCCGTCACCAAGCCATCGTCAACGAGTTCTACCAGCGAGTAGAAGCCCAGGGCGACATCTATCTCAGTCAGCAGCAAGGCTTCTACTGCGTCGGTTGCGAAGAATTCAAGGAGAAGCGCGATCTCGTTGAAGAGAAATTCTGTCCCCTCCATCCCAACCAGGAAGCAGAATGGCGCGATGAGGAAAATTACTTTTTCCGCCTCTCCAATTACCAAGAAAAGCTAGAAGCCCTCTACGAAGCCAACCCAAACTTCATACAGCCCCCCAGCCGCCGCAATGAAGTCCTAAGCTTCGTCAGCCAGGGCCTCAAGGACTTCTCCATCTCCCGCGTAAACCTGGACTGGGGGTTCCCGGTTCCTGGCGACGACAAGCACACCCTGTATGTCTGGTTCGATGCCTTGTTGGGTTATGTCACGGCATTGCTGGATCCAGAGGATGAGCCCACTCTGGACAACGCCATGGCGAAATGGTTCCCCTTCAGCCTGCATCTCATTGGCAAAGATATTCTGCGATTCCATGCGGTGTATTGGCCTGCCATGCTGATGTCGGCGGGGTTGCCCGTGAGCGATCGCGTCTTCGGCCATGGCTTCCTCACCAAGAACGGCCAAAAGATGGGCAAGAGCTTGGGCAATGTCCTCGACCCCGTCGCCCTCCTAGGCACCTACGGCTCCGATGCCGTGCGCTACTACTTCCTCAAGGAAATTGAGTTTGGCCGCGATGGCGACTTCAACGAAAGCCGCTTCATCGACACCCTCAATGCAGACCTCGCCAACGACCTGGGTAACCTGCTCAACCGCACCTTAGGCATGGCCAAACGCTACTGCAACCTCACGGTGCCTCAGCTCAGCGGCGACAGCTTTGCAGCGGACCATACTTTGAAGCAATTGGGGGAGGGATTGGGCGATCGCGTCAGCACCGCCTACGAAGCCCTCGCCTTCCGCGACGCCTGTGCGGGAGCCCTGGGCCTCGCCCAAGCCTGCAACAAGTTTTTAGACCAGGAAGCCCCTTGGACTCGCTATAAAGAAGGCGACCAAGCCGCCGTAGAGTCCATCCTCTACGCCGTCTTGGAGTCTGTCAGGCAAGCGGGCTATCTGCTCTCACCAGTGGTGCCGGATTTGGCCAATGCCATTTACCAGCAACTTGGCTTTGAAGTTGACTTCAACAACAAAGACCAACTGGGCAAAACTCTCTCCTATGGAGAGCATAGTCAGTGGGGAATGTTACCCGCTGGTCAAGCGATGCAAAAACCATCGCCTATTTTCGCCAAGATCGAGTCTGAGCCCAGCTAGACTCCCTGGGATTCCGTTGGGGAATCTCTCTTTTTATAAAACCGTCCGTTTTTTGACCGCTTTTTTTTGACCGCTTTTTTTGACCGATCTTTAAAAACGTAGGATTCATTGGCCATGCTGCAATCCCTAGATCGAGACCCGATCTTTACGCCGGAACAAGTCTTGGAGAACCGGGGCCGAGTCGCCATCTTTATCGACGGCTCTAACCTGTTCTACGCGGCGCTCCAGCTCAGCATGGAGATTGATTACACAAAGCTCCTCTCTCGCCTCACCGGCGGCTCCCGGCTCCTACGCTCTTTCTTCTATACCGGTGTAGATCGCACCAATGAAAAGCAGCAGGGCTTTCTACTTTGGATGCGCCGTAACGGCTATCGAGTGATTTCCAAAGACCTAATCCAACTCCCCGATGGTTCCAAGAAGGCCAACTTGGACGTCGAAATTGCTGTGGATATGATGGCCTTAGTTGGTTCCTACGATACTGCCGTCCTAGTGAGCGGTGACGGAGATTTGGCCTATGCCGTGGATGCCGTGAGCTATCGCGGTGCCAGGGTTGAAGTGGTGAGCCTCCGCTCCATGACCAGCGACAGCTTAATCAACGTGGCCGATCGCTACATCGACCTGGAGCAAATCAAAGGGGATATCCAAAAGACCCCCCGCTATAACTACCGCTCTACAGACAACGGCAGTAAGAACGTGAGCAACGAAACAGTCGAGCAGCCTGAGCCCCATTAGCTCTAGGCAAGCGATATAAGCACTAAATTTTTAATTGCCTCAAAAAAGTCACCAACCCCTTAGCGCAATCCAAGGGGTTGTTTTTTGTGGTGGCAAATAGTTCTGACTGCTGAGCGAACCCACTACCATGCTTGGCTAGACTCCCTGCCAGTGACTTAACCATTGAACTACACTGGTCTAGCGCGATCGCCCCGCAACGCAAGGGCATTCTTCAGGATTTTCTATGGTGGAGGGACGGGGAACTGAGCGGTATAGGAAAGCGAGAAAAAACTTACAACCGTTAATGGTCGGCCTCATTAGCAGCCTCCTCCTCACTGGCTGTTCAACCTTGTCTCGCATCGGCAAGCCCCCCGAGCAACTCCCGGCCCAAACCTCCGACGCCCTCATCTTCGACAACGTCACCCTGGAACAGGCCAACCCCACGGGCGGTCTGCTCTGGAAACTCGATGCCAAGCAAGCGGTCTACAGCGAAAGCGGTCAGCAAGCCGATGTAGAGCTCCCCATCGGCAATCTCTATCGAGGCGAGGTTCCCATCTACAAAGTCAGTGCTAAGACCGGAACGGTCAATCAGGACGGCGAAACCGTTTTCCTCAGAGACGAAGTCGTCGCCACAGATCTCCGGGACGGTGCCATCGTCACAGCGGAAGAAGCGGAATGGCGACCTAACGAAGACCGCCTCATCCTCAAACGCAATATCGTCGGGAAAAAAGAAGACTTCACTATCAATGCCCACGAAGGTCAATGGCTGGGCAAAGCCAACCACCTTGATCTCCTTGGCGAGCCCACCATCGTCGCAACCCTCGCAAACCAGCGTCTACGCCTAGAAGGCGAACATATTCTCTGGAAAATTGACGAACAGCTTGCCATCAGCGATCGCCCCATCCAAGTCCAACAAGCCGACGAAACCAACCCAAAACTCGTCGCCAACCAAGCCAACAGCAACCAAGCCATACTCAACCTAGCTGTCGAAGATGTCCTACTCAGCGGAGCAGCTCGCCTAATCTCTACCCTGCCGCCCATCACCATCACCAGCGAAGCTCTTCGCTGGAACCTCAAACAGGACCAACTCACCAGCGAAGCTCCCGTTCAAGTGCTGCAACGGGATGAGCAAATGTTTATTAGCGGCGATCGTGCCCAAGCCGATCTAGCCGGAGAAGTCGTCACCTTCACCGGCAACGTCAACGGCATTTCATCGAGTCAGCAGGCTCAGCTCAAGAGCGATCGTCTCACCTGGAACACCACAACCCAAGACGTCCAAGCCAACGGCAACGTCACCTACGTCCAACTTGAACCGCCCCTCTCAGTCAACGGCACCGAAGCCAACGGAAACCTCAACAGCGAAGCCGTCACCATCAAAGGCGGCGGCAACGGCACCCAGCGCGTTACCACCGTAATCACCCCCCAAGACAATCCTTGAAGTAGACGATGGACGACTAGGCTAAGACAGAACGCCCCGGACATGGCAGTCCCATGTATCCACCAGGCGATTGACTGTGCCAACAACCGAGACATACTGCAGCAACCCAGTCCTTTGCACCGGGGGTAATCCTTAAGGGAAGGTGCCCCGTCCCCCTCGGTGTTTTTTGGGGGCTAGCCCCCAAGGCTGCTTGATTTGCCTTTTCCTGCACCAGCCAAGCCCATCACCTAAGACCGCGCCAATCGCAACTCAGCCTCAGGCGTTGGCTCCTCCGTCAACAACCCCGCCAAATGCCGCCTCAGCGCCGCCTTACCAAACAAAGCCAACGCCTCCTCTCGTAACCATTCACCATCGCAACGCTGATCATCCCCCGCCAACATCTCCAAAATCGCCACTGCCACCGCCTCAGAATCTCGATGGGGCACCGGCCACCCCAACCGACCATCCTGCAACGGATCAGCAGACCCATCTGCATCCCCTGCCAACACCGGCTTCTCGCAAGCCATCGCCTCCAAATAGACAATGCCAAACCCCTCCTGGGACGGCATCACATAGGCATCCGCCAAACGATAGTGATCGACCAAAGCTTCATCAGCGACAAAGCCAGCAAAAACAACCTGCTCAGACACCCCTAACTGCTCAGCTAACTGGGCCAATCGAGGCTGATCATCCCCCCGCCCAACAACGAGATATTTCACATCGGGATGCTGCTCCAAAATCCTTGGAAGCGCCCGGATCGTCACATCTACTCCCTTGTAAATATCACCGGACCATAATCGCGCCACTGTCATCAAGACTTTGGCACCTTCCAAACCATACTGATTAACAAGTTGAGGATTGCGAGGACCAGGACTAAAGCGCTCCCCATCTACAACACAAGGCAACAGATGCACCTTATCAATGGAAACGTCATTGGACTCACATAGCTTTGCTTTGCTGTAGCGACTCACCGTCCAAATTGAATTTGCCTGCTGGAGCGCCTGACGTCGCTTGGGTTCTAAGGTCTGCCACACCTCTTTCCCATGGGCAATCACCGTATAAGGGATTCCCAAAGGTTGACAGATCAGTTTCAACAAAGGAGCCAGAAACAGGTGAGAACTAATCACCCGTTGAGGGCGATCGCGCCAACAGTGAAGCGCTAGCTCAGCGGCCAACTTCAGCCGACTCCATTGAGCATTAGGACTCTTAAAATAATGGAACCTACACCGAGACTCATCTTGAAAGACATGCTGGCAATCAGCAGAATCTCGCAATAGAAAAACATCTGCTTGCCAATGCTCATCCACAGCCAAATAGGCCGATAGCATCTCTCTCACATAAGACTGAATACCGCCCTCAGATGAGAACACCTCTAGGCCGACAAATGTATACCGAGTTGTTGATGGCTGGGTCACCACAGGAAACCTCCTCCAGATTTACTTATGAGCCGGCTGTAAAACCGGGAGAAATCGCCGTGGAGAGACCAGAAGAAATCACAACACAGCAGTAAGAGGCACAGCTGAAACAGACTGAATTTAGGTTACCCAAATCCCGAAAAAGAGAATGAATCATCAGCGCCCTTTATTCGACGAGGCTTTGTAGCTGCTCAACCTTTAAATACCAAAAGAGGCGTCAGTGAGAAATTTCACTGACGCCTCTTTTGGTATTTAAGAGACCGAAACGGAACTCAAAAATGAAGTATGAGAGCAGTCTCTAAAACAGGCCTAAAGTCAAAGACTTGTCGATGGGCATGGTTGCACCAATTCCCAAGTACAAAGCAAAAGCAGTCCCAAACAGGAACATTGCAGTTGCAATGGGACGACGGAAGGGGTTCTGAAACTTGTTGACGCTTTCAATGAAAGGAATCGCCATCAAGCCCAAAGGAACCATGGTCTGCAAAGCAATACCCAACAACTTGTTAGGAACCACACGCAGAATCTGGAATACAGGGTACAGATACCACTCAGGCAGAATTTCCAGAGGAGTCGCGAAGGGATTCGCAGGCTCACCAATCATGGCGGGATCTAGTATCGCCAAGCCAATCACGCAGGCATATGTACCCGCAATAACCACGGGGAACATGTAAAGCAGGTCGTTAGGCCAAGCAGGCTCACCATAGTAGTTGTGACCCATGCCCTTGGCCAACTTCTCGCGAAGAATGGGATCAGTAAGATCCGGCTTTTTCAGAATGTGCATTGTTGCGGGGATCTCCCTCGAAAATCTTACTTGTCAAACGATTGGTGCAGAGGATGCAATCGTCAGCAACAGGCTGGGTCGATGACTCTTCCATTTTCCCAGGAAATGCCAGCGTCCCAGCGACAGTGTTCCCAAATCCTTACAAAGGACCAGAAATACCTTGCTTACGAATCATCAGGAAGTGAGCCAGCATGAACACTGCTAGCAGCCAAGGCAACACGAAGGTGTGAAGGCTGTAGAAGCGAGTCAGCGTGGATTGACCAACACTTTGGCCACCTCGCAACAGCTCAACCATCAAAGAACCAACAATGGGAATCGCTTCAGGCACACCAGAAACGATCTTTACAGCCCAGTAACCCAACTGATCCCAAGGCAGAGAATAGCCAGTTACGCCGAAGCTAACCGTGATGCAAGCCATGGTCACGCCAGTGATCCAGGTCAACTCGCGGGGGCGCTTGAAGCCACCGGTCAAGTAAACGCGGAAAACGTGGAGAATCATCATCAGAACCATCATGCTGGCAGACCAGCGGTGGATGGAACGAATCAGCCAGCCGAAGCTAACCTCATTCATGATGTACTCAATGGAGCTGAAAGCTTCAGTGACGCTGGGCTTGTAATAGAACGTCATTGCAAACCCAGTTGCAAACTGCATCAAGAAGCAGCACAACGTAATGCCACCCAAGCAATAAAAAATATTTACATGAGGAGGGACATACTTGGTGCTGATGTCATCGGCGATCGCCTGGATCTCCAAGCGCTCATCGAACCAGTCATAAACCTTCGCCATGAAACCGCGGTTCCTAAAAGTGCATAGTCATCTCTACGAAATGTAACACGTCTGCTTTCTGAAAGGGGCTGTAAACTTTACGCAATCGGGTTTTGATCCGCCTGGTTGGGCTCTCATAATTGATCCCAAGATCTTCACAATGGGCTGGACTGTCCTGACCGCGTTGCTTGGCGGCAACGGTTATTTTCACTTTCCACAGCTCAAAGGCAACCGCTACAATTTGTTACATGAAACAATTCGCGTTCAGATCACTTCTCGTTCTGCTGCTCCAGGCGGGCTTTTTCCTCGGAGCTTGGGGGATCAACCCACCATCAGCTCTAGCTTTGACTCCCGAGCAGCAGCTTTACAACGAAGCCTGGCGCATTGTCAGTCGCTCCTATCTAGATGAGAGCTTCAACGACAACAATTGGTGGAACGTTCGGCAGAAGACCCTGCGCAGCAATCCCTTGGAGAGCCGCGACGAGACCTATGGGGCGATTCAGAAGTCTTTGGCCCTGCTGGGAGACCCCTTTACGAGGCTGATGCGGCCCGAGCAGTACCGCAATCTCAAGGTCACCACCTCGGGTGAGCTTACGGGAGTCGGTTTGCAAGTCGCCCAGGATGCAGACAGCGGTGAGATTGTCGTCATTGCGCCGGTACAGGGCTCTCCAGCCGAGGCAGCGGGCATTGTTCCCCGCGATCGCATTCTCCAAATCGACAACGCCCTAACCACCACCCTGACCCTCGACGATGCCGCAAACCGGATGCGAGGCGAGACGGGCTCCAGCGTGCGCTTACAAATCCAGCACGAAGAAAATCCGCCCCAGGAAATCAAGCTGGTGCGGGAGCGCATTAGCCTCAACCCCGTTTCCTCAGAATTGAAAAAGACGACTGCGGGCAAAGTGGGCTATATCCGCCTCAACCAGTTCAATGCCAACGCCACAGTGGACTTTGAACTGGCCCTGAAGAATTTACAAAAGCAGGAAGCTGACGCCTATGTTGTGGACCTGCGCAATAACCCAGGCGGCTTACTCCAAGCGGGCATTGCCATTGCTCGCATGTGGATTAATGACGGGGCGATCGTTTACACCGCGAACCGCCAGGGCATTCTCGATAGCTTCCAAGCCACCAACACAGCATTAAGTGACAAGCCCCTAGTGGTGCTAGTCAATGCAGGCACCGCAAGCGCCAGTGAAATTCTGGCGGGGGCACTTCAGGACAGTGGACGGGCAGAATTAGTAGGGACGAAAACTTTTGGCAAGGGCTTAATTCAATCGCTGTTTGAACTCTCCGATGGTTCTGGCATGGCCGTGACCGTCGCCAAATACGAAACCCCAGATCATCACGACATCAACAAGCTCGGCATTCAGCCGAACCTAACCATCGAAGCTGAGGGACTCCGCCGTGACCAGCTCGCCACCGATGCCGACCCCCAATACACCGCCGCGATCGAACGACTCGTCGTCCTCGAAAAACAATGGGCGGAGCACAGAGCCGAAGAGCAAGCCAGCACCTATTCCGTCACAGACACCGCCGCCCCAGCTCCAGCCCCCATCGCTGAGCCTGCCTTCGCCTCCTAAGCCCGCTCCGGAGCTGCAGGGCACGCGCACGTACCATGACCCCCTCCATGGGGGCATCACGCTGCGGCGAAATGATTCCAGCGAAGCCCTGCTGATTCAGCTCATCGACACCCCGGAGTTTCAGCGACTGCGGCGCATTCGCCAGTTAGGTCCGGCCAGCTTCACCTTCCACGGGGCCGAAGCCTCCCGATTTACCCACTCCATCGGCGTCATGCAGGTGGCTCGTCGAGCGTTCGATGCCTTAGCCCAGTCCTACGAGGAGCTGCTGCCTCACCGAACCACGGTGCTCTGTGCCGCCATGCTCCATGACATTGGCCATGGCCCCTTCAGCCACACCTGCGAAGACATCTTTGGCGGTCACCATGAGGACTGGACTGCTCGCATTCTGCTGGAGTCGGGGCCCATCAATCGCTTGCTGCGCCAAGTCGATGCCGATCTGCCGGAAATGATCATTGCGACTTATCGCAAGCAGCATTCTCTGCCTCTGGTGAGTCAGCTCATTTCCAGCCAGTTGGATTGCGATCGCCTCGACTACCTAATGCGGGACACCTACTTCACCGGGACCTCCTACGGCAATCTCAACCTCGACCGCATCCTCACCGCCCTGCGCTACGACCCCTGGCGACGGGAAGTCGTGGTCGCCGCCAAAGGTCAAGGAGCCATTGAGCATTACCTGATTGTGCGATCGCTCATGTACGCCCAGGTTTACAACCACCCCAAAAACATCGCCGC
>CALECT010000089.1 GCA_937949725.1 uncultured Pseudanabaenaceae cyanobacterium
GGAATGGAGAGTTGCCCATCGGTGAAGCGCTGGGGCTGTTGCTCGTAGAGGCTCAGCAAGCGGCCAATGGCTACTGTTGTTGTCGCAACATATTTCCCATAATCCCCGGCATCATGCCAGCCTCCCGCTCCATTGATAGCGCTGCCTTTTTCTAGCGTCTTGCCTCGGCTATCAGCAGTCCCATCGCTGAGTTTATTCTTGTGGGCCAGCAGGCCATCGTGGATGTGGCAGGGCGGATGGTAGAGGCCGGTAATGGGATCATCCACGGCCACGCCGCAGCGCTGCAAATAGAACGATCGCAGCAAGGTCACTAGAGGCTTTTCATAAAGTTCATCCCCCACCTGGAACGGTGCAGAGCGCAGCTCCCCGTACCGGAACTCATAATGCCCCGGCTCAGTCACATCGCTGAAGTCCAGGGGCTGCAAGAACGACTTGCTCTCAGCATCATAGCGAGGGCTGGGCGGCGTCAAGGTTGCCACTGTCTGGGCTTCGTCTAGGGAAATCAGCTCCACAGATTGTCCCGCTTTTGCATCGCCATTCACCAGCATTGCCCGCTTCGGCCAGTCCGGCAAATAGCCCACCTGATTGACAACAATCGTCGCTGTTTTATCCCCAGCCTTAGCGCCCACCTCTTCGGCCAGCACTTGCAGCCCCGGCAGCAGAATAGCGACGGCTAGCAGCACCGCTAGAAAACCAGAGCGGAAGCGAAATCGAGTTCGCAACCAACGAACAATGGGAGAAGTCATAGCAATAAAACTAGGCAAGAGCGGAGACAAGGCAGACCCCCTCGCGCCCAAACCAGTTTGGGCGCGGTCCCCCTTGGAAAGGGGGACATGGGATTAATGGTGAGCGGCTAATATTTGGAGCCTAAACACTGGCAAAGGTGCCCTATGGCACTACTTCAAATGCGAACTGATTCTGGCTTAGCAGTTTGCCCTGGGCATCTCGCAGCTCCATGGCTAATACGTAGTCCCCAGGGGCATCCAAGCGATCGCGAAACTGCCCTACTACACCACCTGCATTGGCAGCTAGGTCAAACTCCTGGCCAAAGGCGTGGAGCGATCTCCCCTGCTGTCGCACAGTCAACCGAAGCTGGGAGTCCGGGAAATCCTGGTGCAAGTCATTAATGCCCCAGAGGTCTAGTACCACCTCATTCCCTGCAGTCCAGGTAGTTTGCCCGACGGATTGTCCTTCTATTTCGGAAGAGATCGCGCTAATTAGCACCGGCTGGTAAGCCAATCGCAGCGCTTCATAGCCCGGCTTAAGGTTACGCCCATGGTCTACCACCGCCCAATTAATCGAAGGCCAGTTCTCCACAAACATGAACTGGAAGATGGCCGAAACGGGCTGAAAACGCTGGCGACGATAGGCCTCCGCAGCTCGCTGAGTCAGTTCTGCTTGATAGGTTTGACTATTCGAAATGAATTCCTCGATATTGCTGCCCTGGCTGACCTTAGCAATCTCAAAAGTCTCTTTCTGCTGGAAGTTATGAAAATCCCAGGCCGCCCAATCCGCATCGCTATCAGGCCAGAGCTGCTCTGGGGTAAACATGGAGCGCAAGGTAGGCAATCCCGGCAAGGCTTGGGCACCAAATTCCGTAATCAGCGGCTCCATCGTCACCTTGTCATAGGCCTCCGGCTCCAGGGAATACCAGCCCCACCAGGGATGCTCGCTGGTCAGGCTTGCGAGATGCAACCATCGGCTAGGGTCTCGCCCAAACAGATGGTTATACAAGTCTTGATCCAGCTGCTCATTCTGCTTGGGGTCATAGCTCTCGTACTTGTACTTCATCCAGTCCGCATCCCAGGGCGGCTCATTGTGCAGGCTCCAGGCCATGACCGAAGCATGGTTATGCAACAGGTCCTGCATGTTCTCAGCTTGGCGCTTCGCCTCAGCTAAAAACTCCGGCGTGTCTTCGTAGCCCCACTGGAGCGGGAAGTCTTGCCAAATGAGGATGCCTTGGCGATCGCCCTGGTGGTAAAACTCCCGACCCGTGACATGGGCATGGACCCGCACCGCATTAACGTTGGCGCGGCGGATCAAGTCCATATCCTGCTGAAACCGAGCCGGAGTCATCTCGCTTAGCCACTGGCTGCCGATATAGTTGGTGCCCCGAATAAAAATCTTGCGGCCATTGAGATACCAAGCCATATCTTCAGCTCGGCGCTCGATGGTGCGAAAGCCAAACACCTCGCTGGTCTGATGGAGTAATCGCGATGGAGGCGGTGGAGAACCGTCAGCCGTTGCCTGCCCATCAAAGCTATTAACTCGCACATCCAAACGATAGAGGTGAGGATTGCCTTGGTCCCAGGTCCACCAGAGTTTGGGATTGGGGTGAGCCAGCTTGAGGTGAATCTTGGCACCGCCAGGGGGAATGCGATGGCGAACAGTGCGCTCGGGCTGGGCCGCTTCGCTGAAGTTCTCGGGCAGTAGCTGGGCAGTGAGATTGACGACCTGGGTGCGATCGCTACCATTGCTCACCTCTAGAACCACTGCCGCCTCACCGGAGCCATCGGCATTGAGCTTCGGCGTCACCTTCAGTTGGTCCACCATCACTGTATCCGCAGTCAGGAGCGAAACTGGTGCCCAAATGCCTCCGGTGTTTTGTTCCTGGCCGCGATCGCTCCAAGCTCCTCCGGGGCGGGTATCGTGGTGACTCAGCACGCCCTTGATCAAGCGCTTGCGCAGGGACCAATCTGCGCCCTCTTGTTCTCGCGGACTGTTCACCCGCACCAATAGTTCATTGGGGCCAGTGGGATTAATCAACCGGGCGAGGTCAAAGCCAAAGGGCTGAAAGTAACCCTCATGGAAGCCGAGATACTGACCGTTGAGCCAAACATCTGCGGCATAGTCAACGCCGTCAAATTGAAGTTTGAGCAACGAGGAAGCTGCATCGAAGTCAGAGGCAACCGCCAGGGGAAGGGTAAAGCGGCGACAGTACCAAGCCGCCCCATGGATATCCTGGCCCTCCAAGAACCAGTTTGCCGGGACTTGAATCGGCTGCCATGGGTCGTCTGCTGCCTGACTGAACGAGGCTTTGGGGCGAAGTTGTTGTATCAACCCACGAAAGGATTGGGGCGCTGGTTTAAGCTGAATCGCCCCTTGGGAATCTGGACGAAATTGCCAAGTGCCATCTAAAGAAAGGCGGCCATCGGCTTGGAGAGACAAGCCCGAAGCAGGAGCCTGGGGACAGGCTTGATTGGGTTTCCGCTCTTCAATCTCCCTCGATAACGTCGGAGCTGGCCCCATCGCCAGGGCGATCGCCGGGAGCACCACCAGAGCAGTCCTCCGAGACGATCGCAGTAAACGTGAGCACAGCAGCCAAAAGAACGGAAACATAATCAAAGGAGGGGGTTAGGCGTAACGTTGTTCAAACTCTGCTCGGTTAGAGAAGACTTCGAACACCTGTTCGAGGCCAGTGAGCTGGAGCATCATGCGGATACGGTCATTGATGGAGCAGAGCGCCAGTTTTCCCCCTGCGGAGCGAGCCAGCTTGAGCGCCACAATCAGCGTGCTGATACCAGAGCTGTCGAGGGATGTTACTTGGCGGCAGTCAATGAGAATGCGGCCAGCACCGTGGGCCAAGGACTCTTTAACAATTTGGCGGATGGTGTCGCTATTAGAAGCATCGATGCGGCCAAAGAGTTCAACGACTTCAACCTGAGTTTGAGTTGCCATGGGAAGGAATGACTTATGTCTGTATTTGAGTACAGAGTTAGATACATTCCTTCAGTTCAGTTTACGGACTAAAATGAACCTTCTCGGCTCAAATTCAGGTCTTTTTTTGAAACTTTGGGTTGCCAAAATGATGCCCCAATAACAGACCACAATAACGTGATGTTATAGCCTGACCAGATCACATTAATTACATAGGCCATGGGATCGGAGTAAGCACCTTGATAGTACTGATACAATCCCCAAGCCATACCGACAAGGCTCAGTACCAAAACCAGTATTTGCGCTTGGACAAGATGGAGAAAAATCCCCTTCTTTCGGTACTTTGGCGTAACCTGAAAGCTCAGAGAGGCATTTAGAAACACCGTACTTACGGACTTAATGAAGAGTGGAAAAAGCGCGATCGCATATTGTTCAGATCGCCACAGCTCCCTTGCGGGAATCCCCCAAGCTACTGACAAAAATGTCAGCCGATTAATGATATATGTGGGCACAAAATGCAGCGCAAATGCTATCCCCATAGACTTAACTGGAACAATCCCAGTAAAGAAGTAAATAATGGGACAAACTAAGTAAACCAGCGTAGCAAATCCGGAGAAGTAGCTATACATCGTTCCGAAATATTGCAGACGCTGGATCAGTGATAATCCCTGCTTTGTTAGAGGGTTTTCCTGGGTTAATACCTGGATTGTGCCCTGGGCCCAGCGCAACCGCTGTTTGAGGGTCGCATCCAAGTCATCCGGAGCCAGACCATGGGCGAGAATTTCATTGTGATAAACCGATTGCCAACCCGCCGCATGGAGTCGCATGGCGGTGTTCATATCCTCCGTAATACTGGAGATGGACATGCCCCCCACCAATTCAAAATCATCGAGCAGATCATCATCCTCTGCCAACAGACTGGAGAAGTTACGCAGACCGACGCTGACCACTGCCTCCCGACGCAGAATCGCATTGGTGCCGGTGTAAAAGGCCGAGTCTAGGCCATCCTTGCCCTGCTGGATCGGGCCATAGAACAGGTGAGCCTGGTGACCGAAGGGATCGTCAGAGGGCAGATTGGAGAAATCCTGGGGGGTTTGGACGAAGGCAATATTGTTGTCCTCGTAGCGATCGGCAAAGAGTTCGTATTTATAGAAATAGGGCAGGACGCGCTTGAGAAACTTGGCTTGGGGAATATGGTCAGCATCCAGGGTGAGAATGAACTTGCCCGAGGTTTCACCGGAGAAGAGCGCATAGTTAATATTGCCAGCCTTGGCATGGTGGGGACGGCCTGCAGGCTTGGGGCGAGCAATGTAACGGCAGCGCCCCAAATCTTGCAGCTCCTTATCCAGCCTCACCATCTGAGCCTGCAAGTCAGCAATTTCCTCCATCAGATAGTCCGTGACCGTGGCCTTGCCGCCATTGAGAATAACTGTCAGCTCCTTGAGACTGCCTAACCACTTGGCCTGCATCCGCCCCATGGGACTCATCTGACGCTTGGCATAAAAGTTGAGGAAGGTTTCCGCATCGGCAATGCCCGGTTCTAAGTTGTGTAACTCTTCGATGCGTCGGACGAGGCGATCGCGGCGATGGCGGATCTTCCGAGCCACAATCCGCATGGTCTTCGTATCCAAATCCTCTGCATTCAAACGCTCAGCCATGGCCGCCATCTCCGGCGATGAACCATCATCGAGAATATAAACCCGCAGCTTACGATGGATATATTGCATGGCCAATGCCGCTCGGGCAGTGGCCTCCACCATTTCAGCCGGTTCGTTATAGCAAGCGATAAAGACATCCACCGTGGGCCATTGCTCCGCTGGCATACGGGGAAAAAGCCGATCCAAGGAACGCACCTGACGCTCAATGGGTCGCCAGAGTCCGACCATGAATAGGAGTCCCCCGGTAAAGCTGTAGACCTCGGCCATAAAGAGAGGCACCGCAAACCACCAGGCCTCTAAGTTGATGGAATAGACCATGCGCCATTCGATGTACCACAGGCCCAGCAGGATATTGATAATTGCCAGGTAGCGGAACAGGAGGGTGCGTTTGCGCAGTTGCGATCGCGTATTCCCAAAGAAAGTGGGTTGGTTTTCGAGAACGGTAGAGGGACTCATCATGGACCTAGGGAAATAGCAGCAGGTGGAAGAAGCGTGGCCAAAAGCATGACTGGGGGCAGCAACCAGACAGTGGAAGCAGCCCCCCGACAAGGGAATTAGGGTTGGGCAGTCTCGGTTTCGTCCGCAGCAGACTCATCTACTCCAGATTCATCCCCCTCAGACTTTTCAGTGGTGGTCGCGCTGGCGGTCAGTTCATCGTTATCTAAGACCCCCGCCAACAAAGCCTCTTGTCCTCGAGCCTTGTAATAGAGGATCTCCAGCAACAGTCCATTGGTATTGCCCGTGAGGATTTCGTTCACCTCACCATCCGCTTCATAGCGACCGGCATAGTAACCACCGCCATCCTCAGCCTTGAGGTCTTTAACCGCTTCCATCAGTTGCTGGGCGTACTCATCTTCTGGGAAGAGATAATGCCAACCAAAGGCAGCCTTCGTACTCAGGGTGCGCAGTTCGGGATGGGGCTCATTCTCCTCAGTGATCACCGCCCAGGGATTTCCGTTGGCGTAGACCGTGCTGTAGAGGAAGTGAGGCGCTTGGTCGATGTTGTCTTCGGATACCGCAGTGAGCTGGCCGGTGTTTTGATAGCGTTGCTTTTGGGCCTCAAATACCTGCTTGGCCTGTTGAGCCAGGGTGTCATCCCAGCCAAACTCGATCGCATCCAAGATAAAGGACTCACTCACCACATAGTTATTAGCTTGACTCCCTTCAAAATCACGGGCATCCACAAGGAACGAAACCCCCTCCACCGTGACATTCTTAGCGGGCTCTAAATCCAGTGCTGTTGGCAGCTCATAGCCCCACAGGCTATAGCCCCTGGCCGCATATTCTTCATATCCCAAGCGTCCCTCCTGCACCTGCAAGACGGGATTTTTGCTGAGAGATTTATCTTCCCGAGGTATCCCACCAAAGAGCTGACCATCCACTACCGACCGGTCCAACTCCCAGCCAGCCACAATACCTTCAATCCAGGAACGATACTCCGGGTGACAGCGCCGCACAATATCTAAAGCCGCCAGCATGCGACCAAGGTCCAGAGCAGACCATCCCAGCCCTTCCTCGGTGGGTTGATTGCCATAATCCACCATGGCCTTGGTTTGGGTGTTGTAGACCTTATTAGGCAAGGCATCCTCGAACAGGGGCAATTCTCCCAGGCTGGTGAGGAATTGATTGAGTTGCAGATCAAACTCTGGCTGATCCACCAGTCCCAGCCAGCGGGCTGCATTGAGGGCAGTGAGGTAATTGCCCTGATCCCAAAGGGTCGCTGAGGGGAAATTATTGGCTGCGTTGGTTAGGCCAGTCTCGGGCTGTCGGTTATTGACGAAGTATTGCCAAGCCACTTGAGCAGTGGCAAATTCTTCGGGAGAAAGGGGATCAGAGATGGCACTGCAACTTTCAGCAAAGGCGATTTCGCTGGCAGAAGGACCAGCCTCGACCTCAGCGGTTTCCTCGGGAGCTGGAGCGGGGCGAAAAGTACACATGCTTAGGCCCAAACTCAACCCCAGACCACAGCTGCTCCAGAATAAGATGCGCAAGGTTTGCTTAAGTCGCATAGCCATAACCTGACCTCAAAAAAGAAAATAACAGTGATTCAAAAACGGTTCAGCCTGGAAGAAGAGACTGGGAGCAGCAGCGGTAAAACGAGGCCAAGCCACAGGCGCGAGGCCCCAACGAAATTGGTCTGCCCAAAGTGATCAGCCCGAAGTGATCTGACAGGGCTATGGTTTGCCATAGCCCGATGAAATGAAACCGAGTCCCATCCCAGTTGTCCTTAGGTCCCCCAATAATCCTTGGGCTTGGGCGATCGCATTTCGATGCTGACCTGGCCCCCCTCGGGCAGACCTTGGCCGGTATTGCCCCGGCGTACCTGTTGCCACCAGATCGAGTCAAAATCGCGATGGACCTGAACGATGGGTTGGCGCTCCGTGGCCTTGTGCAACAGCGCCTGGAGAATCAGGCTGTTGGTACCACCGGTAAAACCCAAAACGCGCTTGCCATTGCTCTCCTTGAAGCCCTCGTAATAGCCCAGGTTGTGGTTATAGAGGTCCAAAGTGGCTCGCCACAGCTCCTGGCTATAGGGATGGTCTGGATAGAGCGTGTGGTAGGCAAAGGCCACAGCTGTGCTTACAACTCGACCATTGCGAATGGGCTCACCGCCACTATCCGTCGCCACCCAGGGCTCGCCCTCGGCGACCACAGTGCTATGGACGACTCGGGGCGATCGCGGGCCCAGGGTTGTCCCAGAAGCACTGAAGATGCCGGTGCGGGCATAGCGATTGGCCTCCGCATGGAAAATGGCATCCACCAAACGCTTCATCTGGGGATCAAAGCCAAACTCCAAGCCGTAGAGAATAAACGGCGTGCTGATGGTGCTGAGCCGCTCATGTTCCTCTCGACGCAGTCGCGTCGATCGCTCCACAGGAACCGCTTCTTCATCCACCTTGGCAGTTTGGTAATTGCCACCCACCGCAGACTCATTGACATCGAAGCCCCAGAGCTGGAAGCCCCGCGCTGCATATTCCTCATAGCCGAGGATTTGGGCAGGCTTGACTTTGACTTGGCTGCGGCCCTTGGAGTCCTCACCCAGGCGAGCATTGGCAATGCGGCCATCGCGCACCACGCGCAGGTAGGACCAGTCCAATAGGGTTTGATCCACCACATCGGTGTATTGGGGATGGCAGGTTTTGAGGCTATGGAGAGCCGAAAGCATTCGGCCCACATCCAGACCAGACCAACCATTGCCCACGGGGTCTTCGTTACCGCCATAGTCCACGGGGGACAAGCTGCGGGTGTTGTAGGCCCGGTGGGGCAGCTCGCCGGAGAATAGGTCCATTTGGCCCAAGGCCCCGAGGAGATGGCGCACTTTCTTGTCGAAGGTTTTGCCGTCAATGATTTCCAGGGAATAGGCCGCATGGAGTGCCCCCAGGTAGTCACCCAGGCCCCAGAGAGTGGCACCGTCCAGGTCAGCGCGATCGCGCACTAATCCCGAAGCTGCGACATTGGCTTCAAAATATCGCCAAGCCGTTTCCGCATAGCGGCGATCGGTCACACTCAAGGCCCGTTCTGGCACGGGGCAAGCCGAAGTCCCAATACGCCGACTGACCGGAGGAATGGGAGCAACGGAAACCGCCTGGGGCACTCGCAAGGGATCCGGGCTAGAGCTGGGGGGAGGCGGAGCCGCTGCAGGCGTTGGTGCAGGTTCCACCGCTACTGCCACAGGCCGATTATCGGGCACCGTCGCAGCCGGAGGCGCTGGGGCTGGAGCCGGAGCTGGCTGGGGTATAGGAGCCGGTTCAGGTATAGGTTCTGGAGCCGGTTGAGGTATAGGAGCGGGAGCCGGTGCAGGTTCAGGCGCGGGCTGCGGCGTCGGTGCTGGTTCGGGAGCGGGAGCGGGAGCCGTTTCAGGAGCAGGCTGCGGCGTCGGTGCCGGTTCAGGAGCAGGCGCTGGAGCCGGGGCGGACTGCTGATCCGTTGCAGTGGGGACTGCCACAGGTGCAGCTCCACCGCTACCGCCCACCAAGGGCTGATTGCCCCGAGCCTTGTAGTAGAGAATCTCCATGATCAGGCCATTGGTATTGCCGGTCAGGATGTCGTTAATGGGAGGCTCTGGCTCATATAAGCCCTGCTCAAACACCCCGGCATAGTAGCCCCGCTCAGAATTGGCAATATCCTTGACCTTATCGAAAACCTTCGCAGCGTATTCCTCCTCGGGATAGACATAGTGCCAACCAAAGGCCGCTTTGGAAGAAACCGTTCGCAGTTCGGGGTGCAACTCATTGGTTTCAGTAATCACCGCCCAGGGCACACCGTTGGAATAGACCGTGCTGTACAGGAAGTAAGGCGGGCCGTTGATGTTGTCCTCGGTCACCGCTGTGAGAATGCCCGTATCCTCAAAGCGCCGCTTTTGAACCTCGTAAACTCGTCGGGCATAGTCGGCCTGGTCTCCTGATAGGCCAAACTCGATCGCGTCCAAAATATAGGACTCACTCACCACATAGTTATTCGCATTCGTCGTTTGAAAGTCCCGCTTATCGATGGGAATATCGACGCCGTAAATATCAACAAATTCATAGGGCTCATAGGAGATGGCCTTGGGCACCTTATAGCCCCACAGCTCATAGCCTCGGGCGGCGTATTCTTCATAGCCCAGGCGGCCTTCCTGCACCAACAACGTACTGTCATCGGGCAGCACCGTTGCGCCGTACATCATCTCATCCTTGACCGACAGGGCCACCTGCCAGGAATCCACAATGCCTTTCATCCATTCGCCATATTGGGGATGGCAGATTTCCAAGACGTGAAACGCCGCCAGCATCCGGCCAATATCTAAGGCAGACCAGCCAATACCGCGCGGCAGGGCATTGTTACCGTAATCCACCATCTCGCCCGTGGCGCTCTGATACACCTTGTTGGGCAGCTTGCCTTCAAACAGTTCCAGACCGCCAAGACCTGCGAGGAAGTTGTTTAGCCGTCCATCAAACTCAGACTGCTCAATCAGCCCCATAAACCGAGCAGCGTTGAGGGCCATGAGATAGTTCCCCATGTCCCACAATGTTCCTGAGGGATAGCCCCCCGCCGAGTTCGTAAACCCGGTATCCGCCTGGGTATTATCGACAAAATAATTCCAGGCTGACTCGGCATATTTCATCTCCTCCGGCGTGAGGGGATTGACAATGGCCGCACAGGTTTCTGGACCTGAGGCCTGGGCCTGCACTGGCGATAGCCAGAGCAGTTGTAAAGGCAGTGCCAACAGCGCATGGCAAAACAGACCTGCTGCAAACAGGGCCAAGCGTCGGCACCAACGACGCGAGAGAGAAAGAATCATGGCTGGGACGAGTTTGAAGGGGTAGATTTCAAGACAAGCTGAGAAGCGGCAGACTCAGTCTCGGCAGTTTGATTAAGCCGACCAGACCACAGCTCTAGTCCCACGATGAGCGAAACGGCACTCAGCAAACCGCCAAAAATGGATAAGAAAGAAAGCTTCGAGCTAGGAGGTTGGAAGTCGTTGTTCTTCATGGGACAGCGAGCACAGGGAGGAGGGGTATAGCCCCATGGCAGTCCGTCGAAGAATCACATTCAATCTGAATAACAACTGCGGGGCCGCAAGGAATTCTTTGCAACGCTTCAATAAATTCAGTAGTGCATCTAGACGATCAAGCCAGGGTGGCCTGATCAAATTCTGCCCAATATTTAGGCGATTTAATTCAAGATTTTTCAAAGAAATCCGGAATTTTCAAGAATTTAAAATCCAAAAAATTAAAGCCAATTTATCAACCCTAATTCCCACATTTTCATACGCTTTATTGCCGATAGAATCACAGCCAAAAGTCAAGACTAAGCACCGAACAAGCACTTAGCAAAGCCTAAGTATTTATTCGGATTTTTTTGTCTTGCGGAGAGAGAGAAGAAGCAGTCTAAGATTCATCTAAATCTAAGAAGCCCAGTCTAAGATAGAGTTTTAAGCCTCAAGACATGGGCTGAGATAGGCCAGACAGCCAAGTATTTATGGAAAATTCCCAGTAACACCACGGGGGAGCTGTGGGCGCGATCGCGGAGT
>CALECT010000090.1 GCA_937949725.1 uncultured Pseudanabaenaceae cyanobacterium
TCAGGCGTGATTTGAACACGCGACAAAGGGCTTATGAGTCCCCTGCTCTACCCCTGAGCTACTGAGCCTCGGTCGAGGAGTAGTAACCCCACCGGTAAATGAGATTAACACAGGGCTGCCAACCAACACAACAAAAAGTAACGGCTTTGTCTGCGAAATCGCGACAAGCCTTCTACCATAAGGATTTCCAGCTCCATAGCAGAGCAGGCTAGTCCAATTTCTGGCCAACCCTCGAAATCGCCACCCCCAAACAAGCCTCTACACCAATGAAAAAGGCTAGTCCAACTATTTGGACTAGCCTTTTTCATGAAATCATCGCCACACTAGAACTAGCGGTTCTGGGGCAATAAAGCAGCAGGATTGACTGCGCCTTGACCAGAAGGACGAATTTCAAAGTGTAGGTGAGGACCAGTACTGCGACCAGTGCTACCCATATCAGCAATATGCTGACCCTGGCGAACACGCTCGCCTTCACGAACAACATAGCGATTGTTGTGGGCGTACATCGTCACAGAACCATCAGGATGGGTAATCTCAACGAGATTACCGTAGCCACTAGCCCATGCAGCGTAGGTTACAACACCATCAGCAGCAGCATTAATCGGCGTACCGATAGGGCCAGCGATATCCAATCCCTTGTGCATGCGACCCCAGCGCCAGCCATAGCCAGAGGTGAGAACACCTTCGGCAGGCCAGATGTAACCACTACTTGCCTGACCAGGCAAGAAGGGGTCAGACATTAGCGGGGGAAGCTCGGGGGAAACAGACTGACGCAGAATGGACTGTGCCAGAGGCTCATAGGATTGAGACCCGAGGGAAGCAGAAGCAACCAACTGGGGCTCATCAAGGGCAACCTGCTGGGGCAGAGGCAATGTCACCTTGATGTCCTGAGGATTAACCGACTGAGGCTTTGCTGAGGTCGCAACCTTAGCGGGCAAAGTTGCACGAATAGGAGCAGGCTTTGCAGCAACCACAGGGGCGGGTTTCGCTACAGGCTTCACCGCAACTTCAGGCTTGGTCGCAACAGGCTTAGTTGCCAGAGGCTCAAGTGCAACAGAGACCTTTGCAGGAGCAGAAGGAGCAACCGAAGCAGGCTTAGCAGCTACCGAAGGAGCTCCAGACTTGTATTTCTGTCGTAGGTCACGAATTTCACTCATCAGGTTGTCGACATAATCGACAGAGGAAACCGCAGCAACTGTCTTAGCAGCTTCAGCCTGGCTAACAGGAGGAGCAGCTTGAGTACGAGCTGCAACCGCCTGAACCGCAGTAGCACCTGCAGGAAGCTTGAGCTGCTGACCGACAAAGATAATGTCAGGGTCAGAAATACGGTTTGAAGCACTGAGAGACTTCAAGGAAATGCCGTAGTTGCGAGCAATCACAGCTAAAGTCTCACCAGACTCAACTCGGTGAGTTAGCTGGGAAGATCCAGCGGTGGCTGGCTTAAATGCTTCAATCGGGCGAGACGGGGCTGAAACAGAACCCGAGCGAGCCGCAGAAACAACTTGGGGAAGCTTCAATTCACCAACTTCAACCGAAGTTGTTGCTTCAATAGCAGCATCAGCGATGGAAGCAATTTCCTGGCGTACCTCAGCCGAATCAGTCAACTTGACTGGTTCGGACTTCGCAGCAGCCTGAGGAATCGCAATGTTTTGGTCGACTTTGAGAACGTTAGGGTTCTCAAGACGATTCACAGCTAGCAGTTCAGTACGGTTAACGCTGAACTGACGAGCGATTGAATCAACCGTATCGCCAGCCTTGACGCGGTAAGGCGTCAACTGGGATAGGTCTACAGCTGAAGACACAGAAGGTTCAGTAGCCTTAGCAGAAGCGCGCAAGCTTTGACGTAAGGCCTCACGGCGTTGGCGCAATTCGGCGATCGCTGCATCTGCACCGCCGGTTTGAGCAGAAACCATACTCAGAGTTGTCGTTTCACCAGGAACCTGGGCAATCGCCGCAGGAGCAACAGCTCCAGAAGGAACTTTCAAGGTGTTACCGGCAATAACAGAAGTGCTCTTGCTAATGCCATTGACGCTAGCCAGCTGGTCAACGCTAACGCTGTAAGAGCGGGCAATGCCGTACAGCGTTTCGCCAGACTGGATGACGTGGAAAGAATTGTTGGTGTCAACTTCAGGGAAGCTGGACTGCAATTCAGCCAATGCGGGAGACTGCTCAGCGCGAGCAACCACCTGTGTCGCAGAGTCGGTGTAAAGTCCCGTCTCCAACTCTTGCTGAGCGGATTCGGCCAAAGCCTGGAGCTCCAGGGCCAACTCAGCAGAGCGCTGAGCCTCATCAGCCGTACCGATTGCCTCAGCCGCAACCGCTTGACGCGTTTGCAGAGCAGAGAAGATATCAGAAGCACCCATGGAGAGTGCAAGGCCCATAACGGCGGCGGAAGTACGGACCCGACGCTGATATGCGGAATTCGAAATAACGGGCTTAATTAAGCCCTCAAATAAATCGACCCCGTCGTCTTGGCGAACCACAGACGCAACGGCCTCTGCCTTAATTTGCTGGACAGTGCTGATGACGGAGTCAGCAGACTGACTAGGGCCGACATTGGTCTCGGACAGCGCAGTTAGCGCGTTCAGAGCATCCCGGCTTAAGCAAGAGGGAAGAAGGGGCTCGATTTTCTGTGGAAATCCTCGTTTCAAGGAATAACCTCCTGACAACTAGAACTCAAACATCCGAGTAAGACACCGTCCACCGTTGGAGCAGGCTCACTTTTTCTAGCCGGGTTGGGGAATGGCATAAGCCTTAGAACAACCCGAAGCGGACGCATCGCTTGAATACCTTCGAAAGGTTAACTTGCTTTTCACAAATAAACAAGCTTGTGCAAATCTTGCGCCCTAAGTTAGCCCATCGTCTTCAGTATTTACTACGGTGCGATCGCGATATCCCCCTGCTATCGGCCTATATTTAAAACCCTTAAACTCTCTCTAGGGAAGGAATACGGCGTTTCAAAAACAGTTCTATAAGCCATCTAAATTAGGTCCAAAAAAAAATTAAGGGGTCAGAAATTAATTGCCATTAGCAACTGCTGAAATCACTTGTAGGCCTGGCATTGGGCAAGTCGCCCCCACTTTGGACCTAGGTGAGACCCCAGAAAACTACCTGACATAGAGATTTCTTATCGCTCCCACGGTGGTTATTGGGTTGTTTTCATATTGTCCTGACAGAAAAGTGTGGCTTAGGTCACAGAAGTTGTAAGTGAAGCGCCTTGATCCAGATTTGAGTGTGTAAGTCAACAGCTGAATGATTACTTTTTGTAATCAAAAGCGGCAAAACCCCTGTTTCAGCTTCTAAACAGGCGATTTTTGGGCTCAAAATCTCACGGATGTGTGATCTGGGTCAGCGGTAAAGTGATCTGAAGAGGGCCGTGAGCAAGCCGAGAGCTTTGTTTGGAGAGGGTTTAGAGAGATCAAACGAAGACTCAGTCAGGGACGATGGCAATTGCTTTTGATCGACATAAGCGTTTTTAATGCGATCGCCTCAGAAAAGTCCCCCAAGCAGCAACTTTTGAGAGCTTCTCACTCCCATTTTTGCCAATGCGAGAACCGAAGTTTGAGATGAAGGTTTGCCTCTGCAATCCGAAATAAGCGAAATGCCTGTCAGGGATCTTTAACAGATGCCGCTTCGTGGCAATGAAGAGTGATGGAACAGCAAGTCCTGTGGATAGCCAGCTAGAATCTCAGCATCTTGTAATGGCTTAGGCATGAGCTTCCCTGGACTCGTAAACGAGCATTTCCCAGGTAAGCGTTCCGAACCGAGTTTCAGGAATCGGCAAAATGATTCAATTTGGGGCAAATATCATCCGGATGAGAATGCAAGGGGTTTCAGAATTGCACTTATATATAGTGAAGTTCTCCAGACCTGCTTAGGCCAGCCCAGAATCCAGAAGATATTGGGTAACTCTCAGGCAACACCGGAGGGAGCCCTCCGAGCACCATTTCCATGAGCCTCATACATATGTATAGACCTGAGAAATGGTTCTCACCCTTCGAGCAGCTTAGATCTGAAAATATTTTGAGTTTTCCCCACCCAAACGGGCCTCGCTTCGCAATTTTCTCCTCGCTTAGCTCCGAAGAAGGTCGCCAGATGAGGTCGGAACGGCCGCGAAATTCCCAAAGTATTCGTAGACTCTCTTGCCCCTGAAACCAGCAAAGCTTAGATTCTCCAGAAAACGACGGAAACATAAGAGATTCCATCAAAAATGCCCGCGACGAAAGTCGCGGGCATTTGGGCATTCACCCAACTGATACATATTCAGAGAAGAATCTAGCCAGGGAAGCCCCAACATAGCTCAGGTAAGAGGATTAGATGCTTGCCCAGGCAGTTGCTATTCTAAATAGCCCAATTGCCGACGCGCTTCAAACAGCCCCAAGGCAGCACTAACCGAGAGATTAAGGCTGCGCACGTACTTTTGACTCATGGGGATATAGACCTTGGCATCGCAATCGGCCATTAATTCTGGGGGAAGACCACTGGTTTCGCGGCCGAAGAGCAGCCAGTCGCCCGGCTGAAATTGAAACTTACAGTAGTTCTCGCTGCCATTTTTGGTAAAAGCAATCCAGCGACCGGGGCGAGCTGCCTGACGGAAGGCTTCGATGGATTCATGCTGATTGACATCGACATAGGGCCAGTAATCAAGCCCAGCCCGCTTGAGCTGGCGATCGCTAATTTCAAACCCCAGGGGGCCCACCAAATGAAGCGGGGTACCGGTTGCTGCACAGGTGCGGGCAATGTTGCCGGTATTGGGCGGAATTTCGGGCTGAATTAAAGCGATGCGCAGCATTTAGGAGAAAGCGAAGAGGAAAGTGGGACTGTATAGCGACGGCCTAACGGGTTAGGACAATTATGAGTCACACCACTGCCTGTCACCGAAGTCAGTCTCACAGATGACGAACGTTCTAGAGAATGTGACCAGCGCTATTTGAACCCAATCTATTTTTCCTTGAGACGTTGCCCAATCCCACGAATTCGCTCATTCCAGTTTTGAGGCGGCTTGGGAGTTGGAAGCTCCAGGTTAGGCCAATTGCTCTGGTCGCTGCAGGGGCAATCCAAGGGGGTAATACCGCCAACCTTCAGCGCCACCGGCATATCACAGCGAGCGCAGGCCTGAATATCCCAATCTGATTGGCTGAGTTCTGCCAAGGTCTCGCCAGTATCCTCTAAATAGCAGCGCTCCAGGCCAGCGCGCTGGAACTTCTGCCAATGGGCTTCGAATTCAGGGCTGTAGCCACTGCCATAGGCGATGTTGCTGGGGCAGTAGCTTGCCTCGTCCTGGGCAATCTTGACTCCTTTCCCCAGTTGGAACCAGTGAGAGAGGTATTGGCGGAGTTG
>CALECT010000091.1 GCA_937949725.1 uncultured Pseudanabaenaceae cyanobacterium
TGCTATAGCTGGATTTCCCAGATGATCTCCTCCCCGGTTGATTCCCTTCGAGCAGGCGCAGCTGCCATTAAAGCTAAGCAATTTGGTGCTGCGATCGCGCATCTCGAAGTCTATTGCAACGCCAATGTAGGCGTGGAATCCAACGAACATTATCAGGCACAGATCTGGTTAATCCAGAGCTATAAAGCCCAGGGTCGCACCACAGATGCCCGCCATCTCTGCTTCAACCTCAGCCAGGTGGACCAACCGAAGGTCAAGGCTTGGGCTAGTGAGATGATGACTCAGCTGCCGGTACAAATTCCGGGTCGGGAGCCTGCCGGGGGAAGTAATGCGGTGGAATTTGGAGATGGCTCCGTTAATGCTGCCGCTGCGGTGCCAGCAAGGTCAGCCAGGGCGGCGGCTAAGCCCTCTTTGCCCAAGGCAGAGCGAGCCCAGTCTGGTGGCGTAACGCTTTTGCTGCGGGGAGCTGCTGCAAATTTAGCCTTAGTTTCAGGTATGACGCTGTTTGGCCTCTTTGGCATGGCCCTGAGCCTGATCTGCGTCATTATCTTTATTCAGGGTAATAATAATCCACTGTTGGGACTGGGGATTTCTACTGCGATTACCCTCCTCTTTAGCGTTGGGGCGTTCTTCATCTCGCCGCTCATCATGGATTGGGTGCAGCGCCTGGTGTACGGCACCCAGTGGACAACGCTGGAAGAGATCGACAGCCTCAGCCCAGAAAGCGCCCAAATTATTCGTAAGGTCTGCAAAGAGAAACAGCTCAAGCAGCCTCGCCTTGGAATTATTAATGACCAAAACCCTACAGCCTTTACCTATGGTTCGTTGCCGAATAGTGCCCGGTTAGTCGTTAGCCGAGGTCTGTTTACTTATCTAGATGATGATGAGGTCGCAACGGTCTATGCCCATGAGCTGGGCCACATTGTCCATTGGGACTTTGCCGTCATGACCCTCGCTGCAACCCTCGTTCAGCTCCTGTATCTGATTTATAGCTACAGCCGAGATCTTGGCCGAAACTTGGGCAATAACGATGGGGCCAAGAAGATTCGAGGCGGTTTGCAAGCGGCCTCTCTCGCAGCCCTAGTCTTTTTCACCGTTGGGGAATATCTTCAGCTCTATTTGTCCCGCACCCGCGAGTATTATGCGGACCATTTTGCGGCTGAAGTCACAGGTAACCCTAACGGTCTCTCTCGGGCATTGGTGAAAATTTCCTATGGCATTGTCGAGGAAGGTAAGCGTTGCAAAGAGCAGAATCAGGCTCCCAGCAAAGTTCTCCAAGGCATGAGAGCTTTAGGCATTTCCGATGCCAAGAATGCCGGAACAGCGGGGACGGCCTACCGGGTGGCTGCGGATAGTAACAGCGTGGGTCTCGTTTTTCTCTGGGACATGTTTAATCCCTGGGCGAAATGGATGGAGCTCAATTCAACCCACCCTCTGACGGGGAAGCGAGTTCGAGCGTTGGGCAACTATGCAGAGCAGCTAGATCTCAACAGCGAATTCGACATGGTTCGGGTGGTGCGGGCGGGTAATCAATTGGATAAGAAACGTCTCTACGGTAGTTTTGTCCAGGACGTGGCCTTGATGGGCAGTCCTCTCATTGGCGGTGTCCTTGGGTTAGTGATTGGCATTGGAATTGCCATGGCCTTTGGAAATTCATTGGTGGCGCTGAGCGCTGCACTACTGGGTCTTGCTATTGGGATCTTGCTCCATGCCTTTGTCATGTATCCCAAAATTCAGCGTCCCAGTGAGACCGACATTTTGACGCTGATGTCTGATGCCTATGCCAGTCCTTTACGAGGTAAACCGGTCAAGCTGAAGGGGGAAATTATTGGTAGGGGTGACGCTGGCGGACGAGTGAATGAAGACTTCCAATTCAAGGACAAGACCGGTATGGTCTACCTCGACTATTCTTCTCGCTTTGGAGCCCTGGGCAACTTCTTCTTTGGCTGGAGTAAGGCTGGGCAATATGTGGGTCAGCCCGTGGCGTTGACGGGGTGGTTCCGTCGGGGAATTGCAGCGAAGGTGGATTTAAATGAGATGGAATGCGACCAGGGGCTGGTGAAGAGTTATCACCGCTTTGGCAAATTGGTTTCAGCGACACTTTGTATCGTAGGGGCTGTGGCGATCGCGGTGATAGGTGCCGGTCTCTAGGCTGGTGTTTGTTTGGTAGTGGGGATACTCTGTGGAGGCTTGGGCTAAAGTGGGGCGGGTCTTGAGCGAAGGTTGCTTGTGGTGCGTCTAGGGATGGTTGGCTAAACCCGCCCTTACGGGGAGGTCGCTTTAGATAAACCTGCCCTTACGGTGGCTGCTGGAGCTAGGCGATGACTTCTTCTCGTTGGACGGTGCTGAGCCGTCCGTCTTCCATTTGCAGGATGCGATCGGCTACGTCGAGGATGCGGTTGTCGTGGGTAACGAGGAGGACGGCGCTGCCACGCTGACGGGCAAGGCGCTGCATGATTTCGACCACGTCGCGACCGGATTGCTTATCTAGGGCGGCGGTGGGCTCATCAGCCAGGACCACGCGGGGGGAACTGACTAGGGCACGGGCGATCGCCACACGCTGTTTCTGTCCGCCCGATAGTTCCTGGGGATAGTAATTGGCCCAGTCCAGCAGGCCCACTGCCTCTAGCATTTCCAGGGAACGAGTTTTCTTTTCCTTCGACGTCAGGTTGGGGTGCAGGTCCAGGGACATCTGCACGTTTTGCCTCGCGGTGAGAGCATTAAGCAGGTTGTGGGCCTGGAAGATATAGCCGATGTTGCGCCGCAGCCGCACGAGCTGCTTGTTGCGGGCTTTGTACATTTCCTCGCCTAGGAGCTTGAGGCTACCTTCCTGGGTGGAGCGTAATGCGCCAATCAGTGTCAGCAGGGTGGTCTTGCCTGAGCCCGATGGACCCATGAGGATGACGACTTCGCCGGGGTCTACACGGGCACTGACTTCGTAGAGGACTTGTTTTCGCAGGCGACCGCTACCGAAGTAATGGCTCACATGGTCGATGGAGATAATCGGGTCGGTAGCGGAGGTCATATCAGGAAAGGCAGGCCAGTCGGCGTTGCTGAAAGAAGTTCGATTGCGATGGGAGTGAGCCTAAAAAATATCGGCAGGGTCGGCTTCTTGGACCTTTCGCACGGCGATCGCCCCAGAAATCACACACATCGCCATGGTCAAGCAAAAGACAAAGGTGCCCCGCTCCTGGGTCATTCGTAAGGGGAGGGATGTGGCATTCTCTGTGGCTTGATAGAGACCCATGCAGAGGAAAAAGGCTGGGATAAAGCCGAGAATCGACAGGACCACTGCTTCCTGGAATACCACTGACAGCAAATAGCGATTGCGATAACCCATGGCTTTTAGGGTGGCATATTCCGCCAGGTGATCGGCCACGTCGGTGTAAAGGATTTGATACACAATCACCATGCCGACAATCCAGCCAATCCCCGCTCCCAGGTTGAAGATGAAGCCAATGGCGGTGCTGTTTTCCCAATAATCCCGCTCAAAGGCGATAAATTCGTCTTTGGAGAGCACCAATACATCGCCATTGGGGTCCTGGATCTCCTCGCGCATCTGGGCGATCGCTTTGTCTATATTTGCGCCAGGCTTTAACCGAATCATCCCCATTTCGATTAGGCCGGGATCGCGATCAAACATGCGCAAAAAATTGATATCGCTGGTCACTAAATTGCCATCGGCACCGAAGGACGCCCCCAGGTTAAACAGCCCGCCCACGGTCACTCGGCGACCCGCCACTTCAGTGGTCACATATCCCTGTTCTTCAAATAGCTCCGCGACTGGACCAAACTCCGGGCGGGAGTCTCGATCAAATAAAACGTGATCTCGAAGCTTCAAGGCTTCAGAATCGGGCAGTAGATCTTTAGAAACGATGGATTGAGAGGGGTCATAGCCCATCACCTGAATGCTGCGAGTGCTGCGATCTGCAGGGTTCTTCCACAGAGCAAAACTGATGTAGATGGGGGTGACACTGTCCACCCCGGGAACTCCCTCGGCCTGGAGCAACCTGCGGCGAGAGAAACTATCCAAGGCAATCAGGGCAGTGGACTGGGGACTCATCATAAAGATTTCGCCCTCTAAGGCTTGGTGCAATCGCACAGAGCTATCAAACAGGGCATCGCGAAAGCCCAGCTGAATAAACATCAAGATGACTGCAAAACCAATACCTGCCAGAGCGACCAGCAAGCGCACCTTCTCACGAATGAGCTGAAGCCAGGCTAGGGGAATTGCGAGAATCATGATTCGCTCCCATCACTGGTTTCAGAGGAATTATCGTCAGATGCTGCGTCACCAGACTCATTCAACAGCGGACTGCCCAATAATCCGTTGTTGAGCAATCCACCGTTAGAGAGGCCTGGTTGGCCTAAAGGATCCCCCTCCGTTGAGCCATTGGGTCCCGGCCCGGAGCGCAAAATGGGTGCAGCGGTGTCAATGGAGACGTTGACCTGGAGATTCGTGAGATTGGCCACTGGCTCACTATTCTCCAGCAGCACCGTCACCTCCACTACTCGAGCGTCGGTATCAGCTGCAGGGTCCGTATCTAGAACATCTTTTTTGTCGATTTTGAGTCCTACCTGGGCCACACGTCCCTGGAGTGAAGTAGCTAGGGCTGGACTAGTGACCTTCACCGGCTGACCGACTTGGACATCCCGAATATCGGTTTCATAGATCTCGGCCACCACGGTCATTTGGTTCGTACGAGCCAAGTCCAAAATTCCTTGTTCTCCAACTGCTTCTCCGCTGCTGGTATGAATTTCTAGCACTTGGCCATCAATGGGAGCAGCAACCCCAGCTTGATCTAACTCAGCCTGGGCAAGGGCCATGTTTGCCAGGGCAGATTGGACCCCGGTTTTTGCCCGTTGGATATCCTCGGGCCTCACTTGTTGACTGCTCTCCAGTTGCCCGGTGGCTTGGGCCAACTGCTGCTGCCGCCGTACCACTTCCCCCAGGGCCTGTTGCAACTGAAATTTTGCCTGCTCTAGCTGCTGTTGGGCCTGGGCAATTTCAGCATTGGCCTGTTCAAGCTCGGCTACTTTGGCCGATAGTTCAAAGGCCCGCTGCTTAACGATGTCCTCGGCCAAGGCTCCCTCGTCGAAGAGGTCCTTGGTCTGGTTGAGATCCCGTTGGGCTTCCTTGAGCTCCGCCGAGACGCGATCGCGAGCTGCCTCCTTCGCTGCAACAAGAGCAGTCCGTTCGTTGATATTGGCTTCCTGCTGGCCGACATTGACCTGCTGGACCTGGACATTGATTTCCTCTGCTCTCGCATTGGCTAGATCGGCTTGGATGTCGCCCTTTTTCTCCCCGGCCTCGACTTGGGCAAGGTTACTCCGAGCTTCCAGCACCTGGGCTTCCGCCTGAATCACGGAGGCCCTTAGCCGCTCGTAGGAATCCATTACGGCCAGGAGATCGCCCTTTTTGACCTGGGCTCCCTCTTGAACCAAAATCTGCTGAACCCGAGAAGAACTAATGGCAGAGGGAGCAGCGACGTTATAGATGCCCCCAGCCGGTTCGATACGCCCCAGGGCCGTAATTTTCCGTTTCTCAGCGATGTCCTCTGTAGCGGGCTCTTCGGCAGGTGCTGTGGAGGGCCCGGAGCGAAGCATCAGAAACAGGCCAAATCCAACAATTCCCAAGGACAATACTGAGAGCGCAGCAATGATGAAGCCTGGGGATTTGAAGGTGCGGGAGGAGATGGCCATGGGGGAAAGGCTGAAATGCAGGGGACTAAACTGGGGGAAGAAGGGCAGAGATGTTGCCTACGTTCCTGGCCGCGCGGAAATTGACGTTATGCAATTATCTATTAACGAATTGTAACCATTCGTTGACCGTCTATGGTGCTTAAGGCTAGAGCAATCGCACAGCCAGCTTCCTCGGTAATCGGCCCGGAACGGTCTCCCTTGATTGCTCTCGTCGGAGCCAAAGGGTCTTGACTGCCATGGAGAAAGCCAGACGATTGCCCCCTGCCACAATTCCAGCGAAAAGCGCTATAAGTTGGACCTCTGGTGGACCCTCTAATGGGCACTCGTCGCATCGGCTCTCCGCCCATTGCCATCCTCACATTGGGACTACTTGTGCCAAAGTTGCTGAGGGACAGGGTTGCTCTTGCGGCTCAGCCTCGGTATGGACTCGGCTCCAGAGGCGAGTTGTGATACACAGATTGCGATACACTGTGCCCTTTAAGGCCGCATTTACCTTAGGTTTGCAGGCAAGACAATTGTTCTTTCTGCTTTTCCTTGTCAGATTTCGACTCACCCTATTGACGCTTGGCGTGCATGAGTAACGTACAGATCCCCCAGTTCCCAGAGGTCCGTCACCCGCTCATTGCGCCCCTTGCCCAGCGGAGTGATGAAGAGCTGCTCCGGCTTTTTCAAGAGAAGGCGGATGAAGGACGCTACTTTACAGCCATCCTTTGTCGCTATACGCCTGTGGTCTACACCCTGATTTGGCATTCCACGCGATCGGCGGTGCAGGCAGATTATTTATTTTCTTTGGTGTGGCGTCACGTTTTCTATGAGCTGCGTGGCCTGGACCTCAAGCAAGCAAGCCCCAGCGATGCACCGGAGCTCACGCTGCAAAACTGGCTGATTAACATCACCGCCCAGTCCATCAACCAGGTGGCACTGCCCCCCGTTGAGGAGATTCAGTATTCCATCAAGGCTGCGCCCCCACCGCTGTGGTGCTATGTGGAGCAGGCTTTGGACCAGCTGCCGCCTCGCCAGCGCCTGATGACGATCATGGCCCAGACGTACCATTGGAGCGAGACCCGCATTGCGGCTTACCTACAAGCCGAAGGCGAACAGGTTTCTGCCGATGAAGTCCAGGGTGGCTTGCAGGAGGCTTACCAGCAATTGGAGTCTTCTTTGCCCCCAGACCTGCGCACAATTTATTTTGATGAGCCTTTGGAAGAGACTCAGGCGGACTTGGCAGAAAGCGATTTGGCGGGACTGTTAGGCAAGTCATAGCTCATTCGAATGGCCGATTTCACTCCTGGCCCCGAGGGCCAGAGAGAGGCGGTTTTTAATTAGAGCGTGTAAAATTCCATGCAGCCGTGGGTAAGCTCCCAACAAGGGGATCTTGCGCCTTCGGTTTTGGCTGGTCCAACATACTTTAGATGGCTAATTGTGAGTCCTGATGGGATGGGGAAAGTGATGCAGAATTTGTCTTCTTGGGGATCTAACATGGCTCACCTGAATCGTTGGTTCTATGGAAGCTTGAGTGCTGGTGTCTTGCTGCTTTCAGCTCAGGCTCCTGCCATGGCCCAGTTTTTCCCTGATGAGCCTCTGCGAACGCGTCTCAATCCCACGCTGGATCAGCAGCTTCAGACACAGATTAACAACGGGACCCGTGGTGAGTTCCGCGATCGCGCCGATCTGTTCATGAATGAAGCTAGTAACCAGGCTCGCCTCGGCTTTCCTCGCAAGGCGATCGCCCTGTGGGAAGAAGCCTATGACCTCTACCGCCAGTCCAATGACGACAGGGGCATGGGTCGTGCCCTGGACTTGATTGGCCTCACCCATGGCGAACTGGGCGAAGTGGTTTCCGCTGAAGATGCCCTGCGTCGCCGCCTGGCCATTGCCCGTGACCAGGGCGACTACCGAGGCCAGGTCTATGCCCTAAATAACGTTGGCACCCTGCTGATGCGCCGAGGCTTTGCCCCCCAGGCTGAGCGTAGCTTTGAAGAAGCCCAGCGCATCGCCAAGGACATCGCTGACATTGACGGCCAGGGTATTTCCCTCAGCAATGTCGGTCTCGCCGCTGCCCGCCAGGGTGAGCATGGCCGTGCCGTCAAACTACTTGAGCAAGCCCTAGTCTTTCGCCAGCAAACCCGCGACCCCATCGCCCAGGCCAATACCCTGAACCACCTCGGTGACTCCTACCTCGCTTTGAACCTATCTGCCGATGCCCTGGGGGCATACGGTGCAGCCTATAACTTGGCTAAGCGCGATCGCGACACCCCCAATGAGTTCCGTGCCATCGATGGCCTCGTTGCCGCCCACGGCCAATCCGGTAGCGAAACCCGCGCCCTAGACCTGCTGGACCGCCGCCTCGCTATGGCCCGCTCCCGCAACGATGTGCGTCAGCAATTTGCCACCATCCGCTCCCTGGCTAGCTTCTACCAAGCCAGGGGCAATACCCCCGCTGCCAATAGCTATTTCCAGCGAGCGCTGATTTTGGCGCGGGCTTTGGGCGATCGCCAGGAAGAAGTATTGCTGCTGGATGAGCTGACCCAGATTGCCTATCCCGATCGCTAAATTTTGAACATTTGAACTTGATTTATGACCGAAAGGCTCGCTGGGATTATTCCGGCGAGCCTTTCATAGTTTTGGGTATGCCTGAGAGCTGGCCATTGCCAGGGCAAAGCCTTCTCCCCCATCCCACTTCCTCACAATCTAAAACGCCCCGACGAACTCGCGATAGATTAGAAAAGTACGAAAAAAGGGCGAGAGCACCAACGTTATCCAGGTTGCGACCCCCTATCTCCTCGACTCAGGTCATCAGCAGGTTCATCCATGGGTCACTCTAATTCACGTCCCTCCAGCGCTTCCCTTCAAGCTGCCACTGACGTAACCCAAGCCTTTGACCAATATTCCCAAGCCCAAACCAGCCTCAAGCAATACTTCGATCTTCCCCTGGATCTACTTTGTAGTCTCAACCGCGAAGGCCGTTTTCAGAGCGCCAGCTTCAGTTGGGTCCAAAGCCTGGGCTGGCGTCCCGAAGAACTCCAAGGCCAAAACTGGAGCGAATGGATCCATCCCCAAGATCTCCAAAGCAGCCTCCTCCAACTCAACAGCCTGCTCAACCACCGTCTCAGCAACCAAGCGCTGTCATCCCGCCAGCGCAAACGCAGCACCTTTGAACATCGCTTCCGCCACCGCGACGGCAGCTACCGTTGGCTGCGCTGGCAGCTCGTCACTGATGATGACTCCCAACAGGTCGTCCATGGCTGGATTCGCGATGTCACCGACGAAAAAGTTTCCCCCGCAGAACAATTTGGCTTCGAGCGAGAATTTCTTCAGCTCGCCCAAACCATGCGGGATGTCTTCTGGATTTATGACCCGATTGCCCAACAGCAGCTCTACATCAGTCCTTCCTACGAGAAAGTCTGGGAGCGCTCCTGTAGCAGTCTCTATAGCAACCCCAGCTCTCTCCAAGAGGCCGTCCATCCTGAAGATCGGGCCTATGTGAAAGCAGCTCTAGACAAACTCTGTGCTACGAATCTCCATCCCAGTGGTTCGGATCAATGCGATTTGGAATATCGTATCCAGACCTCCGAAGGGGACATTCGCTGGATCCACGATCGCAGCTTTCCCCTACGTGATGCCAATGGTCAGATGTACCGGTTCATTGGCGTTGCCGAAGACATCACTGAACAGCGGCAAGCTGAACAATCCTGCGATCGCCTCTTCCAGCAAATCTCAGCCCAAAACCAAACCCTAGAACAGGTCATCACCCAGCGCACCGCCGAACTCCGCGCCATTATTGATGCTGTTCCTGACGAAATTTACGTCATCAATCGCCAGAGCCAACGCATCGACTACTGCAACCGCGCCTTTGTTGAAGCCCTGGGCTTGGAGCAACGGGAAGCCATTGAAGGCAATAAGTTAGACCAATGCTTTGCCAATGAGCAGGCTCAGCACATTGCCCAGCAACATCAGCAGGTCTTTGAGCAGGGGGAACGCTTCCAAGCCGAAGAGCGCTACCCCGACGATCGCCGCAGCGGCAAGCATTATCGCTACTTCGACACCCTCAAAATTCCCCTCCGCAACAGCGCCGGCGAAATCTATGCCCTTGTGAGCGCCGCCCGCGACATCACCGATTTTCGGGTAGCAGAAATCAAGCTGCAAAACAGCCAAGCCCTATCCCAAGCCATTGTTGAGCAGGCTGCTGTGGGTATCAGCCTAGTTAGCCCCACTGGCAACTTTATGGAAGTCAACCAAAAGTTCTGTGATTTACTCGGCTACGATCGCCCGGAACTCATGGGGATGACCTTCCAAGAAATCACCGACCCCCGTTTTCTCAAAGAGGATTTGGCCCATTACCGCAAATTGCTCAGCGGTGAAATCAGCTCCTTCTCCCTGGAAAAATGCTTCATCCGTAAAGATGGCGAGCCCCAATGGGCTGCCCTAACCGTTTCCGGCGTCTATGACGATAAAGGCGCGATGCAATTTGATATTGGCGTATTGCAAGATATCAGCGATCGCAAGCTCGCTGAAGCTGAAGTGCTCAAGTCCCTAGAGAAAGAGCGAGAACTCAACGAACTCAAATCGCGGGTCATCTCCATGATTTCCCATGAATATCGCACCCCCCTCACAATCATCTGCTCCTCCGCAGAGCTCCTCGAACGCTACGGCCCCAAATGGGATGAGAATAGACGCTCCACTCACTTCGAACGCATCCAAAATTCTGTCCAGCACCTCACAGAGTTAGTCAACGATGTCCTCTTCCTTAATCGTGCTGAGGCCGATCGCCTCGACTTCAGTCCTGCCCCATTGGACATCGTTGCCTTTTTCCAAAATCTCTTTCCCGAGTTGCAGGATGCCTTTGAATCCCAGAGCGATCGCACCCACCCCCTAAAGGTGGATTATCCCCAAGGTAACCCCAGTTGCAACGTTGATGAAAAGCTCCTACGGCAAATTGTCACGAACCTTTTCTCCAATGCCCTTAAATATTCCCTAGAGGGACAACCGATTGAATGTGAGGTGCGTTGTGAGTTAAATGAGCTGGTGTTTTCCATTCGAGATCGTGGCATTGGCATTCCTTCTGAAGATCAACCCTATCTGTTTGATTCTTTCCATCGTGCTGCCAATGTGGGCACTATTCCTGGCACGGGTTTAGGCCTTTCTATCGTCCGCAAATGCATTGATGTCCATGGTGGCCAAATCCAGGTCACCAGTCAGGAATCTCAAGGAACATGCTTCACGGTCAGCCTGCCGACGGAATAGCGGCAACTGAGGTGATCGTCGAACCATTCCGACAGGGGTAGCGCTATTAATGCAGGTAATTTCCAAGACTATGCTATTTCTGAGAAAGCACCAAAATCACCCCCGTAATAATCAGCCCCAAACCCAGTACACGCCCAAGCGGGATCGTCTCGCGAAACACGAAATAGCCCAATAGGACTGAAAAAACATACACCAGTGACACCGATGGTCCTGCAATGCTTAAAGGCATCCTTGCCAGCAGCAGAATATAAGCAAAAGCACCTAAACCATAACAGCCTAAACCCACAACGAGCTCTGGGATTTTAATGGCTTCAAGCACAGATCTAAGAAACGATTGCTGTAACAGCGGAGCTAGCTTATCTGCACCTAATTTTAAAAAAAGTTGTCCACCTACACTACTCAAAACCGATAGCAACAAGAGCAACAATTCAACTGGCTTCATCTAAGGAGTCCTAACATCATTAGTCAAGCCATCAATGCGATAAGGAGCCAACACATAGCCCCCGATTGTGCGAGGCGACCCAGAACGCACGAGTCTTCGATCAAACTGAGAGATTTCATTAGGGAAACGTTTAAACCACGCATTTCTAACTAAATAAAGCCGAGATCTATCCTCAGACAAAACTTCGTCTACACAGTCTGGGCAGCGAACGACAGACTTGTCATGGGGTGTACAAGACAAAACATCAGGAGCCACACTACAAATCAAATATGCAGTCCAGTAATCTCCAATAAAAGCACTGTTTTGCAGATCACGGAAGCCAACTAATTTCTCCCTTACCGGGGTAGCAACATTAAGGGGTCCCAAGTAGGTTGGAAAACCTAAGGTAGAGCAAAAGGCCAACAAGAGCAATACATATGATGCGGGCCTACCATAAGAGCGAGGGGAATCTTCTAGTCCCATTAGAAGCGCGAGGGAACCTACTATAAAAGGCAGAGCGAAGTAGCGGGCAAAAGTATCGTTTAAATAGACCCACTTTGACACCAGTAGAAAGACAAACAAGAAGCATGAACAACCCAGAAAGAAAATCTTCCAACTAGACAATGCCTCGATCCATCCCTTCCTGCGCTCAATGCGCCAAATAGACCTCAACGACGAAGGTAACACTGCAATTAGTCCCAGCAGCGAAAAGCTCAGAAAAAAGTTATCAGCTCGGAAAGTAAGAATCGGCCAAAGTCGATTCACAATCCGGGAGAGGCTTGTCAAAAGCTCATGTCTAGTTGTAAACAGAACTTGATAGCTGTCCGTAACGACTGAATTCTGTTTCGCAAAATTCAAGAAGCAAATACAAATAGTGGTCCAGATCGCAATTGCAACAAAGGCTTTCCCATGCCTAGCCTCTAGAATATTGCGCAGCGAGAAACGCCAGTGATTCCCCTTAGTTGCTGTGCTGCCTTTTCTTGAGGACAAGTAGGATACGCCTAAATGCCCGCACAATCCAAGTAATAGAAAAGCACTAAGGTCTGAGATCCATAAAGCACAGAAGAAAGAAATCACTATTATGCTAATTAGACATAACGACTGTGCCGAGATCTTATTACTGACTTGAGCTGGATATATCGATTTCTTCTCTAATCTGACAATGCCCCGTAGTCCTAAGCCTAAAAATGCTAATTGAGCATAATAAGGTTGTGCCAGCATTAGTAAGCTTTGAAACCACATGGGTGGCAAAAACCAAATTAGCGCAAAAATGAGCTTTGACAGACGACGCTTTAGAAACTGACTGAGGCAGAAAAACGCGATCGCAATCAGCGAAAACTGAACAATGGATAGCAAGAAAAGAGGAGATGCAGAGTAACCGAAAAGCGCCAATCCGTTCAATATTAGGGAAGCCAATGCGGGTTCAAAGCTCCCCCTACGATCTTGCCCCCAATAATATAGATCTTCTGGAAAACTGAAATCCTGTGCCATCAAAACATGCACGGCATTGTCAGAATTCAATATGGGTGTAAACCAGCCAGAATATAACCGCACAGAGGTTAGAACAACTGCGATTAAGGCAAATAGATAGATATGCTGCCCCCAACGGGACAGTATTTTTTGCAAAAGCTTAGACATCTATCTTTCGAGTTCAACGGATACGAGAACTTTTTCGGGAACAGATGTTTCTGATAGTGGTCTATAAGTTCTTGAGAAGAGGCTGTATTTAAAAATGCAGAAAATTGCTCTCACGCCATCTCTCCAGCCAATTTTCTTCCCTTCAGCATATGTTCTGCCGTAATAGGAGATACCGACTTCATAGATTCGACATTGCAATTTCGCAATTTTCGCAGTAATTTCCGGCTCAAAGCCAAAGCGATTCTCTTCAATTTTGACTGACTGAATAACTTCTCTTCTAAATGCCTTATAGCAGGTTTCCATATCAGTCAAGTTGATGTTGGTCATCATATTGGACAGCATGGTTAAAAACCGATTTCCCAACATGTGCCAGTAGTACACAACTCGATGGGGCTTCCCTCCCATAAATCGTGACCCATAAACCACATCAGCCTTTCCCTCTAAGATGGGGTCTATGACGAGGGGAAACTCTTGAGGGTCATATTCTAAATCGGCATCCTGCACAATGATGATCTCCCCGGTGGCAGCAGAAAACCCAGTTCGGAGTGCAGCTCCTTTGCCTTGATTTCGATTGTGAAACAGTACTTGATCTACACTATTACTCAGACTCGATTGCAATAATTCCCTTGTCCCATCTGTGGAGTAGTCGTCTATTACGACTATTTCAATATTTTGTACGGGCGATTGACGCACCGCTTTAATCACCGTTTCAAGCGTCTCGACCTCGTTATAACAAGGAATAATAACCGATAGTTTCATAGTGCTCCCAGCTCAGATTAAACACAACGCAGCACATGTAGCTTAAGCCACATGTGCTGTCTTATTACGCCTTGGTCGCAATACAAAAATTGTTCATCCAAAGTTGAAAGTACTGGTGATGGAAGCCCTTAAGACCAGCTCTTTCAACCAAGGCTCGATCCAAGAGTTGGCGATTGTAATAGCGTTTATGATCTCGGATTTCTGCTTCACTCACCACGCGCAAGCGATAGGCTAGGAACTCTAACACTGGCTTCGCCCAAACCGACGGAACAGTCAGTATTACCTTACCACCAGGCTTGAGAACACGCTCTACCTCTTTAAGGATCTCTTGTTCATACTCAATATGCTCCAAGACAGCTAGTAGCGTCACGACATCGAAAGCATCATCCTCGAAGGGTAGCTTCTCATCTAATCTCACTTGGTAGGTTTTTAAGTTACCCGCTTCGATTGGTGAGACCTTGAAGTCTACGCCTATGCCTTGGTCAAGACGTGAAGCAATCGTCCTGAGGAAAGCTGCAGTTGTGCCACACCCGATATCTAAAAGCTTTGTTTGAGCAGGAATATGCTTGAGTACGCGCTTCAAACGAAACTGTCTTAGCAATGGTTCTAAAAGAGGCTCGCGCGAAATCTTAGATTGATGCTGAACTGAATTCATAAAGAGCGCAAGCTATATTGAATTTAATGACTTTGTGACTGCTTAAGAAGGTTTGGGCTTGGATTTAAGCGTCATCTTGATCTGTGGAAGTTCATAGTCAGATCCTATCCAACTACACATCTGGACACTATCAATAGCGAACAGAAACACACTATATAATTTCCCATGCTAAGGGTAGCAAGTCTGACGTCCAAACTCAAGTTGTAAGCGTTCTGAACCTTGCAGACAAGAGGTCTAGGCAGACGAAGAAAATCTGCAACCTCGAGCTAAGCTCGTAACTCATGTAGAGACAAGCCAGGGGTTATTATCACCTTGAATCGGGTTAATTTAGCTGCGATATTAACATCAGCTTGTGGAGAGAATGTCAAGTCAACCTCCCAGGGATATAGAAAAAAATAGCGTTTGAGTAACTTTAAGACAGCTGGTCACACAGCAGTGCATCCAACGAGTTTACTTTCCCAGAACTAGACTCCAGGTCTGGTTGAATAAAAGAAAGAATCAAGCACAGCGCCTCCTCTGGACTTATTCCTCCTCTGGACCGCTGATTTTTTTCGTTTGTGTGAGCGTGGCTAGCAGTGCAATCTCCTCTGCTCTTCCTCTTATAAGTAGATTTTCAGTTTGTTTAGGGTCTTAGTTCCTGTTTCGGCCCAGCTAAACTTCTGGGATTGGGCTAGCCCTTTCAGGGAGAGTTGCTTTTGCAGCTGGCCGTCGTGCAGTAACTCTGTTAGAGCTGATGTGAGGGCTGAGATGTCGTTAGGTGGGATGCATAAGGTCGCATCGCTACCGACCTCTGGAATAGCACCAGCGTTAGAGGTAATCACTGGTGTTCCGCAGGCCATCGCTTCTAAAACCGGTAAGCCAAAGCCTTCCCATTGGCTAGGAAAAACAAAGGCAATTGCCTGATTGAGTAGTTCAGGTAATTTCTTGTAGGGCACATAACCTAAGAACTTGACTCGCTCTGAAACAGATAATGCTTCCGCTTGGGCTTGGAGCTGGGGGGTAAAGCGAGAGTCTGCTCCACCTGCAATCCAGAATTCACAGTCCGCAGCTTGTGGCAATTGGGCAAAGGCTGAAATGGCCTGACTGACACCTTTATAAGGATCATGACGACCCAAGTATAAAAAATAATTTTGACGTGGCAGCTCCAATGGTTTGAAATGCTCAGCATCATAGGCCAACGGAATGGGCGTCACTTTTGAGGCAGGCACATGGCCAAAGCGCATCACGTCATCTGCAGTTGACTGGGAGTTACAGATGATGTGAACAGCTTGGTCTAGGATCTGGGGGACGATGAAGCGGAAGTAGTTCGTGAGGGGCGATCGCCATCTGGGAAACCGTAGGGGAATGAAGTCATGGACCATGACGACGGTGCGGCAACCTCGCCACAGGGGCATTTCTGGGACCGGTGAAAAAATGAGCGAGGATGGGTGAGTTTTAGAGTGACGAGGCAGCTCAGTCTGGTTCCACCAAAGACGACGGGCATGACCCTTGGAGCCTTGCTCAGCCGTTAGATCTCCTGGAATAGCTTGGGTCTGAAAGTTGGGGAAATGTTGGGGCTGGGCTGTCAGTAATGTGGGAGTTAGATCTGCTAGATGAGGGACGACATTGAGCGCATAGGTGCTGATGCCCGTGGGTCGTTCCATCAGCATCGCCAAATTTACGAGTAGCTTTGAATCAGTCATCCCCTGTGGTCCCTTGTGAGCATTGCCTTCGCCCGAATGGGTGGACTTCTATTGACCAACCATCTGCTGAAACTCCTTATTCCCCTGTAGCAGTTCGTCATAGGTGCCCACATCAGCGATCGCCCCATCCTTCATCCAATAGATGCGATCGCAGTTGCGAATCGTGCTTAAACGGTGGGCAATGACAATCAACGTTTTCTTACCAATCAAACTTTCCATTGCTCGCACAATCTCTCGCTCTGTACCGTTATCCAGGGCCGCCGTTGCTTCATCCATGACCACGACCTCTGGGTTGTGATAGAGGGCACGGGCAATGGCAATGCGTTGTCGTTGACCTCCAGAAATTCTGACCCCCTGTTCCCCCACCCGGCTATTCAAGCGCATGGGCAGGCCTCGAATAAAATCTTCAAGTTGAGCTAGACGCAGTACTTGCCAGACCCGATTATCATCAATACTCGAATCTGCTAATCCAAAGGCAACATTTCGACGAATTGAATCATCAGAGAGATAGACTTGTTGAGGGATATACCCCACCTGGCGTTGCCAGGCCAACAAATCCTTCTCCACAGATTGACCGTCAACCAACACTTGCCCTGCCATGGGCTGGAGCAATCCCAGCAGTAAGTCGACTAAGGTGGTTTTTCCTGCTCCGGAAGGCCCTGCTAAACCAATGGCTTCACCCCGGTGAAGCTGAAGCGAGACTGAATTCAAGGACAGATTCTTAGAGTCCGGATAAACATAGCTCACCTGGTCTAAAACGATAGACTGCTGAAAGCTTCGGGGTTGTATGTAAGGCGGCAAACTCTCATGGCGAGCGAGAAAGTCCTCGTTCCCTGGAATCACAGTGAGATCATCGTGAACCGCATCTAGCGCTTTGCTATAGAAACGAATGGTTGTCACCGCTGCCAAAATACGGTTGAGAGACATCATTAATCGGAAGGCTGCTGCCGCGAACAGAGTGAGCAGCAAGAGCAATGAGCGGGGCCGACGCCCCTGGGTGAGGTCTACAACCAGGACGACGAGGAGGCAGACCACCGCAAGGGTCTCAATGAACAGACGGGGTAGCTTGTTAACGAATTGAATACGCTGGGTGGCTTGGGTGTAGCGCTCGACATGGAAACCATAGCGCTCTAGAAAGTAAGGCTCACGACCCAGAATTTTAGTCTCTTTGATGCTGCCCAGCCCCTGGTTTACCCATTGAATCATGCGACCAATGTGGCGATGTTGGCGGCGGCCCCATAGCTCAATTCGCCGCCGAAACCCTTGATAAAACACAATCATTGCGACCCCCAAGAGGGCTACAGCGATCAAGGAGGACATGGGTTCTGCAGCTAGCAACAGCAGGGAAATACAGAGAGCAATTAACGACTCTGTCAACAAAATCATCACGTCGCGCATGACTTCGTTGAATAGATTGGGAATCTCCACGTTGATGTTGCGCAGCAGATCCGCGGTATTCCGTTGAAGGTGAAACGGATAAGGCTGCTCCAAATAGCGCGTAAGCAGTCGCTGGGAGACCTTGCTTTGTTTGCGGTAGATAAACTGGGTTTGCAGATAACTCAACCAAGCTAAGTAGCCATTCTTGCCAATGTAGAGACCCATCAACGCAACACAGGCCCACTGCACAAAGGTGCGATAGTCCTCGAACCCCGCGAAGTTATAGGCCCAACCCACCACACCGACTTCGCGAACAGCCTTGGCACTGCCCAATAAGCCGACAAAGGAAGGGATGACGCCCACGCCCATGGTTTCGACCAGCGCCCCAACGAGGGTAAGGGCGACGATGAATAGGAACTCAAGGCGATCGCGACTATCCAGAAGACGATTAATCTTACGAAATATCTGCACCACGGCGAGCTGTACCCATGAGATTTCCTCGGCTCGAAAGCCGCCTCTATCTTACTGACCAACCGCACTGCCAGAATAGGCCGCTACGTTATATCAATAACGACAATTCCGTGGCGATGGTTGAGCATGGTCGGAAAAGGCTTGCAGTCCCCCGGCTCGCTCATTCGCTAGTTTAGTTTTGCTCCGCACAGGTTAGAGTCACAGCTTTATTCACGGACGGGTCATTGAAGGGTCGATCACTGGGGGCAAGCCGTTCTCTCCTGGCCGCTTCTCTCCTGGCTGGGCGAGGCCGTCTTGCCAGACCGTCAGAGCCTGGGCAGGACTATGGAGCAGCTTGCGGCGGCGGAACCAGGCCAAGTTGGGCAAAACTAGCCAGCCAAGCATCTTGAATAGCGTTGTGGGCCAAATCCAGCGTCGCCAGCGTAATAACTCCACGCCACTGGTCCAGAGCAACTGTCTAGCAAAGGGCCCAAACTGAGCATCGTCAAAGCGACTAATTTGAGTTTCCTGTTCCACTTTTGTCAGTGCATAACCTAGCACCCAGCTTTCTGGCACCCGGCCAAATTTTGCTTGGAGCATCTCCAGCACTTCTTGATGCATTGAGGCGGCTTGGCCCAGGGTTTTATTTTCTTCATGGAGCCGTGAAGCAGCTAGGGGCACCGGTAAATAATGGAAGCGAACTTGCTGGCCATAGCGCAGCCATAGCTCATAATCGAGGCAATAGTGTAGAGCAACATTTAAGGGGCCTAGCCGCTCAATCAGCCGTCGCCGAAAAAAGACAGCGGGTTGGCAGAGAAAGCAAGTTTGCTGGAGGCGGCGATAGCTCCATTTCTCCGTAGGAAATGGCTCAATAATGTGGTCTGCTTCATCCACCCATTGGGCTTGACCATAGACCACATCCACATCGTCATGGGCATCAAAAAAAGCCTGTACCTGTTCCAAGGCTTGGGGATAGTAGAGGTCATCGGAGTTAATCCAGGCGATGATCTCCCCTTGGGTCATGGCAATGCCCTTATTAATCGCATCGGCTTGACCCCGGTCAGGTTCAGAAATCCAGCGCAGGCGATCGCCATACTGTTGCAAAATCTCGACGGTTCCATCACCGCTTCCCCCATCGCAAACGACATAGTCGAAGCTCACGTTCTGCTGGGCCAAGACACTCTGAATGGTGCGCTCAATAAATTCTCCCTGGCGAAACGAGGGAGTAATCACACTGAATTTAGGAATGTTGTTCTGGGAAGTCATGGCAGCCAAGCTAAAGCAGGCTTCGGTAAGCGTTTAGGGTTTCTTCTGCAGTCCTGCGCCAGGAGAACTGTGCGGCTTGGGCATGGCCCCTCTTGATCAAGTCTTGGCGCAGCGTAGGGTTATCGATAATCTGCCAAATTTGTTCTGAAATCTCTTCAGGTGCATGAGGGCTGGCATAGAGAGCTGCATCTCCTGCGACTTCAGGGAGAGAAGAGACATTGGAAGTGACTACCGGCGCTCCCAGAGTCATGGCTTCCAAGACGGGTAGCCCGAAACCTTCGTAGAAGGATGGATAAACAAAAACGTCAGCCTTGGTATACAGGGCTCTGACCTGCTGATCGCTCAGATAATTCAAGTGGTGAATGCTCTTTTGCCAGGGCGAGCGGGCGATCGCTTCAAAAATAGGCTCATAGTGCCAGCCTTTCTTGCCCACAAGGAGCAGGTCATGCTCAATCGCATGATTCGACTTAAGGCGGTTAAAAGCCTCTACCAGATTGGCGATATTCTTGCGAGGCTCGATTGTACTGACAAAGAGCAAGTAGGGCCTCTCTCTATCATAGGCACTGGACTTCGCGAGGTCATCCAGGATTCTATCGGTTTCCTCGTAGCGAATCGCACGAGCGACCTTCCCAGGAGGGCAAGTACTCACCCCCACAGAATCCATGGGCTGCGATGCTCCGGAAAGACTCTCTCCAACTCCTGTAGGAAAGCTTTGGCCGACCTCGGCCCATCGAGAGGGATTGATGCCCCCAGCGGCAACCCCCACTTCCTGCACCCAGCTAACCTGAGTCTCCACGGGCAGGGCTAGGGGGCAACTCATAGGTGCATATTGACTGGCCAGGGGAGTCACCCACACCTTGTCAGCTTCGACTCCTAGATACTCGACGATGTCTCGCTTAGAGCTCTCCGAGATGGTAAGCACTAGATCTGTCCAGCTTAAACAGCGTTCGACATGGGCCTGATATCGCTTGACCACATTATCAACGAACTCAGGGTATCGAATGAAAGTCAAATCGTAGATATTCATCACGGTTTTTGCCTTTTGGGAGGGGCAAACGGAGTAGTTCGTACCGTGAATAATTCCAGGCTGATCAAAACGGCGATCCATGCGGGACGCCACTACATCCTGCAACAGTGGCGCATGGTAAGCTCCCGCCAACAAAGGAGTAGACAGACGCACGGGTAAATCCCAGATGTGGCAGGGCTGATGACCGCAGTTCACCCCGGGTACTGAAGGCCGGCGCATCAGCCAGTTCTTCAATCCGGGCTGAAACAGGGTTTCTACTGAGTAGTCAGGTTCAACAGACTCTGCTGCGATCGCCTCCAAGGCTCGCACCAAATTGATCACATAAAGACCCACCCCACTGGGGTAACGGGTCACTGGCGTTACATCAATCAGCGCCTTTAACACAGGGGAATGATTCTCCTAGGGATCAAACTTGCAGCAAGTTTTTATTCACCGGCTTTGAGCTGTTCCAAATCGTAGTCCACCATCAGCTCAACGAGTTGTTTGAAACTATACTTTGGCTCCCAACCCAAGTCTGCCTTAATCTGACTCACATCCCCAACTAACTCCACGGCCTCGTTGGGACGATAAAACTCGGGAGCCACGCTGACATATTGCTCCCAGTCCAAATCGAGGTAGCGAAAGGCAAATTCCACCAGTTCTCGGACTGAATAGGTTTTGCCACTGGCAATGACATAGTCCGCTGGTGTTGTCTGCTGAAGCATCAGCCACATAGCGTTCACCACCCCCTCGGCATGGCACCAATCTCGCTTGGCATCCAAATTTCCCAAGCGCAGTTCCGATGCTAGCCCTAATTTTATTTGGGCAGCAGTGCGAGTGATCTTGCGAAAGACAAATTCCGCTCCTCGGCGGGGAGATTCGTGAGTATAGGTAATACCACAGCAGGCGTAAAGACCATATTTCTCACGGTAATTTGTGGTCATCCAATGGGCATAGGCCTTGGCGGTACCGTAGGGATTACGGGGACGAAAGGCCGTTTGTTCTGACTGAGGTGACTCATCGGGTTGACCAAACACCTCACTGCTAGAGGCTTGGTAAAACCGGGCTTTAGGTTGGCAGCGGCGAATGGATTCCAGCAGACGGGAAACTCCTAAGGCCGTGTACTGCGCCGTCAGAGCTGGCTGAGTCCAGGATAAAGGGACGTAGCTTTGGGAAGCTAAGTTATAAATCTCGTCAGGCTGGGTGTCAGAGATGACATCCATGAGCGAGCATTGGTCCAACAGATCCCCTGGAACAACATTGAGCCGATCAGTAAGGTGGGAAATACGGCTGAGGCTAGAGGTACTGGAGCGGCGAACCAGACCATAAACTTCGTAGCCTTTTTCCAAGAGTAACTCCGCCAAATAGGAGCCATCCTGACCGGTTAGACCGGTGATCAAAGCAGTTTTCGAAGCAGCCACAATTGTTCAACGTCCTATTTCAAAACCATCGTCTTCAGAACCGGAGGAACCAACAAGTGCAAAGGTAGCAATATAGTCCCACACCACTATGCCTGTAAAACTCCGCTCTGCAAAGCCAGAGAAAGCTGAAAAAATGGCTCGATGCGAGAGTCTCTCCGTCCAGTCCAGGATGCAAAGCTGTTCTAGGCGATCGCGAACCAAATGTCAGCCTGCCCTGAGATTCGAATGATGGGGTTTGAGTTGATGAAGATGCGATCGCCTTCTCGGCGATGCAATCGGCCATTCCGATGCATCTTCTTTGCGCCTCAAACCACTGCTTAGTAGCCATCTGAGATGACAATCGCTAAAGCGGCTTCGCAATGTTATTGAAATGGAGCTAAAGCACCCAGATTGCTCCTCAGATGGTAATACCCTTTCCACAGATAGGTGGAGAGGGCCGGAAATTGCTTTTGTAAACGAGTTTGATAAGCTTCTGCCCCTAGCTCTAAGGCCTCAATCTGAAGAAACTGGAGACATCCGTGGACCGTGCTGCGCTTTGCTGTGACGAGGGTTTCATATTCAACTCGATGGAAGGGTATATCGTTGGTCTTGAAGAAATCGAGCCAATTTTGTTCCTCTTGTTTGAGACTATCCATCGCTTGGGTGACATAGTCCACGTTCATTCTGTATGAGGGAAACTGTCGTACGGATGAGCTTTGCAGTTGAAACCATTGATTGGTTTGTTGGGCGCGGTCCAGGGACATGGCCTGGGCCAGTTTGTCTGAGCGAGTAATCAAGATGAACTTAACTTGGGGAAAGACACGCTCTAAGCATTGTCGGGGAGACTCCTGGGAGATAGAAGACTCTTGCTGAAGCCGTTGAATAACTTGTTTAAAGGTCTCCCACATCAGTTTGACGCTGCTGACGTCATTGCTACTCCTAAATAAATCGAGGGCGCTTTGAACGTACTGGCTATAGGTATCCTGTTCCCAGGTATGGAGTTGACCTAGTTTCTGTAGCCCTGCTTTCAGTTCATCATCGGCTTGAAATTTAACGCTTGCGAGGAGCTGCTCAAATTGTTCTTTGGTTTCTACCTGGGGGATCAGGTATTCTAGCCGAGCATCGCCTGCGACTTGGGTATTCGCCAGGAGGTCACAGAGCAACGTGCTGCCACTGCGCATGGTGGCAGCCACAATATAGGAGCGTTGAGTTTTCATGGACTGGGGGCGAGGGCGTTCACAGCACCAAGTCTTAATAGACGTTGTAGGGCTCAGGTTCATGCATTAGTCTTCATCCTGAAGCCAGGTGGAATAAAAACTGTTTTATTGGGAAAACAAAGCTCACCGAGATCTTAAAGATGCTAAGCGAGTCTATGGAGGTCACACACAAACTGCAAAATCTGTAATCCTACAAGCGTTGTAAGGCAACGTCGCAGAACAGGTCTTCTTGAAGAGCGAAATAAACAATCTTCCAACCTTCATTGATACAGAATTCATTCGTTGCTTGCACAACGCCGTAAGTCTCCATCGTGACATGATCAGCCATGATGTAATCATTCATGACTAAGAAGCCATCGGGTTTAAGCTTGCCTTTATAGGCCTGAATATCCCGTCGAACGCTCTCATAGTCATGGCCCGCATCGATATAAATCATATCCAGGGCTTGGTCATCAAGCTTTGTAGCCACATCGAAACTCAGACCTTGTAGCGTTGAGAGATGTCCCTGCTGCATTTCCGCTGCAAACATGTCTTGATAGAACTGCTCATGAGTTTGTTGCTGGAAGATCTCCTGAGAATCTCGACCCCAAATTTTAGGTAGGTTGTGTAACTCAAACAGATCAATTGCCCAAAAATGCTTGGGCTCCATGACGTTCAAAATTTTCCGCGAGTAATCTCCCAGAGCCACGCCCACTTCTGCAACTAAGCCTCCTTTAGGCATGTGAGGCAGAATGTAGTCTCGGGTTGGGAGTAATTTTGCCCCTTCTAAATGTTTCTCTTGTAAAAGAACAGCACTCATCGTTGATCTTCCCTTTATGCAGCAGTAAAGTTTCGTATGCAACCGCAGTTATCTGCGCGACTTTTGGCTCTCAAGCCGCAGTTTATTTTATTCAATGCGAGTTGCTGACAGCTCCATCTCGTAGCAAATTCCATTGATTCGAGCACTGGCTGTTAATTCAACCGCTCCAAAGCCAGCTGCCTTCAAATAGTCTTGAAGGTTTGAGGCATTATACATGTTGTAGTGGTAGTCACCGTCATAATCCTGGGCACCGTAGGTCACCTTACGAAGATGTTCCCAAGGCAGCTTTCCAGCAACGTAGTCACGAATCATTGCTTCTGCATCAGGACAAATAATCGTCAGCTGGCCTCCGCGTTTCAGGAGACTATGCCAATAAGGCAGGAGATGGGTCCGTAGTTCGTATTCGGTAAAGTGTTCGATTACGTGGGAGTTGAAGATTTCTTGGATAGAGCCTGGTTCAAACGGCAACTTGCGCAGATCAGCGACAATATCCACACCTGGCAGTTCTCGCTGATCCACATTGATATAATTCTCCTTTGGGGAGGTGCCGCAGCCCAGGTTCAGTCGCAGTTCAGCCTCATCTTTTGAGAGTTTCTCAGTCCCTAAAATCTTGGGTTCATCTTGCTGCCCACGGGCTAATTGATAGGCAAATTCACTGCGGCTCATTTCAGCTTGATCGGCAGTCAAGTCTTGGAGCTGACAAATCGCCCGCATGATATCCCCCATGGCATTGTCGACTCTGCCGCCTTGGGCTTCAATGCTGGTTTGCAGTTGTTGTAGTTTTGCGGTCGATTGTTGTTCCATGGTGGCTTTTTCCTCTGCTAAGCGGGCGATCGCGCCTTGGAGCGATGCCTCAATATCACTGATGCGCTGTTGCATCTGCTGTTGTTCGGCTTGATAACTTTGTGTTAGCTGGTTTGACTCGTTTTTTAAGTCAGCCTGGAGCTCCAGTCTCATGGCCTCCAACTGCTCAGCCATGAACGCTTTCTGCTTGTCTCGTTCCTGCTCTAGTTCGGTTAACTGAGCTGCAAGAGCATCAGCCTGCTGAGTCTGCCCCTGAGCCAAATAGGCCAATTGAGCGCTAGCCTGGCGATTAAAGAGCGTTTGCTGTTGCATCGAGTTGAACAGCACAGATTCAATGAACTGTCCGACTCGGGGTACGATCCAGCGATTGATGGCGCGATTGAGTTTGCCATAACTAATGATTCGAGGTAGCTCAATATTCCACCCGCTAGCCTGTACGGCAGTGGAAAGTAGCTGCCCTTCCGAGACTGAAGGCTGACTGGCTTGGGATGCTTCGAGTACGGTCGCGAGCTGCTGGAATGCGTCTTGAGTGGAAGCTGATAAACCTTCAGAATGAAGTTCTTGTTGGATCAATTGGTGATACTTTTGTGCGCTTGCAAGGGCCATATTGCGGGCCGATAGCGTTTTAACACGCTCTGTTGCACCAGCGGATAGTTTTTTGTACAGGGATGGATCCTGAGCCAGCTGGATGAGCTTCTCGGCCAGCTCAGAATGTTGCTCCGGTTCAAAGAGCAATCCACAGTCTTGATCCAACACGACTTCGGGAATGGCAGCAGCCCGCGCTGCGATGACGGGTTTGCCATGAACCATTGCCTCTAGGGGAACGATGCCGAAGGACTCATAGCGAGAGGGGAAGACTAAAACATCGCAGTTGGCGTACAACAGCTCACGATCTGCTTCGCTGACTCGGCCAAAGAACTGCACCCGCGATCGCAGCGAGTCAGGCAGGGTCGCTTTAGCTTCCCAGCCTTCAATGTCTTCTCCTGCAATCCAGACGGAGATGCGATCGTCTTTTTGCAAGACCTCTGGCAAACTTTTGAGAAAGACATCAATCCCCTTTCGCCCTTCCAAGCGGCCTAGGAAGAGTAACTGGAACTCGCCTCGCTGCCATTGGGGAGGAAGCTCGCCATAGCTGGCCACATTGGCATAGGTCGGCCAGGGTTGGACACCGAGTTGCTGGATCGACCAGCGCTGATCCTCCTGGATGTCATAGTTGGCTTTAAAACTCTGGCGAACACTGTCGCTAATGCAAATTACCGCCTCGGCTCCACAGACCAGTTCCTTCTCCAAGGCGATACAACGCTGTAAGTCGTCACTCATTTGCCAGCCGTTCATTTTGGCTGCCACTTTGAGGGGAGTTACCACTCTCACAATCAGGGGGATGGGAAGCTGCTGACGGTGCTGGAGTACACCCAACGCTTCAGAATCCCACAAGGCCGATTCAATGATGTCGATCTCAGTTTCAGCATGAATGTCTTCTAAGAGCTGTGCTGCACACTCAGCCCAGGCCAGGTTTTTGGAGAGGGTGGGGAAGTCTGGGTCAAAGCTATTGCCAGGCACGGTAGCAATTTGGTAGTGAATCAACCGACCAAAAACTTGCTTTTGATCGACCAGCCCTCGGCTAATGACCGTGACACGATGACCGAGCTGGATTAACTCCTTTGCTAGCGTTTGGTTGTAAGAACCAATGCCACCGTAAGCATGGGGGGGAAACTCCTGGGAAATAATTGCAATGTGGAGGAAGGAAGACTCAGCGGCGATGGTTTCCTCCTCAGCTCTCCCTGCTTCAGTAGATCGATAGGGAAGGGCTGGGGAACTTGGGGCCCAATCTCCAGTTTTAACCTTGCGTTGGCCTAGGGCATCACGGTAACCTCGCGCCGCCCCAGTCAGGGCTAGACGAGTATGATTTAGAGCCTCTTTGGCAGGCAAGACGCCGTGGCGATAGGCATTCCAAAAGGAATAACAGCGATCTTTGAGCACCATTTTGACAGTACGTACGATACGAGCAGGTTTGGTTCGGTGAGTCGCGTTCTTGAGCCCAAAATAAACCGTATTCTTCGTAATCGTTTCCCAATTGAAGTTGTAGTCACCCCCCAGTCGGTTGTGGCTCTGGGCAAATTCATGGCGGACGTAAGCTTCGTTGGCATTGGCAATTAGGCCTCCAGCTTCTTGGAGCCTAACCGCCAAATCGCTCTCGTCCAAGTAGTAATCGTATTGCTCATCGAAGCCCCCCACTTGCACCAGAGCATCGCGCCGGAAGGAACAATTGGTTCCTAGAAGGTGACGATAGCGATCCGATTCAAAATACTCCGGTGCGTCACTGGTCATGGCCATATGACAGCCAAAACCGTCCACAAGCCCCGCTTCAAATTGATATTTCAACTGATTGGCAAGGAAGGTGCGCCCCCCCACCGCAACCACCGCAGCAGGCAGTTCGAGATAGCGCTTGACAATCTGGGTGAGCCAGTCTGCGTATGGCAAAGCATCGTCGTCGATGAAGGCAACAATGTCTCCTTGGGCCGCTGCAATGCCTAAGTTGCGAGAGATGGAAAGGTTGCGTGTGGGGTTCTCACAGACTTTGAGGTGAGAATGCTGTTCCAAAAGCTCCTTCGTCCCATCGGTGGAGGGACCGTTAACCACCACCACTTCAAAGTTGTTATAGTCCTGCTGATCCAGACTGGCAAAACAGCGTTCTAGATAATCTGCTCGGTTGTAGGTACAAATGACAATCGAGACTAAAGGCTCTTCTGGAAAACCATGGTTAAAGATGCGTTCAATGGTTTGGTTAAAGCGATCGCAGACGGCTTCTGCAGAAAATCGGTCAATCTGGGCTCGTCCATGATCTACTAAGGACTGACGGAATACTTCGTCGTTAAAGACCTTGTGAATACGGTCCACAGCGAGATTGATATCCAAACTTTCTAAAGCGCCTGGCCCCATGCCCATAGTGTCCCCAACGGCAGTGCCTGCATAGGCAACTACGGGCAGATCCACATGGAATGACTCCACAATGGGAACACAAAACCCCTCATGTTGACTAAGACAGAGGAAGAGATCGGCTGCACAAAAGTGGGCCACTAGTTCTTCGTCACTAATTTTTCCGGTAAAGCTAACTCGATCCGTTAAACCTTGAGCTTCGACCTGGCGTTTAACCTTTTGATAAAACGCATCTTCTTCGGCGTAACGACCCACGAGGTAGAGGTGGTTTTGGGAATTGGGGAAGCGATCGCAATATTGTGCGAAGGTCTCTACAACTAGATCCTGGCGCTTGTTCGGTGCAATCCTGCCCGTGAATAGCCAATGGTTAGTCTTGGGCTTTTGTTGCTGCAACTGCTCAACAAAAGGCTGAGCCTCCGCCAACGCTTGCTCAGTGAAGCCTGAGACGATAATGGGCAGTACATCAACATCCTGGGCGGATAGCGCTTCAGCTTCATCGCAGTTGTAACGAGAATCGCCCAACACTAAATTAAAACGTCCGACTATTTCGCCAAATTGCCGTCGTCCCTCTAGGCAAAACTTATATAGCGAGGAGGTCCGCTCAAAAAAGCTATGGGGCGTGACATTGTGATAGATCAGAATCTTGTACCCCTGGATCAAACTGACTCGCTCAGCTGTCTCGGAATAACCCGCGTAGTGACTAATGAGGATCGTCTCCTCTGTCATGCGGAAATTTGCAACATTTTCCCGATACTCCTCTACGGAATGGTGAGCATATTTACTATAAATTTCAGATTGCCGTCCTTGGGCGAGCAACATTTTATGGAGCCGAATCACCTGATTCGAAACTGCATCTCCAAAGTCTAAGGACTCAACAACCTGAACAAATCTCATTCTACTTCTCTCTCTAAAAGCGGCTCTATACCGGCAATAGCTTGATCACAATTTGGCTTGGGCCCAGGCAGAGGAAACCTCTCCACAGTCTGGGATTCAAGAATCAAACAAAACTGGGGTGTTCATCATTAAGCAGCGGTGATGAATTCTGCTGCGCCCCCTTGTTATCCTCTGTTCGGTCCGTCCCTGATGGGTCAAGCTTGTCTTCACCCTCCTCCTCACAAGCATAGAGTTTTACTTCTGTTCCTAGAATCTTGAATAGGCCATGAACTTTCTCATGGGTAATGGCTTGAATCGTTACAGCATTTTGTAACCAATCCACAATTTCTAAACTGTCATTGACTCCATCGCCAAAGGCAATATCGAGGGAGTAAACAGCTGAAGCCAAATGAGGCCAAGTGAGTTTGAACTCAATCACTGAATGACCTGTTTCTGCCCTGGCTCGCCATTGAGGTGCAAAGTCAGAATCAAGGGTTTCCGAACTCCAGCCTGCCAAGACTGTACGGAGTCGATCCACCAGAGCCACCCCCACATTGGGCAACTTCACCAAAGCATGACGCCATACCGAAACCCTCAGGATAATCACTTCTCCAGGCTCCACAACAGCCAGTGGGGTTTCCTCAAGGGTTAATAGCTCCACCGCAACAATCTCTCCCCGCCCCGTACCAAACCGTTCACGACCCACGAATGCTCTGTACGGCTGCTGAGTAAAAGGGTTCGTGGTCTTGTGGGTGATGGCTTCGATATCAATGCTGCTCTCAGCACTGTGATCAACAGGAGAGGTTGCCTCAACGGGGTCACTGTCTTGCTGTTGCACATACCGCTTATTGACCTCTTCGTGAACCCATGCCTGGTAATGCTTACAAACTTCTGCGGGCTTGCCTTTCTCAACAATACGACCTTGATTTAGCCAAACAGCTTCGGAACAGAGGCGAGAAATAGAACCCACATCGTGAGAGACAAATAGAATGGTCCCCCCTCCATCCTGAAATTCACGAATTTTAGCCATACAGCGATGGACAAAGACGCTATCCCCCACCGCTAGGGCTTCATCCACAATCAACACTTCTGGATCCACATGGATCGCCACGGCAAACGCGAGACGAACATACATACCGCTGGAATAGGTCTTAACGGGTTCATCAATAAAGCTGCCAATCTCTGCAAAATTGGCAATTTTATCAAACCGTTCTTCCACCTCTTCTCGACTCAAGCCCAAGATTTGTGCATTGAAGAAGACATTTTGACGTCCCGTAAATTCTGGATTAAAGCCGCTCCCTAACTCCAGCAAGGCAGAAACCCGCCCCTTCACATTGACTGTCCCCTGAGTCGGAGACAATGTCCCCGCGACAATCTGCAAGAGGGTGCTTTTCCCGGAGCCATTGTGGCCAATGATGCCCAAGGTTTGCCCCCGAAAGACTTCTAGGCTGATATCCTCCAACGCCCAGAACGACTCGGCATAGGATTTACCCGGTAACATCACCTCTTTCAATCGATCCACAGGCCGGGCGTAGCGTTTAAATGCTTTGGAGACGCTCTGTATTGAAATCGCAGCTTCTTGATCTACCATCATCCACTTGCCATTAGTGCATTAACGTTCAATTTCACTTCAATCGGTCAACTCAAATGCTCCGATTGACTCGACTCAAAGCACATCCGCAAATGCAGGTGCAAGCTTCCGGTAAACAATACGTCCCAGAAAGAACACGACTAGGCTAGTAATCATGAGGGAGACCCCATAATGTTGCAAGGTTTCCAGACTCCCCCAAAAGACGAGATCTCGATATAGAGCCGTTAAGGAAGCTAAGGGATTAAGCGTCATCACCCAAGGTTCAAATCGACCGAGGCGATCTGCGGTATAGAGCACCGGGGTTAGATAAAGCCACAAATTGAGAAAGATCATGACCCCCTGGGCAACATCTCTCAAAAACACAGTGAGTCCAGCGACCAAGTAGCAAATTCCAGTCGTAAATAGGATTTGCATCAACCAAACGAGGGGCAAGAAGGCAACTTGCCACGGAATATTCTGAGTGATGCAAGCCAACAAAACGATTAAAACAGCCAGACCAAATGCACTTTCGACCAATGCAGAAAACACCGGCACTAGCGGCAACAGACCCAGGGGAAAAACAACTTTTTTCACAAGGTTAACCTGCCCTAATACAACGCTGGCCGATTGAGCCACCGCCGTACTAAAAGCAATCCAGGGAATTAAAGCCGTAAACAGCCACAGGCCAAATAACAATGTGCTGTCCGGATCGAAGCCTCTGGCCTCAAAAAGAGCAGCCTGGCCGCCCTGGGCATCTAGGGGCAGCTTGATGCGCAGAACAACGGAGAAAACGTAGGTATAAATTAAAAGCTGAGAAATTTGATTCAACAGAGGCCACAAATTACCAAAGACCGAGCCTTTGTAACGGGCCTCCAAATCTCGACGCACCAGCGTCCTTAGGAGATTGAATTTTGTCTGCTGGGCCACAGTTAACGGAGATAGCCGCCCCAAAATAGACAATAAATTCTCTCCATTACGACGCATACCCCGTAAAGCCTGACGCAATGTCCCAACCTCTTCTACTGGATGCAACGAGGGAAATGCTCTAGGGAACTTGAAGCGATAACACCACTTGAACCGTCACATTATCCTCTGCTCGCTAAGTGATCCTACCACCCCCAAAGCTCTACTCCACCGTGACACTCTTGGCAAGGTTGCGAGGCTGGTCCACATCTAGGCCGCGCCTTGCTGCGATGTGATAGGACAGCAGCTGTAGTGGAATGACGGAGAGGACGGGGGAGAGCAGCTCATCCACAGCGGGAACAGCTAGAACATCATCGAAGAAGTCTGCATCACTGTTGTCGGGAAGCACGCCAATGAGCCTTGCATCACGAGCCTTGGCTTCTTGGGCGTTGGAGAGGACTTTGTCGTAGACCGTGCCGGGCATGGCGATCGCCACCACAGGCACTTTGGCATCTAACAAAGCAATGGGACCATGCTTCATTTCCCCAGCGGGATAGCCCTCAGCATGGATATAGCTAATTTCTTTGAGCTTCAAAGCCCCTTCCAGGGCGATGGGGAAATTGATGCCGCGACCGACGAAGATAAAATCCTGAGTTTCAGTGAAGTCCTGGGCTAGGGCTGCGATCGCATCATCCTGGGTCTGCAAGATATTCTCAATTTGCGTTGGCAGCTGGCGCAGGCCATTGATCAGGCTTTCTAAAATCTTGGGAGAAGCCGCTTTGCGCAGGTGGGCGAGGTCCAGGGCCAAGAAGTAGAAGGCCATGAGCTGACCGAGGAAGGTCTTGGTGGCCGCAACGCCGACTTCAATGCCAGCAGGGGTGGTAATCAGATGGGGGGTGAGATGGGCCAGGCTGCATTCCGGGCGATTGGTGATGCCGAGCAGGCGAGGAGCAAAGGCTCCGCCTTTCTCATTACGACGGGCAACTTCCATCTCTAGGGCCGCCAAAGTGTCGGCGGTTTCACCGGACTGGGTGACACCGATGGTGAGGGTGTTGGGCTGGAGTGGCGGCGGTGAATAGCGAAATTCCGAGGCGTAATGGACCACCGTGGGAATCCCTGCCAACTGCTCTAGTAGATAGCCACCCACTAGGCTGGCATGCCAACTGGTGCCGCAAGCCAGGATTTTGATTTGCTCTAGGTCGGTGTAGAGCTCTGCGGGCAAGTTGAGCTTAATAGGGGACTGGTGGGGAAGTACCGCATGGTCTCCGGCATTGGGGCTACCCGGATTGTCAGATTGAGCGTCGGGGGAGGGGCTGTTTTCGCTGGGGATATAAGCCTCAAGGCAGGCGCGGATGACGCTGGGCTGCTCATGGATCTCCTTGAGCATGAAGTGCTTGTAGCCCTGCTTGTCGGCGGTGTCCTGGGTGCCGGTAAGCAGGCGGGGCTGGCGGCGCAGCCGCTTGCCCTCAAAGTCAATTAGAGAGATCCCCAAGGGCGTGAGGGTGGCCATCTCACTGTTGCCCAGGTTGAGCACCGCTCGGGTGTGGTTCAGCAAGGCTGGAGTATCGGAGGCGCAGAAGAATTCACCCTGGCCAAAGCCGATGACGAGGGGAGCCTGTTGGCGAGCGGTGACGAGTTCATCGGGGTAATCAGCACAGAGGACTGCGATCGCAAATCCCCCCTCCAAGCGATTCACGGCCCGGCGAGTTGCTTCGGTTAGGGGAGAGTCAAATTGGTCTAATTCTCCCGCCTGGGTCATCTTATCGAGGACCACTTCAATCAGATTGGGAATGACTTCTGTATCCGTCTCCGATACAAATTCCCGCCCCAGGGCCTGGAGCTCTTCCCGCAGCTCGCGGTAGTTTTCTACAATGCCGTTTTGCACCACCCCGATGCGGCCTTCAGTGCCGAAGTGGGGGTGAGCATTATGCTCTTCTGGTTTACCGTGGGTGGCCCAGCGGGTGTGACCAATACCAATTTGAGCAGGATGTTCCTGGCCTTGGAGCTTCTCTTCTAGGTTGATCAATTTTCCCTTCGCCCGCACTCGCTGCAAGGCATTCTCAGAGATCGTTGCAATACCAGCGGAGTCGTAGCCTCGATATTCCAGCTTGCGGAGTCCATCAATCAGGATCCCAGTTGCCGCCTGGGGACCCACATAGCCGACGATGCCACACATACAATGAACTCCTTTCGCAGCCGAAGGCCGAAGACGAAGAAATTATACTAGTGAATCCAGGGCCTGCACTGTTCTGCTGCCAAGTTGCGATTCAGGTTAGTCATAACAAAAAGGCTGAGAGTCATACAGGATGACTCTCAGCCTTTTTGAGAAGCAAGAGATAGGTTCAAAAATCCGAGGAGGATTTAGTAAGCCAAGCCCATGCTGCGAGTGGTCTCAGCGCCTAGGTAAACCCGAACGCTCAGAAAGTCGGTGGGGCAAGCGGTTTCACAACGCTTACAACCCACACAGTCTTCTGTGCGAGGCGAAGAGGCAATTTGACCTGCACGGCAACCGTCCCAGGGCACCATTTCGAGCACGTCCGTAGGACAAGCGCGAACGCACTGGGTACAGCCGATACAGGTATCGTAAATTTTGACCTTATGAGACATATGAATTTCGTGGCTCCAGATTAAGGACTCACATGCGAATAAAGCAGCAATACCAAGAATGATTCCGCTGCGCCTAAAAAATTCGGCTAACGCCACCCTCCAGAACTAGAAGCCATGGAAAATGCTGCTGGGCCGAACATCAGGTCCACTAGACCGACGATGTTTTTATCAGGATTAGCCCAAGTCTACCCCAGGGATTTCGCCGGCCTGCGATCGCGTAATTAAAACTTCAAACATCGTAATAATCGCCCGAAATCCAGCCCCTAGGCCTATTCGCGGAATCGAGGAACAGAGCGGTGAAAAGCCATCGCTTTTTCAATTCAAGTCATTGTCTGGAATCTATCCAAAGCCTAATTAATGGCCTAACGAGAAGTCCTTACAACCTCACTCTGGGCTTGATTCTAAAGAAGATCTAAAGCGGAGTGACCCTTTGCCGATAAGATAAACAAACGCCTAAATGCTGATAAAGCATGACGCCGGTACCGCAAAGGAATTGAGGTTTATGAGCAAAGAGGAAACCCTGTCAAAAGTGCAAAAGATTGTCGCTGAGCAACTCAGCGTCGATCTTGAAGAGGTCAAGGCCGAAGCCAGCTTCGCCAACGACCTCGGTGCCGACTCCCTTGACACTGTTGAGCTAGTAATGGCTCTGGAAGAAGAGTTCGAGATTGAAATTCCCGATGAAGCAGCTGAAGGGATCGCCACGGTCCAAGACGCCGTTAACTTCATTGAAGAAAAGGCCTAGTCAATTAAGTTTGCATAGGACTGATTTAAGCCATACAAGACTTATTGGATACGTTCAGGCTCTAGAGCTTGGCTTCATCCCTTTCTGCTCTATGTAGCTTTAATTTCCTCAATCAAGCTGTTGTATCCCAGCAGCACACTGATTGAGACAGCTCACAAGGCTGTCAAGCTGAGGCCTTCCTCAGCTTTTTAGTTTTTAAGCCTGCGGTCTGTTGATCTGAACCATACTCTGCGATTTTAAATCCCCGACTGGCCCTATTTCGGTTGATTGCTCAATCTAAATGACTCAAGCAAGCCAGCAGCGATCGCGAATATTGCTCACGAAGGATTTGAACAGGCCCTTTCCAAGCTCCTATTTGGTTTGACTGAGAACCCTATGACTGATTCTGCTGCTCGCCGCGTGGTCATCACGGGCATGGGTGCCATCACCCCCATTGGCAATAACTTAGCCGATTACTGGGAAGGCTTGACCACTGGCCGAAATGGCATTGGTCCCATTACCCATTTTGACGCCTCGGCCCATGCTTGCCGCATTGCGGGAGAAGTTAAAGGGTTTAAGCCAGAGGACTACATGGATCGAAAGGAAGCGAAGCGGATGGACCGTTTCTCTCAGTTTGGTGCGGCAGCGGCGAAGCAGGCGGTTAAAGATGCCAATCTAGAAATCACCGATGCCAATGCCGAGCGCATTGGTGTGCTTTTGGGCAGCGGCGTGGGCGGCATCAAGGTGATGGAAGATCAGCAAACGATCTACCTCAATAAAGGACCGTCACGCTGTAGCCCCTTCATGATTCCGATGATGATCGCTAACATGGCCGCTGGTTTGACGGCGATTCAAATTGGAGCCAAGGGGCCAAACTCCTGCACGGTGACGGCCTGTGCCGCTGGGGCTAATGCCGTGGGCGATGCATTCCGGCAGATTAAGTGGAACTATGCCGATGCCATGGTTTGTGGCGGTGCAGAGGCGGCGATTACGCCCCTATCCATGGCCGGGTTTGCTGCTTGCAGAGCCCTGTCGAGCCGCAATGATGACCCGGAACATGCCTGTCGCCCCTTTGATGTGGGCCGCGATGGCTTTGTTATGGGAGAAGGCGCAGGTCTGCTGGTACTTGAGGAGCTGGAACATGCCAAGGCGCGCGGAGCTCGCATCTACGCAGAAGTGGTGGGCTATGGCATGACCTGTGATGCCTACCATATGACCCTGCCGGTGCCCGGTGGCTTAGGTGCAGCCCGAGCGATTGAGTTGGCGCTTGAGGATGCGGGTGTCAAACCAAGCGAAATCAGCTACATCAACGCCCACGGCACCAGCACCCCAGCTAACGATAAAACCGAGACGGCTGCCATTAAGAAGGCCCTGGGTGAAGACAATGCCCGCAAGGTCGCCATTAGCTCGACCAAATCCATGACCGGTCACTTGCTGGGCGGTTCTGGTGGCATTGAAGCGGTGGCCACTGCTCTGGCGGTTTACCATGACCAGCTGCCTCCCACCATCAACATCGAAACTCCGGACCCAGAGTGTGACCTGGACTACGTGCCCCACACCACCCGTGCCCAGACCGTGGATGTCGCCATCTCAAACTCCTTTGGATTTGGTGGCCACAATGTCACGCTGGTCATGCGTAAGTATTCTGACTAAGGTTTGCTGTTCTGAAGCCTTTTTTATCCTGCTCAATAGACAAATGTTACGGGTAGGCCCATTCAATCGCTATTTGGCCTTGCAATACAGGCTGTATCTGGTTCGAGGGGCTGAGAGAAGCGATGTCAGGGCTCGTTAAAGATGGAATTCTGAAGCAAATTTTACAGAAATCTCCCGGCTTCACACTTGTTCATCATCTCCGTCGATGGAATGATGACCATAAGGACATTTAATTATTAGTGCGGTTTTCCTGCTGAGCTTCAGTGTGGAATCGTCAATCGCCAAAAAGCAATCGCGAGCGATCGCGGTCCGGGGCATCCCTAGGCGTTCCTAAGGCACCTAAGGCACCCAAGCCCCTCACCCACCCAATCACGTTAGGTAGTTACAAATATGGTTGCTGCAACCCAATCTTTAGAAGAACTCTGCATTAATTCGGTGCGCTTTTTGGCGATCGATGGCGTTGAGAAAGCCAAGTCTGGCCACCCCGGTCTGCCCATGGGTGCAGCCCCCATGTGCTTTGTCCTCTGGGACAAGTTCATGAAGTTCAACCCCAAGAATCCTAACTGGGTGAACCGCGATCGCTTTGTCCTGTCCGCAGGCCATGGCTCCATGCTCCAGTACGCCCTGCTCTACCTGACGGGCTACGACAGCGTGACGATGGAAGACCTGAAGCAATTCCGTCAGTGGGGCTCTCGCACCCCTGGCCACCCCGAGAACTTTGAGACCAAGGGTGTGGAAGTGACCACCGGTCCTTTGGGCCAGGGCATTTGTAACGCTGTGGGCCTGGCCATGGCCGAAGCTCACCTGGCTGCCAAGTTCAATAAGCCCGATTGCACCGTCATTGACCATTACACCTATGCCCTCATGGGTGATGGCTGCAATATGGAGGGCATTTCCGGTGAAGCCTGCTCCTTGGCCGGTCACCTGGGCTTGGGCAAGTTGATTGCCCTCTATGACGACAACCACATCTCCATTGACGGCGACACCACCGTCTCCTTCACCGAAGATGTGGGCATGCGCTACAAAGCCTATGGCTGGCAGGTGATTGTTGTCGGTAATGGCGACACCGATACGGCCTCCATCGAAGCAGCTATTAAGGAAGCTAAGGCAAACACCGAGCAGCCCACCTTGATCAAGGTGCGCACCACCATCGGTTTTGGTTCCCCCAACCGTCAGGGCACTGCTGGTATCCACGGTGCAGCCCTGGGTGCAGAGGAAATCGAAGCCACCAAGAAGAACTTGGGTTGGGAGCATGGCTCCTTTGAAGTACCTGACGATGCATTGGCTCACTGGCGCAAGGCGATTGATCGCGGTGCCGCCGCCGAAGCTGAATGGGACAAGACCTGGGCTACTTACAAGGGCAAATACGCAGCGGAAGCCGCAGAATTTGAGCGTCAGATTAGCGGCAAACTGCCTGACGGTTGGGAAAAGTGCCTGCCCACTTACACCCCCGATGACAAGCCTTTGGCAACTCGCAAGACCTCGGAGATTACGCTGAACGCGATCGCCGAAGCAGTCCCCGAGCTGGTTGGCGGTTCCGCTGACCTGACCCACTCCAACCTCACCTACCTGAAGTGCTCCACGGACTTCCAGAAGGGTGCCTACGGGGGTCGTAACCTGCGTTTCGGCGTGCGTGAGCATGGCATGGGCGCGATTTGCAACGGCATTTCCCTCCATGGCACCGGCCTGATTCCCTTCGATGCCACCTTCCTGGTGTTTGCCGATTACATGCGCGGTGCAATCCGCCTGTCGGCCCTGTCCCAGTGCCAGGTCATCCATGTCATGACCCATGACTCCATCGCCCTGGGCGAAGATGGTCCTACTCACCAGCCTGTGGAAACCGTTGCTTCCCTGCGCGTGATTCCTAACCTGTTGGTCTTCCGCCCTGCGGATGGTAACGAGACTTCCGGTGCTTATAAGGTGGCGATCGAGCGACGCAAAGAGTCTTCGATCATGGCCATGACTCGTCAGGGTCTGCCCCAGTTGGCTGGGTCTTCCATTGAAGGCGTGGCTAAAGGCGCTTACACCGTCGTCGATTGCGATGGCACTCCTGATTTGGTGATGTTGGCGACGGGTAGTGAAGTCAGCCTCTGCGTTAATGCTGCCAAGGAAATGGGTGGCAAGATTCGTGTGGTTTCCATGCCCTGCCGCGAAATTTTCGAAGAGCAGGATGAGGCTTATCGCACTTCCATTCTGCCCGCAGGCGTCAAGCGCCTCGTTGTAGAAGCTGGCACCACCTACGGTTGGGGCAAGTATGCAGGCGATACCGGCGCTGTCATCGGCGTTGATACCTTCGGTGCTTCCGCTCCCGGTGGCAAGATTATGGAAGAGTTTGGTTTCACCGTTGCTAACGTTGTTGCTAAAGCTAAAGCGTTGATCGGCTAGGTTTATTCCTAGGACTAACGTTTGGTTCCAATAGAAAGGGCCTTGGCTGTTATAGCCAAGGCCCTTTTGCATTTTTGGGATGCTTGCTTCAGTGAGGATTTGCTAGAAAAACGACCGACTTTGGTTTAGCGCCTTACGATAGATTCAGTCCGCGCTGTTCTGCTGTTATGACCCCAGTACCCGAAACCTGTTCCCATGGTGGAGATCTCCACGGTAACCATGCCCATGGTGAGCATCAGGGAGAGACCTGTAACCATTCCTTTATTGCGAGTGATCTCTCCAAGCAAAAAGTCCAGCGCTTGCTCTGGGTCGCGGGCTTAGTTCTTAGCTTTGCCATTTTAGAAATTGGTGTTGGGGTTTGGAGCCACAGCGTTGCCCTGTTCGCTGATGCAGGGCATTTGATTGTTGACTGCGGTGCGGTGTTGCTGGCCTTAGCGGCTGCTTGGTGGAGCCAGCGTCAGCAAGAGCAGCCTGACATCGTTCAAAATAGAGTGGTGGAGACTTGGGCGGCTTTGTTGAATGGCGTTGCTTTGGTTGCGATCGCCATCTGGATCGGCTACGAAGCCATTGAATCTTTGCGATCGCCCCCGGTCGAAATCCTCAGCCTACCGATGCTGCTCACCGCTGCTGTGGGCCTAGGCGTGAATAGCCTTAATGCAAAGTTGCTCCATCAACATAGTCATGATGACTTGAATGTGAAAGGGGTTTTGTTGCATGCGATCGCCGATGCCGCTAGCTCTTTCGGGATACTGATTGCAGCTCTCTTGATTTCTGTATTGCACTGGCAACGAGCTGATGGCATTGTCAGCTTGATTGTTGCAGGCTTTATTTTGATTGGTGCCATGCCCCTGATTGTTGCGAGTGTGAGTCAACTGAAGAATTCAGTGATGCCAGCGACCCAGGATATTCCCCAATCTTAGATTGCTCGACGTAATTCCTAGGTTCTAACGCTTTAAGGTTCTAACTGATTGAGACGGACTTCAAGGTCACGAATATCCTGTTTGAGTTCGATGACAAGGTTCGCCAGACTCTGGAGTTGGGGGTCGGTTGAATTTGTGCGGCGTTGGGGGATGGGGGTGGGAGATGACTGGGTGACTGGCGTCGTGGTGGGGGATGAACGCAATTGCCCCACTTCGCGTTGAAGCTGCCGTAGGTTAATTTCTAGGTTGGCGACTTTGCCATCCAAGTGAGAGCTGTTGATAGGGGGAAAGTTATCATGGGCTAAGCTGCGGTTGGCAAATAGGAGAAGGCTGAGACTGAGGAGGCAGATCCAGAGCGCTCGCTTGAGTGGTTGTGTCATTGCATGTATCAAGCCCAGTAGATGACTTTAGGCTAGCGTGAAGATCCAAACCAAAGAAATATGACTTTTACAACTTAGCCTTGTTTCAATTAGTTACCTATGAATTTATAGCGGTGGTTTGAGCTTGTACCCACTCCGATGTTCACAGCTCATTTTCTTCATACTCAGGATGTTGGGTGGCTGCTGTCTACCTGGTTTAAACATTAGTTGGTGTCCTCCAGTGACTGGACGAATCTAGTGCTGTTTAGAACCTAATGAGCCGGAATCGTGATCTTTCAGACGCTAAAAGCTTTGCTCTCTATTCGCTGAGTAGACACTGATTGGAAGCTAGCCTTGCTTTCAAGCAGTGTCTATCTACCTGATGGACTTTTGACTTATGCGGACGTTATCTTCACACAGCCAATAGTCTGTCGATTTATTTCGGGCCAGAATCTAGACGTGCTTCAATGGCTTCCATTCTCTGAGCGATCGTGCTGATAATTTGGGGCAAAGAAATCTGTAGCTGCATATTTTCACGATTGATATCAGAGGATTCCTCTACTGCGGGAGGGATAGATATTTGAGGTGGAGTTTCCGGAAGAGAGAATCCAGGAATGTCAGGTGGTATAAGCACAAAAGTACTTAGGAAATCAACATTTATTAATCCAGCACCAGTCGAAGTTGGTATAGCTACATTTAGCTGATCGAAATCGTTTTGGCTGTTGTTGGGAGAAGGCAGGAAAGTCCCTCTATGCTCAGGTGTAACTAATAATTGCTTCGTAACACCTTGGAGCGTGAAAGGAGAAGAAGTAAGAATAAATATCTCAACAAAACCACGAACTTCTAACTCATCTTTGCTTGGATCAAGTTCTATGATGTTTGGCTGTAGAATGAACAGCCCTGTATCTCCTGCACCCAGGGTGAAATCATACTGATAGCGATTTGCTCCAGCGGCTACAAGTGTTCCATTGAATTGATTAGTTCCACCAGTGTCTAAAGCAGTTAGAAGTTTTGATGGGTCGAGAGAAGGTGTTGTTGCATTAAATCTCAGTCTAATTCTTGAATTGGTTGTAGTCGGATTAGAGAGATTAAGAAAATAACCTTGTACAACTTTTCGATCAGAGCCTTTGACCTTTCCTGGGTTAGGGGTGATTTTCGTTAGAAGAAGTTCGAAAGTGGAGAGCAACATTACTAATGCTCCTGTAAATCATATTTGTGTTTGGATTGGTTTCATTAGACCTTGAGTGAATATCACTCCCCTGGGAACTAAAGAAAAACTTATGACTCTAGCTAATTTCTGTGGCTCTGAAGAGAATGAATTTGGACAGCACAGGCTCTATTTCAGCTGCTTCCAGAGTTCAACTGCGGAATGTACCTGGTCGATAGTGGACCACTTGTATTGACAGAGTTGAGCTCTATAAATTGTTGAGGTACGTTTCTTGCCGCCAGTATTTGAACTAGACGCAAGAAGTACAAAGCCCTCAATGCTGCAAGAACATCGAGGGCTTTGCCTAGAAGCTTGACCTGACGATTATTCTTCGTCTTCCTCACTCTTAGGAACGTAGGTGGACTTCACCTCCAGCTCCTCCAACTGTGCGTCATCCACATTGGACGGCGCATCGGTGAGCAGGCAGCGGGCCTGCTGGGTCTTGGGGAAGGCGATGGTGTCGCGGATGGACTCGGAGCCGGTCATCAGCATGACGATGCGATCCAATCCAAAGGCGATGCCGCCGTGGGGCGGGGTGCCGTATTCAAAGGCGTTGAGCAG
>CALECT010000092.1 GCA_937949725.1 uncultured Pseudanabaenaceae cyanobacterium
ACGGCCCCTCCCTTATCAAAGTCCACCCCCGGCCTCGGCGTCGAAGCATAAACGCACGATTCAAGACCTCATGTTTACCTTCTCCAGGGTCACTCTTTTCTCAGCTTGAGACTCACAAAAGTTTTCTGCATCACTAAGCCCCTCTCCCTTTGGAGAGGGGCCGGGGGTGAGGTTTCTTGCCTCTAAATCAACAAGCTAATACACCAGCATTTACGACTAGTATCTCAATACTAACCTCATCCCCTAACCCCTTCTCCTAAGAGAGAAGGGGAACCGAGCCAGTCACGAAAACACCTTCCAAAATCTTAGTCTACGTCACCCCTCTCCCTTAGGAGAGGGGCCGGGGGTGAGGCCTCTTGCCTCCTACCCCGCCTCCAAATAAGTCTCCACCTGAGGAATCGAAGCAATCAACTTCTTCGTATAATCCCGCTGGGGATTCCCATAAATCTCCGCCGCATCCCCCATCTCCTCAATGCGACCTTGATTCATCACAATCATGCGATCGCTCATAAACTTCACCACACTCAAATCATGGGAAATAAACAAATAAGTCAACCCCAAATCAGCCTGTAAATCCTTCAACAAATTCAACACCTGGGCCTGCACCGACACATCCAAAGCCGACACCGACTCATCGCAAATAATAAACTTAGGCTTCAAAGCTAAAGCCCGCGCAATACAAATTCGCTGGCGCTGCCCCCCAGAAAACTCATGGGGATAGCGAGCCATGGCATCTGCTGGGAGATCGACGCGTTGCAGGAGCTGGGCCACTTGGGGGCGGTAGCTGCGGTTTTGTTCTGACCCTTTGTGCTTCGGCATCTTGTGGATTTTGAGGGGTTCGGCGATCGCGGCCCCAACATTCATCCTCGGGTCCAAAGCACTATTCGGATCCTGGAAAATAATCTGCATATCTCGACGCAGGCGTCGCATCTTGCTATCAGAAAGCTGGGCCATGTCCTGCCCATCAAATATCACCTGCCCCCCCGTCGGCGGAATCAACCGCAGCAGCGCCCGCGCCAGGGTGCTCTTGCCACAGCCCGACTCACCCACCAAGCCCAGAGTCTCCCCCGCCCGAATATCGAAGGTCACGCCATCCACTGCTTTAATGCGTTGGCTCACACGCCCCAGCGGCCCTTTCACCGGATAGGACACCTGCAAATCTTTTACTTGCAATAGCAACTTTGGCAATGGTGCAGGCTCGGTCACGGGAAGGCTTGGTCCGGTTGAGTCCACCGGGTCAGGCAAAAATTGGGTCAAGTCAATGGGCTTTTCAGTAATGACCGGCATCTGCCCTTCCACCTGCTCCTCATCCATAAAGTCCGCCACAGTAGGCAGTAGCTTGAACTCTTGTTTGAGCTGGGGACGGCAGGCGAGGAGGCCCTTGGTGTAGGGATGCTGGGGGCGATGGAAAATATTGTAGGCCGGGCCGTATTCCACCATGTTGCCGCGATACATGACGGCGATGTAGTCCGCGACTTCTGCGACGACGCCGAGGTCATGGCTGATGAAGACCATGGCCATATCACGGCGATCGCGCAGTTCCCTAAGCTGCTTCAAAATCGTCGCCTGCACTGTCACATCTAACGCAGTTGTAGGCTCATCTGCAATTAGCAACGTGGGATTGCAAGACAACGCCATGGCAATCATCATGCGCTGGAGCTGCCCGCCGGATAGCTCATGGGGATAGCGACGCATAAGGGTTTGCTTATGGCTACGGACAATGCGGTGCAGTTCCGAAGAAGTTGGCGGAGTCTTGCCTTTCCAGCTATCGCGGTAGGTTTCCGCCAAGGTCTCGTCAGAAGGCAGCAGCTTTACCTCGCGCAGCAGGCTTAGGGCACGGCGGCGGGCAGCAGTTTCGGACACATCCTCGTGGGTGCGAATGGCTTCAATGATTTGGGCACCGCAGCTATGGACGGGATTGAGCGCCGTCATGGGCTCTTGGAAAATCATCCCCATTTGGCTGCCGCGATAGCGCCGTAGTTCTGCGGTGGAGAGGTTAAGCAGGTTGACGGCTTCGCTGCTGTCGCGTCCGCGAAACAAAATCTCCCCGTTGACAATCTCCCCTAGAGGCTGGGGAATTAGCCCCATCATCGCTAGGCAGGTAACGGATTTGCCCGAGCCCGACTCCCCTACAATCGCTAAGGTCTGTCCCGGCTGAAGCTCAAAGGATACTTGATTTACCGCAGGCAGGTCACTGCCCTGGAAGCGCACTGTCAGGTCTCGGACGCTGAGTAGCGGCGACTGGGATGGGGCGGATATGGAATCCTGCATGGAGGGCCAGGCCGGTGAGGCTGAGAATGGGAACGCGATGAATGGCTCATAGCTTATCAAATTCAGGCCAAGTCAGGGCTAGAGCTATCGGTCGATCTGGCCAGTCAATGAAATGATGGAGAGCATGGAGCAGTCGCCACCCCAAAGCCTCTCATCATGGATCCGTCGCCACGGGTATGCCCTGGGGCTATTTGGGGTGTTTGCGTTTAGCTTAGCCTTACGACTTTGGAGCTTGGACCGCTTTAATCAGCTCGCTTTTGATGAGGTCTATTACGTTCGCTATGGCGTTGATTATTTGGAGGGGCGATCGCTGTTCGATGCCCATCCGCCCCTAGGCAAATATTTGATTGCGGCAGGCATCTGGCTAGGCGAGCATGTGCTATTTCCTCACTTAACGCCTGCGAATAATCTCTTCAACGATGCATCAGGGAGGATGCTGTCGCCCTACAGCTACCGATGGCTGAATGCAGTTGTGGGTTCAACAATCCCATTGATTCTGGCTGGTATTGCTCGGCAGTTGACGGGGCAAAGGCTGGTTGGACTAATGGCTGCGACACTAATCGCCCTGGATGGATTCTTCTTGGTGGAGTCGCGCTTCGCGCTGTTGCATGTTTATCTGGTGGCCTTTGGCTTGCTGGGGAATTGGTGCTGGCTGAAGGCGTTGCGAGCTTCGTCCCAGGTGCGTTGGCGATGGTTGTTGGGGGCTGGGCTCACGTTTGGAGCCTGTATCTCAGTCAAGTGGAATGGATTGGGGTATTGGCTGGGGCCAATGGTTTTGTGGGCTGGAGCTTGGATAGGACGTCGAGTAAGCCTTTTAGCTAAGCAGACTTCACCCAAACCCTCACAGGCCAACAGCTCCTCCCCTTTCCAAGGGGAGGTTGGGAGGGGTCTGCTTAGCTCAAGCTCAGCCATCACGACGCGATCGCTAGCTTCTATCTCTCCCCTCCAGACTCTGCTGTTCCTAGTCGTACTACCAGGCTTAACCTACACACTGCTCTGGTTCCCCCATCTCCAGCTCAATCCCGATACAGGCCTCATTAAGTTGCATCAGCAAATCTGGGGCTTCCACCAGGGAGATTCAGTCACGAGCATAGATATTCATGATTATTGTTCGCCTTGGTGGAGTTGGCCGTTGATGATTCGGCCGATCGCCTATGCGCTATCCAAGGGGGGGGAGCCGCCGGTTTATTTCGCGGTTTATGCGTTGGGGAATCCGCTGTTGTGGTGGGGGAGTGCTGGGGCGATGGCTGGGATGGCAGTGGCGACTGTTGCTCGGTATCAGGTGCGGCTGAGGCGGATGTTTGGTTTGGCAGCTGGAGCAAGGCGATTACGGGGTGGGTCTGGGTTGCCGTTGGGGGTGGGGTTGTATCTGTTGGTGAGTTTTGGGGCGAGTTGGTTGCCTTGGGCGGGGGTGGGGCGCTGTACGTTTGTTTATCACTACTTGGGGGCGTTGTGTTTTGGGGTGATGGCTTTGGCTTGGTGGCTGGGTTGGGCTTGGCAGTTACGGGGGGATTGGCGGTTGGTGAGTGCAGTTGTGGGTGGGATGGTGGCGATCGCGTTCTTGTTCTGGCTTCCCATCTGGCTGGGGCTGCCGCTATCGGAGCAGGCATTCCAGCTCAGGCTTCTGCTGCCGAGTTGGCCTTAATCGGAGGCAAAACACAAATCTATGAGGGCCAGCCCTCAAACTCCCGCCAATGGGGGACAAAGTCTCCCCCAATGGATTACCCCCTGCTACAACGGTGTCGGAGTTTGTAGTGGTTTGTGGTGCAGCCCCTTTCAATGATGGAAGTGATTCAAAATGCTGGGCTGGTTGGCCTGTCGGGTTGCTGCTTCGCAGTCGAAGTATGGCCTGTTTCCGACTCCCCTGCTCCTTTAGGAGTAGGGGCTGGGGGAAGAGGCGGCTGTTCAGCTCAATCTCACAAATTCATAAGGCCCCATCAGCGCCCCCCACAATCCCTTTCCTGTCTCCGGATCTACTCCCTTGTCATAGGTCTTCAATTCCACACCAGCTCCTGCCGCCGCCACATCAAAGCCCACAATCACCTGCCGCATTTGCCCGGCATATTCAAACTGGCATTTGCCACCTGGCACTAGCTGCGCTTTAAAGCCCTGGGCCTCGTCCCCAGCAATGCCCACACGACAGCCGAGCAGATCATCCACGTCGTCTAAGCTCAGCGATGCTAAACGCTCGACCTGGGCTCCCGCACCTTTCCAGGCTCCAAAGTCTTTGAACTGATAGTACTGACCATATAGCTGACCGCCTTCTTCAAACAGGCGCAGCAGCCGTTGGCGATAGGGCTGGTCCAGTTTAAGAGCTGGAGCCTGCTCTAAAAATAAAGTGATGCTGTCGTCTGCGAATAGCGGGGTCCGCTTTTGCCACAGTCGCAGTTGCACAAACCAAGCTGGGCTGTCTAAAGCCTGGGTCTGGTTACTAAACTCACCGCAGAGCAAATTTGCTAACTGCTCTAATCGGGCCGATCGAACCATTCCCTTAATCTCTCTTTCAAAACACCTTCCCAAGCTCCCTACAGCTTAATATTTTGGTAGTAGCAAAACTTCCAGGTCGAGCGATCGTCCTAGAAAATCCCCAAGCTTCCAATAAATTTTAGATTTCCCTGAGCTTCTAAGCACCTTCCGGTGAACCCTAGAGCCAAGAGCGCTACCGCTGGGATTCTCTAAATTTCCGCTTGAATTTTGCTATGACTGTCTCTTTGCCCGCATACATCCCATCTATGAAGTCTTACCTGGCCGCAGCTCTGCAAATGACAAGCCTTCCAGATGTCGAAAAGAATCTGGATCAAGCTGAAGAACTCATCGATTTAGCGGTGCGCCGAGGGGCGGAGCTGATTGGCTTACCCGAAAATTTTGCCTATATGGGCGAGGAGCAGGACAAGATTGAGCGCGCGAAGGAAATTTCTGACCAAACAGAAAAGTTCCTTCGCACGATGGCCCAGCGCTATCAGGTGACGCTTCTGGGCGGTGGTTTCCCTGTTCCTGTAGCGTCTGGTCAGGTCCACAACACGGCGCTGCTCATCGGCCCTGATGGCGAGGAGCTGAGCCGCTATGAGAAGGTCCATCTCTTCGATGTGGACATCCCCGACGGCTACAAGTATCAGGAATCCACCACGGTGGTGCCAGGTCGCCGTCTGCCAAAGCTCTATGACTCTGAGCAGTTCGGCAAAATTGGCCTATCAGTTTGCTACGACGTGCGCTTTCCTGAGCTGTACCGCCATCTTTCCAAAACGGGAGCTGAGGTGCTGTTTGTGCCTGCTGCCTTTACGGCCTACACCGGCAAGGACCACTGGCAGGTGCTCATCCAGGCCCGCGCCATCGAAAATACTTGCTATATGATTGCTCCGGCCCAAACTGGCGTTCACTACGATCGCCGCCAAACCCACGGCCACGCCATGATCGTCGATCCCTGGGGCGTCATCCTCGCCGATGCAGGCAGTGAGCCCGGTGTGGCGATCGCTGAAGTCGATCCCGGTCGCCTCAGCCAGGTCCGCCGCCAAATGCCCTCTCTCCAGCACCGAGTCTTTGCCTAGCAGTCTGCGCTGAGCCATAGGAGCAGCGACTTACCATTCTCTAACGTTTGATTGCTGCCAACGGTTACAAACGCTACGTCCGAACGGACTCAAAGCCTGTCAAAATTGCCCTTAGCCTTTGCCAGCTTTGGGTCTGCTTTACTTGGGATGCGGTCGCTGTTCAGGTCAACCGGTCTGTCTGATCAGCCGCTGGGTAGTCTATGCCTAATGCCTGCAATGGTAGAAAATTAGTCAATGTGCACAGTAAGCTGCCCTCTCCATGCCCGATCTACTATTCACCCAACTGTTTCCAAGCTTTAGTTTGGCTACAGTGGGCTTTCCCCCCATTCCCCTTTTCCTCGCTGAAGCTGCCGCTGAAAACGATGCAGAATTAGCCCCTCTCATTCTTGCTGGGGTGCTCCTCAGTTTGATTGTGGTCTTTCTCGCCAGTAAGGTCGGCGGCGAAATTTGTGCCCGCATTAATCTGCCGCCGGTCCTCGGAGAATTAGTCGGCGGTGTTGTCGTTGGTGTTTCTGCCCTGCACCTTTTGGTTTTCCCAGAATCTGGTGCCACCGCTGCCGATTCGGTGATTATTCAAATCTTGCAGCAAACCGCAGGGCTCCAAGCCTCCCAAGCAGCTGAAGTCTTCTCGGCCCAGAGTGAGGTGATTTCGGTCTTGGCAGAGATGGGCGTCATCCTGCTGCTATTTGAAATTGGTCTGGAATCAGACCTCAAGGAACTAATTAAAGTGGGTCCCCAGGCAGCGATCGTTGCTGTCGTCGGTGTGGTTACACCTTTCGCCCTCGGTACCCTGGGCCTGCTGGCGTTCTTCCACATGGACCTAATTCCTGCCATCTTTGCGGGTGCGGCCCTAACCGCCACCAGCATTGGCATCACCGCCAAGGTCCTGTCCGAGCTACGACAGCTCAGCTCTAAGGAAGGCCAAATCATCATTGGTGCGGCCATCCTCGACGACATCCTTGGCATCGTGGTCTTGGCAGTGGTCGCTAGCCTTGCCAAAACCGGCGAAGTCAAGCTGGCTAATGTTGCGCTTTTACTCTTTAGTGCCGCTGCCTTTTTGATTGGCACTATTGTCATTGGACGCCTTCTAGCGCCTTACTTCATCAGCGTTGTCAAAGAGCTTAAAACTCGTGGTCAGCTGATCATTGCAGCGATGATTGTGACCTTGCTCTTGGCCTATATCGGGGCCATCATTCACTTGGAAGCTATCCTCGGTGCCTTCGCAGCAGGCTTAATCCTGGGTGAAACCGAGAAGCGTCACGAGCTGGAAGAGCAGGTTGTGCCCATCGCTGACCTGCTAGTGCCCATCTTCTTTATCAGCGTGGGTGCTAAAACTGCCCTTTCTGTACTGGATCCCACCGTTGCTTCCAACCGTGAAGGGTTGATCATCGCTGCATTCCTAGTCACCGTTGCCATTGTGGGTAAGGTCGTTACTGGTTTTGCCTTGGTCGGGAAGTCCGATGTGAACAAGATGGCGATCGGCGTGGGTATGATTCCTCGCGGTGAAGTGGGTCTAGTATTCGCTGGCGTTGGCGCTGCCAGTGGAGCCTTGAGCAGTTCACTTAATGCAGCTGTGATTGTCATGGTGATTGCCACGACCTTTGTAGCACCGCCGTTGTTACGGGTCGCCTTCAATATGGGGGAAGGGAAAGAAGAACCTGCTGTCGCTGCTGCTGGTGTTGAGGCAGACGAAGGTTAGCAACAGCAACAATTTCGAGATGACTTAATCCCGCCGCAGAGTATTCTGCAGCGGGATTTTTATGGGAAAATTCCGAGGCTTATGCAGCCACATACCAGCTCTTTGATGACTCCGAAAACCCATATTGCAATCATTGGCTGCGGCATCATCGGAGCCCTGACTGCCTATGAACTCAGTCAGGATTCTCGCTTTCGAATCACTGTTCTCGATCGCCAGCAACCAGCCCAAGGCTCTACCGGCGCAGCCCTAGGCGTACTTATGGGCGTCATTAGCCATAAGAAAAAAGGCCGCCGCTGGCATCGCTGCTGGGCTGGGCTGGAGCGCTATGAAACACTGGTGTCGGAGCTGGAAGCAATCACGGGGGAGACCATTCCCTTTAATCAAAACGGTCTACTGCGGCTCTGCTTTGAAGGCGATGATATGGCGGGCTGGCAGCGGCTGGCAGAGGTGCGGGCGAAGCAGGAGTTGCCGCTGGAGGTGTTGAGTCCAGCAGAGCTGGCAGAGCGTTATCCCCAGGTGCAAAGTGATGATGTGATTGGGGCGGTTTATTCGGCGCGTGATCGCCAACTCCATCCTCAGGCCCTAGTCCAAGCCCTAGTCCAAGCGGCCCAACTTAATGGTGTCCAATTCCATATCGACACTGATATTAGCCACTTCACCACCCACGCCACCGACGACTCAAGCCACCACTGCCAAACAATTCACTGGGGCGACCAATCCCTCGAAGCGGACCAAATCATCCTCACCGCAGGACTAGGCTCAAGCCCGCTCGTCCAAAAGCTTCAGCCCGTTGACGAAGCAATCACGACACCGGCACTGGATATTCGCCCCGTCCTGGGCCAAGCCCTCCACATCAGCTTGCCCCAGCCTCTCAGTCTCAAGCCTCAGCCCGTCATTAACGGCCAAGACCTGCATATTGCTCCTATTGGTAGCGATTGCTTCGCAAGCTTTCGGAGAAATCGCCCCAACGAATACTGGATCGGAGCCACCGTCGAACTTCCCGACGATGCAGGCAATCCACCCGAACTAGAGCAAGACCGCCTCGATGCCCTCTGGCAAACCGCCCTCAGCTTTTGCCCTGCCCTCGCCGATGCGACGATCCTGCGCAGCTGGTCCGGCCTACGCCCTCGGCCCGAAGGTCGCCCGGCCCCGATATTGGAGCCCCTGACTGGCTATGACAATGTTCTTCTCGCCACGGGCCACTATCGCAACGGCGTTCTCCTCGCCCCTGCTTCTGCCCAATGGGTGCAGGCCGAACTCACTGCCCGGCTAGAGGCTCGGCTCTCCGCCCAGCAGTGATGCTCAAATTATGAAACAATTATGAAAACATAGTTGATAGCCCTTAAAGCAGCCCTCTCCCCCAACCCCTCATCCCAATTGTGGGAGAGGGGAGCAACAGCTAATTCTGCTTTGTCTTCATTCCCCTTCCCCCAGAATTGGGGGCAAGGGGTTAGGGGATGGGGGCCAGCCCCAGTTCCAACGTCTCAACAAATCACTTCATAATCTTCTTTTCCCTGCAATGGCCCATTCTTTTAACCTCGCTTCCCTGCCTTCCCTTCGCAAAATCGCAGCGGCCACGGGACTGAGCTTGGGCCTTGTTCTTGCAGGCTGCACTCCCACAGAAACTGAAGCCAGCGCCGACCCTCGCCCCAGCGTCGTCGCTAGCAGTACGATCATCGCAGACCTGACCGAAGACATTGCTGGAGAAACCATCAATCTCACCAGCATCCTCCGCCCCGGCGATGACCCCCACATTTACGAGCCCGTCCCCAATGACATCAAGGCTTTAGAGCAAGCTGATCTGGTGCTCTACAACGGCTTTAACCTGGAGCCTGCCCTCATTCGGTTATTGGAAGCGGGTAGCCAGGATGCCATTCACGTTCCGGTGGGTGAGGCTGTGGATGCCTTAGAAATGGATAAGGCGGGGCAGAAGCAGCCTGACCCCCATGTGTGGGGGGATGTGACCAATGCGATCGCCATGGTCAATGCCATCCGCGATGCCCTCATCGACCTGTCCCCAGCAGACCAAGCCGTCTTTATCGCTAATTCCCAAACCCTAAACTCTCAACTGGCCGATCTCGATACCTGGATCTCCCGCCAAATCGAGACCATTCCCGAAGAGCAGCGTCTCCTGGTCACCACCCACGATGCTTTCCAGTACTACACCACGTCCTACGATCTAGAAATGCTCGGCACCCTGATCGGCATCAGCACCGAGGAACAGCCCAGCGCCCAAACGGTACAAAACCTGGTCAATGAGATCAAAACTCGGGGCGTTCCTGCCATCTTTGCCGAGACAACGATCAACCCCCAGCTGATCAAAACTGTCGCGGAAGAAGCGGGGGTGGAATTGGCAGAGCAGGAGCTTTATTCCGACTCCATTGGTGCAAGCGGCAGCCCTGGCGATTCCTACCTGAACATGATGGAATCGAATACCAAGACCATTGTGGAAGCGCTGGGCGGGAGCTATACCCCCTTTATTCGCGAAGCTCCGGCAGCGGCGGACTCTGAATCAGCCACTCCCCAGGCAGTGCCTGCTGAGTCTATTGCTCCCTAGTGAGCCATAAGAAGCCTGGGAATCCCAAGGCTAAGAACCAAACTTCAGCCTGGCAAACCATCACGCAAACTGAGGAAATAGCCCTGTTGCTAAAACTCCCACAGCGATAAATGCAGCGAAAAAGGCGATCGCTCTCCCTGCCTCTTGGCCCCAAGCCCTAATTCCAATACCTACAAATCCCCAGACCGCAGCAGCAGAATAGACCCAAGATTGAGTGACAAGAGCTGTTGCGATTGCCAACAAAGCAGCAGCGCTCAATAACAAAATAGCAATCCCTGTCCGGCGTGGATCAAAAGCAGCATTCGATAACACCAGCGACGACGAAAGATTGGTAAACGCTGCCACCGAAACCCAACCTCCATAGAAATACAGCGGCGCAGCCCCAAGCCAAAATTCAGCACCAGACAGCAGTCCATCAGCCTGACTGAGCTGCCAAAGAATCGCAAATGCTGCGACTAGCTCCATCGCCACAATACCCACGCTTCCCCACCGAAAATCGTAGCGAGGCACGTAATACTCCCACAGCGTATTGCCAAAAAATAGGAGCGCTGCGAGCCAGCCCAACCGTCGTAATAAAGGGTCGTTCAATGAACTGGGCAGACCATGCCAAACGGCAAAACCCAAACACCCCGCAAAAATCAGTAGCCAAATGGCGAAAAATGGGCCAAATGGCACTAACCAGTTATCCAGCCGCTGCGATCGCCTCGTCGTTGTCTGCTCCCAGCCCCTTAAGTCTGGCCAATAGGCCATGACAGCTTGGCTCAGGGCAAAGAAAAGCACGACCAAGGCACGTAGTCCATCAAGCGAAAAATAGAATTGCAGCATGGTTGTCGTCCAATAAATTTGATCATTTGATTTAACTTAACGTCAGTTCCGGCTAAGACTCAGCAGCCGGAAGTGCAAAATCCAGGTTGAGCGAGGGTTTCTTGGGTTGATGGCAATATGCGATTAAGCCGCAAAGCAGGTTGACCGAGAAATTGATGGGACTGCGATGGCGCGA
>CALECT010000093.1 GCA_937949725.1 uncultured Pseudanabaenaceae cyanobacterium
CGCGCGTAGTCCCACATGGGACTGAACTTGACCATGCGATTGCAGTTGGAACAGGGCAGGGGCGTAATCCCCGCCTCGTAGCCCTCCACTAAATAGTTAACGATGTACTTCTCGAAGGTCTCGCGAATATCAACGATGTAATGCTCAACGCCCATGTTTTCGCAGATCTGGGCGGCGTCCACCATGCCCTCGGAGCAGCATTGGCCCTTGCCCTTCATGAGCCACAGCGTCAGGCCTTCCACGGCATAGCCCTGGTCGTGAAGGAGGGCGATCGCCGTGGAGCTATCCACCCCACCGGACAAACCGACAACAACCTTCGTCCCCTGCTTCTCCGCCCCAGCCTTCTCAACCACAGCGGTGACTCCCGGTTTAGAAGTCGCTGAGGGATAGGTCAAAGCATCGGTAACGGTATCAGCCATGGCGGTTGAGCGGCATTTGCCGGACAGTCAAAATCTTCGAAATTATCGTCGGATCTCTAGGCTAGCACTGATATTGAGAGGTTGTTTGAGAATCCGGCCAAGCGTCAATTTTGAGACCTTGACCCGCAATAAAACGTCGGAATCTCGTGCATTTGGGCGGCATCGCTAGGTCATGCTGCTACAGTTAGACACTTTTCTCAAACAGCCTCGAAAGCCATTGGAGATTGAATTAGGGGATTCCCGTCTTTTACCCAGACAAGCCCGCAAGTCCCCACTGTTCATCCCGGAAGTTCAAAAGCCAAGGCCAGGGAGATTCCATCGCCTGCTGCTCTGCTATCCCCAGGCGCACCACTCCTCAAACACTTTGCCAACACCCTCGTCAACTTCATGAATTTTGAACAATGACTTCGTAGCATTTTTCGCTAAAAAACTTTAAAAATGAGTCACTAATCCCGATTTACTTCATTAAAAGACATGGGAAATCGCGTTTCCCCGAAGAAGTTTTAAGCCGCCCCAGGCTGAGTATTTGCGAGGCGATACAGTAACGCTATATAGCAGTTTCAAAGCCTCATTAGCAGGTTCAAATATAGCCAATCTAAATCTCGGGTCAGCCTAGCCTTGACCCCGGCCTAGGTCGCTTTCAGCGCCTCGGCCTCTCTGCGTTAGAGCCACATCGACCTTGGTCTCAGCGCTAGTGAAATTTAGCCCCATTTCGTTCTTCGTTGCAGATTCACCAGGATACGAGGTGCACATGTTTCATCTGAAAAAAGCCCCCAGCCTAGTTCTTTCAGCATTAGTCGCTGTAGCCATTCCCATTGTTCCTACCCTTGAAGCTCAGGCCCAAAATCCGGCCCCAAGCGAGCTGCGCCTCCCCCAATCAGTCGCAACAGGCACCAAGGTTTGGATTGATGGCGACCCCAGCCTCAAGCCCACCACCGAATCGCTCAGTGGCAGCTTCGAAGAACAATTTCCTGGCACCCATATCAATTACGAGAACCAGGGCTCTGACCCAGCCGTAACGGGTGTTATTTCTGGCCGCTTGGACGTAGCGGCTATTGGCCGGAGCCTCACCAGCCAAGAAGAGAGAGCTGGGATCGAAACCCTATCTCTATCACGCGAAAAAATTGCCACTTTCGTCAGCGTTTCTAACCCCTTCAGGGGCGAAATCAGTGACCAGCAGTTCGCCCAAATCTTCCGGGGTGAAATCACCAATTGGTCCGAGCTAGGCGGCGAGAATGTCCCCATTCGCTTCATTGACCTCGCTGCCACTAGTGATACCCGCCGATCCCTTGGTTCCTACGATCTCTTCCAAGATGCTCCCTTTGAAAGCGGCGACACAGCCGTTATCCAGCCCAACAACATCAGCAGCGTCATTGAAAGCCTAGGCAATGACGGCATTGGTTATGCCCTGTATGACCAGGTCAAAGATCGCCAGGACATTCGCATCTTACCCATGCATGGCGTGATGCCAACAGACGTTCGCTATCCCTTCTCCCAGCCCCGCAACTTTGCTTACTTGGGTGCCAATCCCACGCCAGAGGCGATCGCATTCTTGGGCTATGTCAATGAGACGACAGCGGACACCTCAGTCTCCAATCTGGCAGAAGGCCCCCAGGATTGGAACCTCGGTCGCAATTCCAGAGCATTCAACAACAATCCACTGAGCCCAGGCAATCTCACCGGAGCCAATCTAGCAAACGGCTCAACTCAACTGGGATCAGTTGCTGGTTCAACTGCAACGGGCCAACACAACGGCGTTAGCTACCGACCTGGCATCATGGACACCATTCATGCCCCCTGGTGGTGGCTAGTTCCCCTCGCCCCCCTAGGCGTGATTGGCTTTGCGGCCATGCGTCGCAGACGCCTCGATCAAGCCAAGGCAGCAGAAATGGGCGCAACAGCGGCTTCCGCAGGGTTAAGCGGGGCTGGTTTAGCAGGAACTGCTGGTGCAGCAGGCGCAGGCCTAGCCGGTGTGGGGCTAGCTGCCCATGGACTGCGAGGTCGGAGCAAGGCTCAATGGAGCGATAAAAACCTTGCGAATGGCACCGTCGCCAATGACGATGCAGCAGGCTTTGCGATGGGCATGTCCCCGACTCAAACGCCTCACCATCAAACGGTTAACAAGCTGGATGTAGAGCAGCCAGCCCAGGCTCCTCAAGAACCGGCCAAGGTGAAACTGACAGACAATCAACGGCCCAGTATCCAACCGAACCAGCCCCTGGAGCAGCCCATCAATAGCAGGTTTGATGGCCAAACGGTCACCCCAATCCAAGGCTTGAATGGCACAACGCCCCCCTCAACAAAAACTCCAAATCTGCCATTCCCCAAGGCCAATCCATCTCCGAAATCCATCCCCGGACTGGGAGCAGTTGCAGGCGCAGGATTGGCAGCAGCGGGGCTAGCTGGCGCTGGCATGGTCGCAGCCGACAGGACCACAGGTGATTCTGCTCCAACAGACCCGAGCAAACTGGATCTACAGGGCAAAGACAAGCTTGCCACTAGTGGCCAGGATGCCAAGGGTCGCCCTGGAAAGATTGACAATCTCCCAGAGCCACAACAACAGCCCGCTGCAAAACAAAGCGAAGTTCGCCACCTCAGCGAACGCCGTCGCCGCGAGCTCGTAGACCAAAGCATCGACAAAGCGCTAGAGCGTCCCAACGGCGGCAAAAAAGCCATATCCTCCCAGGAACAGCCCTTGGAAGACTTGGAAATGCAGTATGGCAATCCCAAGCCAGAGCATTTCCCTAGCGAAACAGCGGCAACGGGTGACCCCATCGAGCAACTCTCCTTCGAGAATCCAGCAGCCCCCCGGAACCAGAACAAACTCTCGGCCCACGACAGCACGGCCCTGGGTAATGCTCTCAAGCGGGCAGGCTTGGGCGCTGCAGGCATGGCCGGAGCTGCAGGAATAGCCCACCATCAGGCAACTCCCGAAAAAGCCAATCCTGAGCCGGGCTCAAAAGTTGTAGAGACATCTAAGTCCAAACCAGCGGGTCCATTCTCCAGGCTAGATGCCCCCATGGCAGGGCCAGGCAATAGCGACAATGAGCAAACCTGGATTACCCTCACCCCTCTAAGCTCCCACCAAGGTGAAGTTAACTGGCACGTATCTGAAGAACACCGTCTGCAAGCCAAACAGCAGGGCGGCAAACGAATGATGATTCGGATCCATGATGCTGACCCCAGCACCCAAACGGAACCTTGGCTTATCAGCAGCTACACCTACGAATGCCGCACTAGCGTGGATCGGAAACTGGTTTCCCTTCCCACCGCCGATCGCGACTACGTAGCTGAGATTGGTTTCATCAGCGCTGAGGAGGATTGGATTCACATCGCCCGGTCCGTCCACTCCCATAGCCCCACCGCAGAATATGATGGCTGCCGCATCGTCATCATGCCCTGCGATCGCCATCGCCAAATGCGAGGCGGCCCCACCCGCAATCCCAAGCCTCAAGCCTATGTGTACTGGGATATTGCTCCTGAATTCAAACGTCGTCTGCAAAAGCAGGGTGGGCAAATGTTAGCGCTGCGCATTTACGACGCAGACCACATCAACCTAGATCAGCAGCGCGCTCACCATACCGATGAGTACATGTTGGATGAGAATGCTCGTGACAAGGTCGTAACCGTGCCCACCGCTGAGCATGATTATGTGGCGGAGATTGGCTACCTGACCATAGAAGGCGAATTTCTCAGCCTTGGGCGATCGGTCTTTGCCCACATCCCCGTGACGGTAGCCCAAGCCTAGGGCGTTGTAATCTCAGTTGAAGTGAATCAGTAACGAGAGGGGAAGGCGTCACGCTTTCCCCTTTTTTGTCGGGAGGCGCTGGACTCATCGAGAAGGCATACAAAGGAAAAGGCTTAGGCAAGCACAGAGCATCAGCTCGCGATCGCCAGCGCTCCATGTTGCTCAACCAACCTTGCTTCCAATGCTTCTGCATTCAGCGGTCTTCCCAGTAAATAGCCCTGGGCATAGTCACAGCCAAATGCCAGCAGTTGCTCCCGCATCACTTGGGTCTCAATCCCCTCGGCCACCACATCCATATCCAACTCATGGGCTAGGTTCACCGCAGAACGCACGATGCGCAAGTTATGTTCGAAGTCCTGATCCCCTACGGGCTGACCAGAGCGAGAAAAATCAGGATCTAATCCACTGACAAAGAGCTGATCAATCTTGAGCGTATCCACCGGGAAGCGATGGAGATAGCTCAAGGAGGAATAGCCTGTGCCAAAGTCATCAATCGCCAGCTGAATACCCCGCTGCTTCAAGGCCTGTAGAAGACGCAGGGCTGAATCTGCATTTTCCATAATGGCCGTTTCGGTAATTTCAAGCTTCAGCGATTGGCCGCTCAAGCCCGTCTCCAATAAAATGCGGTCAATCTCGTCCAATAAGTTTGGCTGGGAGAATTGCTTCACCGAAAGATTCACACTCACTTTCCAGGGAACTTGGCCCGCAGTGGATGGGAGCATCCCAGCCTGGGGTGAAAAAGCATGCTCACCGAAGAACTGGGTCTGCCAGCGCCGGGTCTGGCGACAGGCTTCCTGCAAAACCCAGAGGTCAATGGGAATAATTAAACCCGCCTCTTCGGCCACAGGAATAAACTCACCTGGCGAGATAAAACCTTGGGTTTTATGGTGCCAGCGAATCAGGGTCTCAAACCCAGATATTAACCCCGTCTTCAAATCAATAATGGGTTGATAGACGGGCGAAAAATCTTGATTTTCGATGGCGCGGCGAATTTCATTTTCAAGCTCTAGCCTGGCCTTCAGACGCTGATGCATCGCTTGATCAAAGAACTGCCATTGCAGATTGGAATCTGCCTTGGCGTGATACATGGCAGTGTCAACATCGCGCAGAATATTTTCGGCTGTTCCACAGCCCCCATGGCCCAGCACAATGCCAAAGCTAGCCGTCAGAAACAGTTCATGCTGCTGCAACAAGAACGGCTGCTCAAAGCAATCGGCTAAACTTTGCACCAGTCTCGCCACATCAGCTTGGGCAGCCACATCTCGGAGCAGAATCGTGAACTCATCACCGCCCTGACGATACAGCTGTGCCGTCTCGGGTAGCCGTTTTTGCAACCGCTCCGCGATCGCAAGCAAGATTTGGTCCCCTAAATCATGGCCCAAACAATCGTTGATCACCTTGAAGCGATCGCAATCCAAATAGATCACCGCAAAGCCGGATTCAGGGCTAGCAGCCTGCAACTCCAAGGGAGCGTGCAACATTTCCCGCTCAGCCAGCAGCTGTTCCAACGCTTGCAACAGTGAGCCTCGATTCGGCAAATTTGTCAGGGGGTCATGGTAAGCCACATGAAGCAACTGCTCCTCAACCCTTTGCCGCTGGACAATCTCCTGCTTAAGATTTTGGTTCATCTCCTGGAGTTGTTGAGATTGGAATTCCAGTTCGAGGGCTCGCTGTTCTAATTCTAATGTCCGTTCCTCAACGCGCTGCTCTAGCACCTGGTTGAGCAAAATAACCTCTCGCTTCGCCGTCGCAAGGGTGAGATGAGTTTCAACCCTAGCCAAGACTTCGGACATCTTAAACGGCTTTGTGATGTAATCCACGCCGCCTACGGCAAAAGCTTTGACCTTATCCTCAACATCATTAAGGGCGCTAATAAAAATGATCGGGATATCACGGGTCTTGGGATCCTGCTTCATCTTTTGGCAGACTTCAAAGCCGGAGATATCAGGCATATTGATGTCCAGCAACACCAAGCTGGGAGGCAAAATTACCGCCGTTTTCAAGGCCAGCGTGCCATTGATGGCGCGGCGAACCTGATATTCTTCTTGCACCAAAATCCCCGAGAGAAGATCGAGATTATCCTTATTGTCATCAACAATAAGGATAGTGCTGGCTTCTTTAGAAAACTGCATGGTGAAATCCAGAAGAGAGAGAAGAAAAGAACAAAGATGTCAGTAGAATCGAACAAGACTCACATAAGTCATAGGCCCCTAGAAGCCTCCAGGAAAAGCCTCACTGCCCTAACCTGAACCAGCGACAGGTTGCAACTCCGGCAGGAGATCAATGATGCGGTCAATTTGCAATGTCTCTAGCCAGACCGAGAGTACGACTGAAAGTTGCGCTGCATCTTCAGGCAGTTGGCCTATGAGCTGTGCCATGGCTCGTTCATTCAACATCAGCGCAGCCTGTTGAAATTCCGAAATCCAATGGGAGGATTGGTCAGCTAACAATTGTCGCAAGGTTTCCTCATCTGCCACTTCAGCCTCAGAGAGGGCCATCACGTCAGTCTGGGAGAGACCTCCCTCATACTCATACTTGACACCCAAATAAGTCGCCAATGTCGTGAAAATCTCATGCTCCCGAAACGGTTTCGTGACGAAATCATCAAAGCCCTTGCTTAGAGCAGAAGCCTTGGTTTCATCAAACGCACTGGCACTCAATGCAATCACCGGCACCCGTTGTAACGGCTGGCGAGCCTGTTCCAATTCACGAATTCGACCCACTGCTCCATAGCCATCTAAAACCGGCATCTGCAGATCCATCCAAATGAGATGGGGATGCCACTGAGACCATTCAGCGATCGCCTCCTCACCGTTCACGCAGGTACTCACCTCAAACCCAACTAGAGTCAACAGTTTTTTCAACAGCTGCCGATTGGCCTGCTTATCTTCCACAATCAAAATGCGATAGCTCGGCTGACCCGGCGCAAGCCTAATCACGCGTCGCTGTTCCTGAATCGTTTGAGAGACCGCCTTACTGAGCCTGGCCTGCATGAGCAGCGTTGCGGTCGTGCCATGGCCCAGTTCACTTTTCATCGAAATTTCACCGCCTAACATGCGGGCAAATGTTTGACTAATCGCCAGTCCCAGCCCCGTTCCCTCTTGGGAAGTTCGCCCCGACTCACTCTGGGAAAAGGCATCAAAGATCGTCTCCAACTCAGCCTCACAAATCCCGACGCCTGTATCAGTCACCTCAAAGGAGAGACCAATCTCGTCGGGCGCTTGGGGAGATGAATTTGCGCCAGTAGACAGCAAACGAGCTTGTAGCGTGACCGTCCCCTGATGGGAAAATTTAATTGCATTGCTCAGCAGGTTAATCAAGATTTGACGCAGCTTACTCTCATCGGTTGAGATATAGCGAGGCAAACATGGAATGCGATTGATAGTCAGTTGAATGCCCTTCGATTGAGCCTTCAAGGAAAACAGCTCATCCAGGGCATCCAATAAACTAAATAAATCAAAGCTTGCTGTTTGCAACACCACCTGTCCTGCTTCGATCTTCGACATTTCCAAAACATCATTGATCAACGCCAAGAGGTGAGAGCCACTGCGGTTGATGGTACCGAGCGTTTCCTTCTGTTCAAGAGTCGCAGCAGGATCACGGCCCATTAGCTGGGAGAAACCTAAGACAGCATTGAGAGGCGTACGTAATTCATGACTCATGTTGGCCAGGAAGAGACTTTTAGCCTGGTTGGCAGCATCCGCCCGCTCTTTTGCCAGCTGAACTTCGCGAAGGAGATCAGATTGTTGTAGGGCCACACCCAATTGCAGACCCACCTGGGTAAACAGATTCTCTTCCCTGGAGCTCCAAGACCTTGGCTCTCCATGGCTATAGGCCGCTAAGAGTCCCCACAGTTGCTCACCGACAAAAATAGGAACTGCCATATAGGCACGGATACTAAAGTTCTCTAGAACATCAATATGGCAATCCGAATAATCCTCCCCATAGATATCGGCCACAATAGAACGTTCCTTATACCGATACTTGCCACCGCTATAATCACGCAGATAAGTATCATTCCAGGGAGCCTCATGCTCCTCTGTTGTGAATAATTGCCAAGGCGGACTCGTAGCCTCAAAAACAAAGGTGCCATTCCAGTCGGGTGAGAAGCGGTAAACGACGACGCGATCGCACTGCAAAATTCGATGGAGCTGCTCCGTTGTGGCCCCAAAGATTTGATCAATCTCCAAGCTGTGGTGCATGGATTGAACCACCTGGGTAATCGCCCGCTCGTAGTTGGCCACCTGAGTCAATTCTTCTTTTTGAGCTCTCACCTTCGTCAGGACTTGTTTGAGCTTATGGGATTGATGCTCTGCCCGCAGCAGTAGCTTGGCCTGCTTCAAGGCAATGCTCAGCTGGACCGCAACTTCCTGGACAAACTCAATTTCCTGCTGTTGCCAGCAGCGGGGTTGACTACATTGATGGATGCAAAGCAATCCCCAGAGGCGCTCACCTTTTAACAATGGAATAATCAGATTGGCTCGTACCTGAAAACGCTCTAGAACAGCACGATGGCAATCGCTGAGTCCCGCTGCCTGGACATCATCTATTGCTTGAATGCGTCCGATTTGATAGCGCGAAGCGTATTTATCACTAAAACAACGATCTAGGGCGATTACTTCCAAAGCAGACTCAAAGCGTGGGTCCACATCTTCAGAAACAAACCGTCCCTCCGCATAGCTAGATTCAGGTTCAAATCGATAGATAGCCGCACGGTCAGCCTGGAGAATATCACGCAGTTGAGTGACGGTCGTTTGAAATATTTGTTTAGTCTGGAGGCTATTTCGAATTTCTTGGGTGATTTTTTTCAGGAGCAACGTCTGCTGTAAGCGTTGCTTCAAGGCAATATCAGCAGCATTACGACAAATCGCTATCTGGCTCAGCTCCAGAAGACTGTGAAATGCTTCTTCAACGTTGCCAAAGGAAGTTTGGGGACAATCGCTATAGGCAAAAAAGACCCCATGAACTTGGTCATCTACAAAGACTGGAATTGCAGAACAAGCCCCCACCCCAGCTTCTTGAGCCATTGTTTGTTCTGTGGGGTCAACATTTTCTGCGGAAAAATCCGGAATAAAAATCGTTTTCCCCAACCGTACAGCAGTGGCACAGGCTTCTACCGAACAAGCTTGAATTGGCGCTTCCAGATGCCTTAAATAAAAGGCAGGGAGAGGAGAATCTTCAATGGCTTGGAGACAGTTAGAGGGGCGTTTAAGCAATAAAATTTCAACCTGCCAAGAGGTTGAGAGGCGATCGCTCAGTAATGTCACTTCCCTCAAAATGACGGAGAGAGAAGCACCTATAGCGATCAGCTTCAGGATATGATTCTTACCCTGCAATAGTCCCTGCCCTTCGTGACCTTCACCCATCTGCGGCCTAGGGACCTGGAACCGATTATTGAGTTCAACTTGAAGTTGAGGGCTCGTTTCCTGAGGCTCTATCAGTTCCGCAGGGTCGCGTAAAGGCATGGAAGCTTCTCGGAGAGAAAGAAAAGAACAGCAATCTGACGAAGGTCTGGAGATACCTGAGTTCGGCAACCTTAAAGTCGATCTTCTCTCCTAGGAGGAGCTAGGAGAGAAGGGAAGCGAACGAAGAAATAGGGCAATCGATGTGAGGGCAGCTTTAGCTTTATCGGGCTAGAATTGTAAGCACAACTTGAATGTACTGGTCGATATCCTTGGCGAAGCACAGAGATATCTAAGAACTGAGCACATTGGACTATGGTCCGCGATGGCAAATCTTAGCCAGTATGATCACCTCTTTTATTTATAGTTTTATAATCTTGGATCTAACCCATGAAGAATCCTGAACTTGAACCGATTAAAACACTGAATCTCCAGGCTCTACATCTCAGTAGAGCTCTCCTCCAACGAAAGTGCTAAGCAGGAATTTCATAGAATTGAGTGGTTCGAGCGTAGCAATAAAGCGAGAAGAACCCAGAAGTTATCAAAGAAAGAAACAACTGAAATTGATATAATTGCCTAAAAAATGAGGCTGGAAACTACGGAGAGATTTTGACGACAGTCCAGTATTTTCCCAGAGTAGTCTAGTGCTTGAAGCCTGGAGAGGAGCTGCTGAGCAAGCTCAATCTATAGGGTAGCTGAGGCCTTGAACTAGTTCACACGAACTCAATGAGCAGCTTCAATCCAGTGGCAGAATTTAGGTGTCTCACTGAATCTAGAATCTAGTTTTTTGAGGACCAGCTGACTTATAGAGACAGGTACCAGATCTCAGAGAGCCCAAAGTTCCTCAAGCTTTAGGCAAAGCCAGAGCCTCAAACGATGAGATCTAATTCCAACGAAATTTCTAAAGATCTTCTCAGGTATAACTAATTTAACAAGAGGCCTAATTCAGGCAATCCTCAGCTTGGGTTGACTAACTAAGAAGCGTAGAGGGCAAGGAGATAAATTGCTCCTCAACTCAAATCCAATTTCTTCATCCTGAGTAATCCCCAATGAAACTGACCTATCTCTCTGCCTTAGCGATCGCTTCTATCTTGGCGGTTGGCACAATCACCATGGGTAGTAATGTTCAACCCGTGCAAGCCAATCCCTGTGCTGCGGAGAAATACAACCCTTGCGCAGGTGCAAAACTCAATCCCTGCGCCGCTGCTGCAAACCCTTGTGCTGCTGCAAACCCTTGTTCTGCTGCTGATCCCTGCGCTGCTGCTGCCAAAGTCAATCCCTGTGCGGCTGCTGATCCTTGCGCTGCTGCTGCCGATCCCTGCGCGGCTTCTGTAAAATCAGTTGCGCTCAAAACTGGAGAATTCACCACAAACGCTCACACCACTTTAGGTAAAGCTTCCATCGTTGTCCAAGGCGGTCAACGCTACCTAGAATTTGACCAAGCCTTCCGCTCTGATAGTGGCCCTGATTTATTCGTGTTGTTGCATAAGGATGCCACGCCTACCAGTTACGCCGCCGATCGCTTTGTGAACCTAGGAGAATTACAATCCGTCTCTGGTCAGCAACGCTATGCGATTCCCGATGGCATCTCCCTGGCTGATTTGAATTCTGCTGTGATTTGGTGCCGCGAGTTTAATGTGACATTTGGCCATGCTGCTTTATAGAAGGTTGTACTTGCAACCTATTGGTCATTGGGCTACCCCATCAGTCGTTGGTGCTCAATCTTGATGCAGCGATCCATCACTAGGTTGAGTTGGGCAGCGGAGGCAAGCGTCTCCGCTTCTGGATGGGTGACCTCCAGCTGCGCCCAAAGCGTGGGGGCTTGGATGGCGATCGCTTCTGCGGTAATGCCAGGCAAGAACTCAGCCCGACGGAACACGTTGACGATATCCACAGGCCCCGGCAGATCCCCCAAGCTGGCATAGACTTGGTGGCCATCAATCTCTTTAACAGCAGGGTGAATGGGGTAAACCAAATAGCCCACACTACGCAGGTATTGAGCAATTTGATAGCTGGGCCGTTGGGGCTTGGGGGAATGGCCCACGAGGGCGATCGCCTTGGCTTCTCCCAAAATAGTTGTTAAGGCATCATCAGAGAGAGGGGCCATGGCAAGTTAAATCCCAGTATTGAAACAAATGACCCAGAGGATCACACCGCAACCGCAAGAATCACTTGCCTCCCCATTATTGGGGTAGAGACGGGCGATCGGCTAGAGTTCAAGCATATCTTGCACAGCCAGCTCACTGCTATGAGAATCGATTACGCCAAGGCCATCGAATACGCGATCGCATGCCAAGAAAGCTATAAAGACTTCGCTGACCAAAGGTCTTCGGGGAATCCTGAAACGATTATCCCCATTGAAGACCTCAAAACTGACACCCAATGCATCTTGCTGGTCACTGGCGCTGCAATGACGATTATATTTCCAGGGAGTAACTCGCGCATGGACTGGACCGGTAGCAATCTCAACAGCGGTCAAATGCGCTCTGAGTTTGCCAAAAAAATCGTCAAGAAGACGATTATAGCGAGTGAAGAAAGCGAGCAGACCTATCCCTATGACGAGCCCAGCCAGTCAGGTGTCAAGCTCCATCGAGGCTTTAGCAAGGCCTATTTTTCAGTGCGAGACCAGATCCATCAACAGCTCCGCAGCTTGGGCATCTCTCAGGTGACGGTCACAGGTCACAGCCTGGGTGGAGCACTGGCGCTGATCTGTGCAGTGGACGTGCAGTACAACTTTGGTGAGCAGCTCAACCATCTCGATACCTATACATTTGGTGCGCCTCGGGTGGGTAACGATGCGTTTAAGGCTTCCTTTGAACGAAGAGTCCCGAACAGCTATCGCTTTGTGAATGGTATGGATATTGTGGTAAAGCTGCCTCGCTGGTGGCAGGGCTATAGGAAGCATGTGGAGACTCAGATTCGAGTGGGAAAACGGCTGAGCTGGAAGGTGCTGACGGCTCCGTTTCAAGACCATACGATCGCCAACTATATCCAAGAGTTGGAAAAGCGATCACGGTAGATGCACAAACAACTAATCTCCACTTTGCGAGGAAACCAGCAAAAGGCCCTGAGCCTTTCTATCCCTCTGACGGTGTAACTACTGGACTATTCTGAGGGCTACGAAATCCTTTAGAGCATTGCTGTAGGTCCCAACAATATTCATCCGCAAACCTCCCATGACTCAGTCCCTATCAAAGCCCAATTTGTTGCAGCTCGCCGGGGCGGGTTTGACCGCAGCTAGCGCTTCAGCTGCGGAGGCTTGCTTGGCGGGGCTGGTTTATTTGGGGGTTGAGGTGGAGTATAAGCGCTTTAGCAGTCCCGAGGGCCGCTATGAGGCAGTGGTGATGGTTCCCCGTGGGGCGTTATTGATGCCGTTTGCGAAAGGGAGTGGCGGTGATGCGGCGGGCTCAGTGCATTTTTACGATGGGTCTGGCAAGTTTTATGGCTCGCAGCGAGTGGAGCGGGTTGGGGATGTTTATGTGGAGTGGGATATTTCTGGACTGGCGTTTGTGGGGTCGTCGGGGAATTTGGAAGAGTGGGATTTGAGTGAGGTTGGAGTGGTAGCAGCGTAATTAAAAGTTTGGAGCATCGCTTCAAATAGGCCCTCTCTCCCGGCCTCTCTCCCAACTTTGGGAGAAAGGTGGCCTGGCTTAAAGCATTAGATTTTCTTCTAACTCCCCTTCTCCCGAAATCGAGGGCAAGGGGCTGGGGGATGGGGGCCTGCTGAGCAATCAGCCCAATCATCGCTGGGCCGCTTCAACTCGCTGCCGTAGCTCAGTAACGATGGGGTGTTCGGTGAAGCGAACGACTCGGTATTCGGCGAGGAAGGCGAGCCTGTTGCCGATGGGGCCGGTGGATTGAACGGTGAGGATGACTTTGTCGTTTTTGCTGCTGTAGGCGCGGCGGATGTTGATGATGTCGCGCAGTTCGACGGTTTGTTTGAGGTTGCCTTTGCGGAAGATGAGGTGGTCGCCGTGGTCGATGACTTCGTCTGCGAGGTCGGCGATGACAAATTTATAAATGAGGCCAGCGAAGATGGCGGAGGAGGCCATGGCGAGGTAGACGATGAGGCGATCTTCGCGGCCTTCCCCCAGGGTGAAGAACAAGATGGTGAATGTAACGATGGAGCTGACCAGCCACAGGATTGGGATGCCCCGTTTCATGAAGGAGGTCCATTTGGAGGAGATCTGTTTCATGGGGTTGTTGAGGTGAGAACTGCTGGATCGAGTGGTTTGGGCAGGCACCGGATGGGGCTAGGATAGCCTTCGTTGAGCAAAGTTTGACACCGACTGCCACTGGGTTCGTCTAGCAAATCTCTTAGCGCCAGGCCATGATGGGGCGACTGGAGAAACCGGGTGTCTTTTTGAGCCCTCTCTAACAAGCCTAAGATCCATCGCAGACAGCTGGTTTCTGTCCGCAGCAACGACACCACTGTTCCCGGATTGCGAGAGCTGAGCTGATTAGGGTGTTTATCATTGAGCAGTATAAAATTAGCGAAGGGTAGAATATCTTCTCTAGCCCTGTTCTCGGCTTAATGACCTGCATCTCGCTCTAACATGTTTATGAGTAATCAATCCAGCTCTGCATCCCAGTCGGATTCGGGGTCTCAGTCGATTTCGATTTCGGTGGGCTCCAATTCTGGGCAGGTCCAGGCGGTGAATGCTGGGGGTGATGCGGCGGTGTCTGGAGCGATGGGGGATGCTGAAGCCCAGGCGGAGATTAGCCAGGCGGAGGCGGTGGAACTGTTGGCCCAGGTAGGGCGTTGATAAAGACTGCTGATTTGCCTGCGTAAGTGAATTGTGAAGGCATGAATCTGTCTGGCTGAGTTGGTTCTACTTCGCGGGAACATGCCCTACGCGATAGTAGATCACGCTCCTCAGACAAGATCTAAAGGTTTTCCCGGACTTAGGGAAAAGGTGAGTTTGTTACCGATGGGGCCGCTGAGTTGAACAGTGATCAAGTATTGACTACCATAAAGATCTATGGGGAGCAATCTGCAGAGCTATACTGTATGAAGAGGCATATATCCTCAAATGCTTTCTAGTTTGTTAGCACGTCTCTTTTGAGGGAGATACGCAAGTGAAAACATCAACACAAGAGCTTCTTGGCTCGTCGCTTCATAGTGACAGCAAAGATATATTTCTCAGCCTTGAAAAGGCGAGGCTTCTATTAGAAGATTTATTCAATTCTGACAGTCCTGTTATCCCAGCAGAAGAGTTAGAATCAGACATCCTAGAGATAGTCAAAATGTCTGAGGCAATAAAACAGTCTGATTCCGAGCTTAACAAACTCAAGCTTTTTGATGCTTTTCATCAACTATCGAAGAGAATAAGAATTAGGTATAGCGACTTTTTTGAAGAAGACGTATTCAAGCAGTTTGAGCTAGAAGAATTAAAGATAGATGGATTTAAAAAAATAATGGCAGCACAAGCACTAATGATGCTTGCCTATGAAGAGAATAATGGGGAGATGCCAAACATAACAGCTCTTTGGACGGGAGCGACAAGACTCGCAAATGCGATAGAGAATTTTCGCGGGTCTTTTTCAAGCGGCGCAGTATTCCATATGAGGAATATTGCTTCGGCAGTGTTAGATGATCGCTCTATCTTTCCGGATGAGGCGTTGCACCCCCCCCAGGTTTTTCATATTCTTGTGAGTATAAGAAATACAGCAAAAGCAATCTCATGGATGATGACCGAACAAGAGGAGAAAAGATTACGGGAGGAGACAAAAACATCTCTAAATCAAGTCCCTGCTCCAAGCCAGGAACAACAAAAACACGAGAACAAAGCAGCAATTGAATGGGCAACAGCTAGATTACAGAATGGATAGTAGAGTTTATCTTAGGTATTAAGCACAAGTGATTGTTATCTTAGACTCTAATATTCTTGGCTTGATAATTGCACCATTAAGCACAAATTTTGAGAAAGAGGAAGGGAAATATAAGCAAGCTCGAGAATGCATTTATTGGTTCCAAAATTTATTATCTCGAGGTGCATATGTAACTGTCCCCGACATTTGTGATTATGAAATAAGGCGCGAATTAATCAGAATCAACAGCTTCGAAAGCCTCGACAATTTAAAGGGATTACGTAATGTAATCAATTTTCAAGAGCTGACTTTTAACGTTCTGACAGAAGCTGCTGAAATATGGGCTATCGCTAGAAACAGCAATCAGCCAAATAAAAGTATTCAAAACATTGATGTAGATTGCATCATAGCTGCTCATTGGCGCCTTCTAAAAAACGAATACCCAGGGAGAGAAGTCATTGTAGCAACTGAGAACATAAAGGACTTCCAGTCATTTAGCGACTGCTCTTCATGGAAGAATATCAAATATTAGACAAACAAAGTAACAGTTTAGAGTCCCTATGTCCTGTTAAATTACATGTGCACCAACGCTTAAATTTGGTTGACCTAATCTATCTTCTGGTACAACGCAACGATGAAGCAACAGAAGAAATCGGATGTCTTTTTGAGTACGATCTAGAAAGTACAATACCCCTGGGAATAGGGGAGTTCTGGCCACTGAGTGGGTAACGGAACCAAGTAAAAGCCCTCCTGAGCGTTAGCACCGGAACTAGTCCATTCTCACCTCAAGCTCTCCCTTATGTATGACCTCATTCCGCAATTCCTCAACTACCGCCGCCTCAGCCTCTTCAGCATTGCCAGCAGCAGCCTTTTCGTGGTCATAAACCTCTAGCCTCAGCCCAGTATTCAAGCAAAACGCTACCCAGCCTGCGGGTCGTACAACGCACAACCACACTCCCCCGCTAAATCAATAATTTGATTCAGCGCATCTATAACCTCTTGCGTACCAGGAGGAGTCGAAATAACTTGAAACCCATAGGGCGGATATAAATCCAGATTAAAGTAACAAGATTCTGTCTGATACAAATTGCTTTCTAAGCCAGGAAAAAATTCCTTAAAGCGCAATTTGACCTGCTCTAAATCGAGAGATTCAACACCCGAGAGAACAATCTGCTTCTCGACAATCCCCTCTACCACCTCATCAGGAGAATGAGAGCAATCATCGGACTGCTTCCAAAACCACATGTCGTAGCTCATTTACTCACCTACGGATCACATCAGAAGCACACTCATACTGGTGGGCCTCCAGGCAAATCTTATAGCGCCCCACTGCGATGGGGCGACCGAAGAAACCGGGTGTCTTTTTGAGCCCCATCCAGAAAGCATAGCAACCACCACAGACACCCGGTTTCTATCTAACGCCTAGGCCACAGCAGCAGTCAAAAGCCTCCCCGAGCGTTAGCATCAAGATCTGATCGCTCTCGCCACCGCATCTACTCCATGGCCTCATTCCGCCAATTCCTCAACTACTTCCGCAACTACCGCCGCCTCAGCCTCTTCAGCATCGCCAGCAGCAGCCTCTTCGAAAGCCTCGACCTAGCAGTCCCCTACGCCATCGGCCAACTCCTCAACCTCCTCTCCAACCAGCCCCTAGACCCCGGCCTCAACCACCTCATCACCCAGCTCAGCCAATGGTCTGATCGCCCCAGTGCCAACGACACATCTGGCCTCGCCCTCACCACCCTCCTCAACCTCATCTTCCTCGTCACCGTCATCCGCGCCCCCCTCAACGCCTGGGGCAACAACTGGTTCCACTGGGCCATCTCCCTCCGCGCCCGCCGCGACAACCACGAAAACGTCCTCCGCAAAATCCTCAGCCTCCCCCTAGAGTTCTA
>CALECT010000094.1 GCA_937949725.1 uncultured Pseudanabaenaceae cyanobacterium
CGCGCCATCGCAGTCCCATCAATTTCTCGGTCAACCTGCTTTGCGGCTTAATCGCATATTGCCATCAACCCAAGAAACCCTCGCTCAACCTGGATTTTGCACTTCCGGCTGCTGAGTCTTAGCCGGAACTGACGTTAAATAAGTGTTTGCACGATTCTCAAATTCTTTGGCTACTAGGAAATTGGCTTCTAAGCTCTCTCCCCATGAGGTTTTCCCAAGAAGAGTTGATCATCAACATAGGGGGTAAGAATTCCCTAGGAGATTTCCTCTGACCACTTTTTATACAAGTCGGGTCGCATACGCTTAGTTTTCTCCAACTGTTGATCACGCCGCCACTGGGCGATCGCTCCATGGTTCCCCGATCGCAAAACCTCCGGCACTTCCATGCCCCGAAACTCAGCAGGTCTCGTGTACTGGGGATAGTCCAGTAGAGATTCCTCAAAGCTCTCAAATTTAAGCGAATCCTCCTTGCCCACCGTCCCTGGCTTCAGCCGCACCACCCCATTCAGCAACGTCAGGGCTGGAATCTCACCACAGGTCAAGACAAAATCTCCGAGAGAGACTTCCCGCGTCACCAGCTCCATAACCCGTTCATCCACCCCTTCGTAGTGGCCACAGATGAGAACTAATTGATCATAGTTTTGGGAGAAATCCTCAAACATCCGCTGGTGCATGGGCTCCCCCTGGGGAGTCATTAATAACACCTCTCGTCGGGGCAGCACGGGCAGGCTTTCTACCGCCGCAAAGATGGGCTCGGGTTTAAGCACCATGCCCACGCCGCCGCCATAAGGAATGTCATCTACCTTGTGATGTTTGTCGGTGGTGAAGTCGCGGGGGTTGGTGAGATGGACCTCGGCGATTTGGTTGGCCAGGGCACGTCCCAGCAGGCTGCATTGCAGGGGGGACGTGAAGAAGTCGGGGAAGAGTGTAACGATGTCAAAACGCACAGGCGCGGAAAGTCTCGTGGAGGTGTCCTGGAAACGGTGAGGAGAACGTAAAGGGTGATACCCCCTGTTCTAAATTTTGTATGCGAGAATATGGCCAGTCGCGAGTTTAGAGTAAGCCATCACTCTAGATGCAGGCTTTGCTCGAATCCCACAGGAAGTGCATCAAATCACACCGTGATGCCCCATCACTTTCTAACCTTGTCTCAGCTCTACCGCTGAATTGGCTATGCCCCTGTCAGGAGCTTCAAAATGATAGTCCATTGTCTACAACAGCGGAGGTTGTAGAGCATGGCGCTACCCCTGACTGACAATCTTTTTCTCGATTATCTGCGCTGTCACCGCCGAGCTTTTTTGGAGCTGTATGGCGATCGCGAGGACCGCGATGCCCCTGGGGACTACATCCAAAAGATTATTGCTGACAGCAGCCATAACCGCGCCACCGTTCTAAGTCAATTTGATTATCAGCAGGTGGAATACGAGCGGGGCGACTGGGAGGCCGGTGCAGCAACAACCCTGGCACTGATGGAGCAGGGTGAACCCATCATTTATCGAGGGGTACTGATTTCCACTGCCCCCTATGACCATCCTTTGGTAGCCACTCCCGATCTCTTGATTCGTGTGCCGGGGCGATCGCGGTGGGGTGATTGGCAATATGAGTCGGCTCAGATCAAGCTGGGTCGTCGCCCCAAGCTGGAGTATCAGCTCACCTCCACCTGGCAAACTTGGATTCTGGAAGATGTGCAGGACGCCACGCCAGAGAATTGTTTGTTGTATTTGCGCGATCGCGATCCTTTCAATGTCCTTTGGGAAGAGCGCCTATTCCAGCTGGAAGAAATGCTGGATGACTTTGTCACCATGGCCCTGGAAGAGATTGAGCCAGAGGTCTTCATTGCCCGCAGCCGCTGTAGCCTCTGCTCATGGCAGAGCTTCTGCCATGAGGTGGCCGTGGAACAGAAGCACCTGTCGTTGCTGCCAGGGGTTACGCCTAAGCGCTATAGCTTTCTCCAGGAGCTGGGGCTGACGACCTTAGATAGTCTGCGCGAAGCAGAGCCTGCGACCCTGGCGGCACTGCCAGGATTTGGCCCCCATGTGGCGGAGGAGCTGCTGGACCAGGCTTATTCGACTTGGAGCGACACGGCACTTGCACCGACCCAAATTCCGAAGCCGCCGCCGCTGGAAGCCCCCATTGAGCTGTACTTTGACATTGAAGCGGAGCCAGACCTTGGGGTGCTGTTTCTCCATGGCGTTTTGGAAGTGAACCATCGCAAGGGCACGGAGACATTCCACGCTTTTGTGGCGGAGCAGCCGGAGGATGAGGAACGGAATTGGAATGATTTCCTCGATTTTGTTTGCAATGTCCACCCCACGGCCCCGATCTATCACTTCTGTAGCTATGAAGCGGATTCCATGGGCAAGCTGGGGGCAAAGTACGGAACGGACCCTGCCATTACCCAGGCCTTAGTGGAGCGATTTGTGGATGTCCATTGGTGGGTGACGCAGTTGGTGACGATGCCGGTGGAAAGCTATGCCCTCAAGCACATCGCTCGCTGGATTGGCTTTGAATGGCGTGATACCAGTGCCAATGGGGCGTTAGCGATTTTTTGGTATTTGGCCTGGCTGAAAGAGGGCGATCGCAGTTTCCTCAACCAAGTGATTGAATACAACGAAGACGACTGCCGCGCCACCTACGTCGTCAAGGCATGGCTCGCCGATTTTGTTTGGGGCGTACAACGCAAAGAAGTCGGCTAGTTGGCTTGGCTACTACGCCTCAGCTTCTGGCTCAGGATGGGATACATAATCCAGCGGCGTTAAAACTCCGCTGCTTTCCCCTACCTGCACAGTTAGACCTGCACCGCCTGCCTTGGTTCGCACATAGGCTAGGCCCAGCAGTCCCTTGTCCGTTTCGGTCACGCTGGTCAGGCTGCCTACCTTGGCATCCTCCAATGTGATCACAGCACCGGGTTCTGCGGGTGCGCTGAGCTGAATGCCCCAAAGCCTAGTTTTAACGCCGTTGTAGGTATTGAGTCGGGCAATGGTCTCTTGGCCGATGTAGCAGCCCTTGTCGAAGGAAATCGTTTTCCAGAGACCTGCTTCGAGGGGATTATAGGTTTCGGTGAGTTCGCGATCGGGAGCTGGGCGACCTTGCTCAACGCGGAGCTGCTCCCAGCCTGCATCGCTTAGGACGATGGTTTGGCTATCTCGCAGCAATTGCCACAGCTTTGCCGCCTCTGCCTCACTGCACAGCAGCGTATAGCCCGGTAAACCAAGACCATTGCCATTGGCCACGATGGTTTCGACGCCGCCTAGATTCAAGACCCGATGGTTGTGTTCAACCTCTGCTGCGAGGTCCTGACCACCCAGTTGATTGATCAGCTCATGGCTCGCTGGACCAATCAAATTAAAGCAGGCCAGATTCTCACTGAGGTCATTCAAGCTCACTTCATCGCCAAAGAAGATATAGCGATCCAGCATTTCTAAGATGGCTTCTCGGCGGCTGGGCGACACCAATAGCAGTGCATCTTCGCTGCGCACATAAACCGTGGCGAGGTCTATGGTGCGGGCGGTGGAGGTCACAAATACCGTTTCGCAGCCCTCGCCTGGTTTGAGTGCCTTGATGTCGTTGGTGCTTTGGTTGTGTAAGAAACTGAGGTGGTCACCGCCCAGCACAGAAATTCGGCCCCAGTGGGAGCGATCGCACAAGACCACGCCACCGCGCGCTGCTGCCAAAGCCTCAGCTGAGTCAACTGTGTCCTTTTGCTGTAGCTGCTTCAGTTCTTCAAATGCCATTGCTGCGTCTGTTTCCTGCTAGAGCCTAACCACGTTCTAGAAGTCTAGAGGATTAGGGAAGCAGAGGAGAAGCACTAGCTGTTAAACGCTGGCTTATTGGGCGTTTTGGTCGGCGTAGTTGAAGTTTTTGGCGTATTCGTCGACTTTTTGCTGGGCGATCTCGAAGTTGGGATCTCCGCCTGGGACGGAGCGCATCATGGCGATCGCGTAGTCCCAGTTGTTGGCCACTTCAGTCCATTCCGCTGCGGTCTGGGCCGTTTGAGCTTGGCCTGCTGCTGTTGTTGCGAATCTCACGCCTTCTGAGAAGGGTTCAAAGACTGTATTGCGATGGTAAGACTGGGTTTCATAGGACTGAAATTCACCGTCCCAGCTCTCGTCGTAGTAGCCTTCCTCTGCAAAGACTTCGTTACGAATATCTTCGGGCATGGCGGCAATAAAACCGACCATGCTGCCCATGGACAGAACGGCACCGCCGATGCTCATAAGGAAGACGCGGCTAATCCACTTTTTCTGCCAGAACTTAATGACAAAGACGAAGAGTGCGAAGGGCACAAAGAAAACGAGGAGTCCCCAGGTGACGCTTTCTTGGAACGCTTGAACAATGTTGGTGACGTTGGCAGCCATGCTGAGCAAAAAGCCCAGAAGAATCAGAAGTCCAAAAACGACCATGCCCATGGCGCGAGTATCCCTGAGAGACGAACAGTTGCAATAGCTGTATGGTTCCCAGGGAGATTGACCTGACCTTGCGTAATCATTCGGGCGTTTGGGCGATCGCGTCTGCGTTCACTGTGGCTTCTTCCGAGGTTGTGCTTGCGTTGAGGGACTGCCACAGCTCAGCTAGAGATGGTTTCTCTATGACGACTCTTTCAGTTGTTGAGGCATCTAAGGCTTGGGCTGTTTGCAGCGCTGTTATAGCTGCGTCGTCATCCTCTAGGGCTAGATAGCAGCTGGCGCGATCGCACAGGAGTTCAATGTCGACTCCTAAGGCAAGTCCTTGGTCATAGCTCGCTAAGGCACGCTTCCATTGACCTTCTGCGTACAGCGCATCTCCTCTGGTTTCCCACAGCTGAGCATTATCAGGTTCTAAGAACACGGCTTTCTCGAGATCGTCCAGCCCTGCTTGCTGCTGGTCCAGCTTGATGCGTACAGCCCCGCGATTCGCTAAGCCGTGGGGGTCTTCTGGAGCGATCGCCAGCGCTTGCTCGTAACAATCCAGGGCCGCAGCATATTGTTCCAGGCGAAACAGCGCTAGGCCCTTGTTCAATTGCCAACGCACCTGGCGTTTACGCTGCAAGGCGGATTTGTCTGCTGAGGTTACTTCAGGCTCAGCGTCGGTCGAAGTTGTGCCAGAGAGAGGCTTCCCTTGTTCTGTATGCTCTTGGGTCAATAGTTGATCGTAGATTGCGATCGCTTCGGTGGGTTTGTCTACGCTAATGAGTAAGCCTGCTTCTCGTTCTAGCAACTTCGCATTTTTGGGATCTTCCACGAGCAGCAATGCTAGATCTGCCCTGGCATCGTCATAGCATTTCATGGAAGTCAATAACTGAATGCGATTCCGCAAAATCCAGTTTGAGCCGGGTTCCAGTTCTAATGCTCGGTCAATGGCTTGTTTCGCTTCTTCGAAGCGCTGCAAGGCCCCTAGGGCAATTGCACGACCAACAGCAGGCAATGGGTCATCCGATTCTGCCCACTGCTCACAGCGATCACATAGAGACAGCACTGCTTCATACTGTTTCGATGCCATAGCTTGGTTAAGCTTAAACTGCCAGAGACGCAGGCTTTTGGGGTGTCGCTTGAGCCCTCGTTTGAGAAGCCGTTCGGCTGCTTCAACTTCACCTAATTCTTGCTGTAATGCGATCACAGCGGACCAATGGTGATCGTCTTTGGGATCGATCTTCAGCGCTTTTTCATACGATGCGAGGGCCTCGCGATCACGCCCTAATTGTTGAAGCACAAGCCCTCGGTCAAACCACAGGTGCTCATAGTTAGGGTAATAGCGGATGGCTTGGTCAAAAGTTTCCAAGGACTGCTCATATCGCTCCAGCATAAGTAGGGCATCTGCTTTGACATGAAGCGTTTCCCGTTCTCGGGGTCGTAGTTTGAGAGATTGCTCGTAGTCTGCCAAAGCCGCTTCAAAGTTTTGCTGACGAGCATAGGCAAATCCTCGCTCCATCCAGAACCGCGCATCGTCTGGAAAATGTTGCAATGCCAAGCTGTAATGCGCTGCTGCCTGCTCATACTGGCGCTCTCGCATCAGCAGTTTGCCCTGGTCATTCAAGGCACCGTAATTACCGGGCTGTTGATTCAGCTTTGTTTGGTTGAGCTCTTGACGCAGCTTCACAGCTTCGGCTTTAGACTCAGGGGTGTCAGTCGCTTTGGACTGAGACAGTTTTTTGTGGAGAACTGCCCAGCCAATCAGCGCTAACAGCAACAGCCAGCGATAGCTCATAAACTCTGCATATCCTAGGGCTGATAGATCACGTGGCACGCCCAGCTGTTGAGCTAGCCCAAAGCTGAAGCCCCAGAACCAGCGCGAGAAAGTGGGCGATGTCCAAAACATCGCGATCAAAAATATGAATCCATATTTCTTGAAACCTCGCAGTTGTTGCTGCATCTTTTCTGGCAGCCAAGGTTCCAAAATCCCATAGCCATCCAATGCAGGAATCGGCAGCAAATTGAGGATGAGAACTGCCACTTCAATTTGGGCTAAAAAGGCCAACGCAGGCCAAAACCAGCTATCAGCATCTACAGAATCGTTAAAGGCAAAGGGAATGCTGAGGGCGATCGCCACCACTGCCGTCGCTCCTGGTCCTGCTGCCGAAACCGCACTCTTCCAAGCCCGCCCTCGCAGCAGGTGAGTGTTGATATAAACAGCGCCCCCCGGCAGGGCAAAGCCTCCCATGATCAAAAACACAATGGGCAGCACCAGGCTGGTAGAGACATCGGTGTACTTCAGCGGGTTGAGGGTCAAATAGCCCTTCGACTTCACCGTCTTATCCCCGCCCCAGTAAGCGACGATCGCATGGCCAAACTCATGCAGACAAGTGGCTAGCACCGCCCCCAGCAAAATAAACAGGCAGAGAAATAAACCATCTTGATTGGAAAGTAGCAAGCAACCTAGCTCCAAAAACCTGAAAAGCAGAACGCAGCGGCAGGCGGGTTTTAAAGATTCTTTATGAGCGCCCTACCTGTTTACTATTCCCATCATGACTTCTGCTCTAGATTCTGGAATAGCTGGAATTACCCCCTACGTTCGGTAACGCCCCTGGGAGGTTTGCCTAGCCCTCCGCTAAGATGCGAGCAGGGCCGTAATGCAATCGGTCTCTCCTTCGCAGCATTGCTCGATCCCATGGATAACTCCGGCAACCGCCCCGCCGACAGCTACAGCGACTATCCAGACGAACTTCCAGTTATTGTTCGCCGCAGTGAGGTGCTCAACCTTATGGTGATGGATCGCGGCACCATGCAAGAAGTGGGCCGTGTCGAACGGCTGTGGATGTATCCCCAGGCCCATCGGGTTTTAGGCGTCATCTGCAAGGGCGGTGGCCTTCTCGGCAAGAAACGCTGGGCTTATAAGCTCCCGCAGATCGAATCGCTTAACCAAGGCAATATTTGGATTGAAGGTCCTGGCAACGAGACTAGCCCAGAGCAAATTCGCCAGCTTCAAACCTTGATTGACCATGAGATTTGGGTGGATGGGGGCGATCGCCTCGGCGTCATCGTCGACTGCTTGTTCAACCGCAAAACCGGCCAAATCACCCAATATCTCTTTGTCAACAACCGCCTACGCCAGCTAATCGACGCCTCCAATCCCCTCCGTCCTGAAGAGATCCTTAGCTTCGGCAACAACCGAGTTCTCGTCAGCCCCCAAGCGGTGGCTCGCCTGCGCCGGGAACGCCCCAATCTGCGCGAAACTTTCAGCCAAATGAAGGAGCAGGCTAGGAGCGAGTACGAACAGGTCACCAGCCAAACCCAGGAGCGCGTGCGCAACTGGGGAGAGGAAGCCAAAACCGCAAAGGAGCGATTGGCCGAACAGGCTGCTGTGCTCAAACAGCAAGCCGCAGAACGAGCGAAAGCCCTGCAAGAGCAAGCCGCCCAGGAAATTCTGCCTCAAATTACAGAGCAGGCCCAGGAGTTAAGCCAAAAAGTTGGCGAGCAATATCACACCGTTCAGCGTCGGGCGCAGGATTTTGTTGAAGAGCTGCCTCCCCTGGAACAGTTGGGTGAGGAAATGCGAGGTTATGGCCGCGATCGCGACCCCAATGGCCGACGGGAACAAGATTACGCGCCCAGGTACAACGATGGTTACGGCGGTGCCTACGGAAGTTTGCAGCGCGATCGCTACGACGAGACTTGGGACCAAGGGCGCAACCCAGAGGGCACTTCAGCCAATGATGGAGACTTCCGCCAGAGTCGCCGGAGCCGTTATCGCCGAGATGAACGCTTGGGGGAATATCCCAGCAATCGCGCCCCTGAATCTGAGATCAATCGCTATGACAATCGCCCCTACGGCGATGGCCAAAACCATGGCCCCCAGGATCAGCACTGGGATGCCAATGAGCCGAACGAAACCACTTGGGTCGATGAACCGGCTGACTTTGACCCTGTTCGCCCATCCCAAACAGGGCCTGATGACTCAGCGTCCTATCAGACAGAGCCTAGACGCGAGCGATACCGCAATGAATCTAGCGAAGACTCTGGCGGCAGCTCCCAAAGAGAGCACCATGAAGCATCTCGCTCAGAACCAGCTCCAGCTCCTACTCCAAAATCCCCTCCCATATATTCAGACCCCCCTGCCAGCCGCGATAACCCCTGGGGCTATGCCGACAACGCTACAGAATCCGACTGGGATGACCTGGGATTAGCCCAAGAAGAGCCCACCACCACAACCACCGAGAACGAATCGACTCAACCCGAGCAAGCACCTCTACCAGTCGTCGCTCCTGAAGATTTGGACGATGATGACCCCTGGATTTAGGAACGGCTTGGTTCTACCTCCATCGAATCTTCGCTCACCCTATTCTCCCGGCCCTTGCAGCTCGGCTAGCTTCTGCTCAGCCTGCGTTTGAGCTGCTTGATTGGCCTGGTCTTTAAAAATCGCAATTGCCTGCTGTAAATCCGCCTCAGCTCCAGTCTGTTCTCCCAGCTCCAACTGCGCCATGGCTCGATTGCCATAGGCTTCTCCTGAGCTGGGTCTTAGGGCGATCGCTTCGTCAAAATCTGCCTTGGCCAACGCCCAGTTCGCCAAACGCGCCTGGCTATTGCCTCGATTGAAATGAGCATCGAAGAGTTGGGGATTGAGTGCAATTGCCTCGCTGTAATCCGCGATCGCCTTCTCCGGCGCTTCCAATGCGTCATAGGCCACCCCGCGATTGACATAAGCCTCAGCGAATTCTGGTGTCTTAACAAGCACCTGACTCAGCTTGATCACTGCTTGGTTATAGTCTCCCGTCACCAAGGCCTGGGTGCCCTGCTCATAAGTCTTCTGCGGATCTTGCACTGCTAAGTTGACCGTGCAACTTGTGATAGTGCAAGCAACAGCAATGCTGACCAGGCTTTGACACAGTAATTTTCTAGACCGAGGCAATCTTCCAGAGCAAGCCATAGATTTACCGCCACACCATGAGTGCCGTCAAAAGGCTACACCAGCCTACAGTTGCCCTGATTCCATAACAGAGCAATCGGCATTAAAGACCCGCTGGAGTTGCACCCCCATTCAAATGCTCCCGCTGAAAGCCAGGAAGGCTAAACTCGCGTTGAAGCCAAGACCTTACGACGATTGGGCATCCAAGTCACTACCGCTCGGCGAGTTTGACCTTGCTTCGCTGCAACCCGTAACCGCCTGGGTCGCTGAGCAACCTGCTGATGCCAATAGCGGTAGTGCAGAAAAATATAGTCAAAAGGGACAGCGACCGACTCACCTTCGCACATGAGCGCAAAGTAAAAGCTGGAATAGTGACGGAAATCCACCCGATGAATGGGCTTTAAGCCACGGGGCTCTGGCGGCTCTGCCACGCAATACAGCATGGGTCCCACTGGCATCAGGCTATCCCCCATGGCGCAGTTACCCGTGCGCTCCGTCATAACATCGCTCAAGGTGTAGTTGAACAAACGGTTGGGTTGGTCAGCACTGCGCAGGGTCATGTAGCAGAACAGCTCATCGGTGCTCCACCAGTTGAGGGCGTTCATCCAGCGCACCTCGGCTTGGTTGATCAGGCGATCGCGCAAAAGCTCCATCGCTGCGACATCAACCACACCCCGCTTGGAAGCAAACCAGCTAGAGCTGTGAACGCGGCTGTTCAAGTTGACGCCCAAGTCACTGGCAACATCTCGGGTCACGATGGTTCGGTCAAAGGCCGACAAAGAAGCGGGCTTTGCATGGTTCCAGTCATCCAAGACAAAATCGTACTCATCCAGCTTGGCCCAGCAGTCATCCAAGGGCTTCATCGCTAAACTTGCCACATCAAAGAAGGCAAATTTTTCAAAGGGGCCATCAAAAGCACAGAACTTTCGGAACAGTTCCGGCTCATCATAGTTCCTTGCATAACGCTGACTGAGCTGATGAACCACCGGTAGTGCTTGCCATACATCCGTCGCGAAGGACTCCCAGCGGGCCATGGAAACCGTGTCGGAGAACAGGCTCAAGTTCTCTCGCTCAGCGATAAATTCTTGAATTCGAACCGTTGCACAATTCGCAGGAATGACACAAATGGGCAACTCGGTGGAGACATTGGCCTCAATGCTGTTCACCAAGGCGATCAATTGATCGTATTGGGCGTCGCTGGCAAGGATATAAATACCGTGAGAATGCAGCATATATGGATTTTAACCTAGGACGAAATCAGGGCGACGGCAGATGGCAGCAAGGTTGCGTTGTGATGCTTCCGACGAGGCCTCAAAGGTCTCAAAACCGCTGATCTCTTTCTAAGGATTGAGAAGGCTTAGCGGTGCTGTTAAACCTAATCTAGCCTGGAGTATCGGTTTATACGTAAACCTACAATGTGCTTTTGATTAGAGAAATAAAGCCTAGGCAAATTCCCTCGCATTGCTGGGCGCATAGGCTTGACGCGATCGCCTTCAATTCCTATCACAGTCAGGCTTCCAGCCAGGTTGCTGACTTCGCGTACTTGATCTCCGTATTCTACGGATTTCCCCCACCCCCAGTCTCATCCACAATCAGCGAGCAGTGGGGATTAGGCATTTCCCCCAGAGGCTCGGGACCCCGCGTCAGCATAAGGCCATATTCCAGTCCTTCAGCTACAGCTTGGTAAGAGGCCTCCAAAATATTGGCTGAAACACCCAGGGTAGTCCAGCGCCGACTTTCACTCAGGCCGCCACCGTTGGGCTCCATAGCAAAGCTCTCTGCTGCGGATTCCACCAGCACCCGCGTTTTGGCGCCGGTGCCTGCTGCGCCATCGAGGATGCGTACCTTATAGTCCTTGAGCTGGAACTGACTGACTTCGGGATAGAAGTTTGTTAAAGCCTTTCGTAGGGCCTTGTCTAGCGCTGAGACGGGGCCGCAGCCTTCCCCTGCCTCTAGCATTTCCTGTTCGCCCACTAGGACTTTGACCGTGGCGATCGCCGTCGAGTCCTCTCCTCGATGGCCGCAGTGGACCTGGAATTCGCTGAGGGAGAAGAAAGGCGATCGCAGCCCCATCACCTCCCGCATCAGCAGCTCAAAGCTGGCCTCCGCCGCCTCAAACTGATAGCCCTGGCTTTCCAGCTGCTTCAGCCTAGCCAACAGCTCCCGTCCTGCCGGGTCCGCTTTATCCAGCGTTAAGCCAAAGCTCTGAGCCTTAGAAAAGACATTGCTCAAGCCGGATTGCTCTGAAATCACAATGCGTCGCTGATTGCCCACGCTCTCCGGCGGCAGATGCTCATAGGTGAGGGGATTTTTCCGCACCGCGCTCACATGGATGCCACCCTTATGGGCAAAGGCCGATCGCCCCACAAAAGCAGCATGTTCATTGGGGGCCAGATTCACCACCTCACTCACCAGGCGACTCACTGAGGTCAGCCTTTGCAGTTGTTGGGGCTCTAGGCAGTCATAGCCCAGCTTCAATTGCAGATTGGGAATTAAGGAGCAGAGGTTGGCATTGCCGCAACGCTCGCCATAGCCATTGATGGTGCCCTGAACCATGCGAGCTCCCTCGTTCACCGCTGCCAAGGCATTTGCCACAGCGGTCTCACTATCGTTATGACTGTGAATGCCAATTTGAATGCCGGAACCGAGATGGGTTCGCACGGCCGTCACAATCTCGCCAATTTCCTGGGGCAGCGTTCCCCCATTGGTATCGCAGAGGCTCAACCAAGTGGCCCCAGCATTTGCAGCAGCTTCCAGGGTTTGCAAGGCATAGCCTGGATTGGCTTTATAGCCATCAAACCAATGCTCCGCGTCATAAATCACCTGTCGCCCCTGGCTGATTAGATAACGGATGCTGTCATCAATAATCTCTACGTTTTCCGGCAACGGCACCTTGAGGCTCTCCGTCACATGTAAATCCCAGGACTTGCCAAACAGCGTCACCCAGCGACTGCCCGCCGCCAGAATCGCCCGCAGAAAATCATCATCTTCCGCCTTTACCCCAGGCCGCCGCGTCGAGCAAAAGGCCACCACCTCCGCCTGACTCAGGGGCTGCTGTTGAAGCTGCCAAAAGAACTTCACGTCCTTAGGGTTGGCTCCGGGCCAGCCTCCTTCAATGAACGGTATACCGAGTCGATCCAGCTCACGGGCGATGCGTAGTTTATCGGCAATGGATAGGGAAATCCCCTCCCGCTGGGAGCCATCCCGCAACGTTGTGTCATAGATCCAGAGACGCTTAGCCTCACTGAGTCCACCCGACATTCCAGTCATGTTCCCTATATCCTTTGCTTAGCCGTTGCTATTGCTGACAAAAACGACCCATGCCCACCATCACTGCTGCCGGGCAAACCTTTACCTGTGAAACCGGTGCAAACCTACGCCGTACGCTCCTCGACCAGGGTATTGACCTTCACAACGGCAAAGCCAAACTGATCAACTGTCGCGGTATTGGTAGTTGCGGCACCTGCGCCGTTCAAGTCAGCGGTGAGACTAGCTCTCGCAACTGGCGTGAAAACCAGCGCCTTGCCTTTCCACCCCACCGTCGCGAGACTTCTGGCCACAAACGCCTGGCCTGCCAAACCTGCGTTTTAGGCAATGTAACCGTAACCAAATACAACGGCTTCTGGGGCCAAGATGACACAATTCGTTGGGGCCTAGAAACGCCCCCTAGCGATGGCTCTGATGACAGATCAAAGGGATGAAATAGCACTGAACGTAAGCGGTCCAGGAATGGCCTCGCCAAACCTGGAGTTCCCCACTCGTGAAGAAAACTAAAATGGTTGCCTATAATGGGGCCTAATTCGGGAAATCGATAGAACAACGTGGTGTTGATGGCGATCGCCAAAGGGAAAGCATGTTTCGACTGTCTAATCTAGTTACGGCCTTGTTTGGCATCATCGCGGCCCTAGGGACCATCCTCGGCATTGGCAGCCTGGGCAACGCCAGCAAAACCGTCAAGCAGCCCAGCGAGCTAGACCCAACTATCGCCGCAACCCAGCTCAATGGCACTGCTGGTCTGACCGTTCAAGACAGCCTTGCCCAATCTGGTACTCGTCAAGTTGGGCAAAATGCCACCAACTCTGGTGATACAGCAGCCTCTTCGACAACGACTGAAGACAGTGCAGCCAGAACAACAGTGCAAAACCCCACTGCTGAATTTATTGTTCAGGGTGAAGGTGCTGTACTCACGACAGAGCCTGATCCCCCATCAACTCCCAGCGAAGCCACTGCGGTTCAGCTAGATCCATCCCCCGGCGTCACAGCACCGGCTGCTCCCGCCACTGTTCCTAGCCAGGCCCCCGTAGCCCAAGCCCCTGAAACTGCAAGGACTCCTGCACCTGCACCTGCTCCTGCACCTGTGCCCGTCCGCGCCATGTGGTAATTACCCATGGGCATTAGGGCTGAACAGCCTTGAACTCACAAAAATCAAAATAAAACTCCTCAATGCACCGAGATAGCTTCGTCTATCCTGGTGCATTGCATTTTTAGAGCTGCTGACTCAGGCAACAACAGCGCTCCGGCGATCGCCTGCAATGGAAGTCTGCTTCAGTAAAAGGCGCATTTCTTCAAGGTTGATGCCCAGTGGGGGCTGTAACAGCTGTAGACCGATTCCCAAGGCCGCATCAACCCACGCTTTCGACTAGAGTAAGTAAAGAAGCGATCGCGAAACAGTTGGCACTTCCTGGCATCTAATCCTCTACTCCCAGGAGGTCAGTAAAAACCGACTCGGTGGAAACGCCCACTGTTATGCGAAATTGGCATTTCTGCCTCTGTAGATAACCACTTCCTTTTTGATTGAGTCCCCTCAGGGGTTATAGCAAGCATGCACCTAAGCGAACTGACCCACCCAAACCAGCTGCAAGACTTCTCCCTCAGCCAGCTTGAGCAGATTGGCCGAGAGATTCGTGAGAAGCATCTGGATACCGTTGCAGCCAGCGGCGGCCATCTGGGACCGGGATTAGGCGTCGTGGAACTCACAGTTGCGCTTTACCACACCCTTGATTTGGACCGCGACAAAGTGATCTGGGATGTTGGGCACCAAGCCTATCCCCATAAGTTGCTAACCGGTCGCTATAAAGACTTTCACACCCTGCGCCAAAAAGACGGCATCGCAGGCTACCTCAAACGCAGCGAGAGCAAGTTTGACCACTTTGGTGCGGGTCATGCATCCACCAGCATCTCCGCGGGCCTAGGCATGGCCATGGCTCGCGATGCGAAAGGCGATGATTTTAAGGTGGTCTCTGTCATTGGTGACGGTGCCCTCACAGGCGGCATGGCCCTAGAAGCCATTAACCATGCGGGCCACATGCCCAACACCAACCTGATGGTGGTGCTCAACGACAACGAGATGTCCATCTCTCCTAACGTTGGAGCCATTCCCCGCTACCTCAACAAGCTCCGCCTCAGCCCCCCAATGCAATTCATCACGGATAACATTGAGGATCAACTCAAGCAGCTACCTTTTGTCAGTGAGTCTATCCCAGAGCTCAACCGCTTTAAGGAAGGCATGAAGCGTCTGGCGGTCTCTAAGGTTGGAGCTGTATTTGAAGAGCTGGGCTTTACCTACGTGGGTCCCGTGGATGGCCACAACCTAGAAGAGCTGGTTAACACCTTTAAGGAAGCCCACGAGATCGTTGGTCCTGTATTGGTCCATGTGGCGACAACAAAAGGTAAGGGATACGCGATCGCCGAGAAAGATCAAGTGGGCTACCATGCCCAGTCTCCCTTCGATCTAGCCTCTGGCAAATCCAAACCCTCCAACAAGCCCAAGCCTCCTAGCTATTCCAAGGTCTTTGCAGAGACCCTGACCAAGCTTGCTGAGAATAACCCGAAGGTCATCGGCATTACCGCCGCCATGGCCACCGGCACCGGCCTCACCACCCTGCAAAACCGTTGCCCCGCTCAGTACGTTGATGTGGGCATCGCTGAGCAACATGCAATGACCTTGGCTGCGGGGATGGCTTGCGAGGGCATGCGCCCTGTTACGGCAATCTATTCCACCTTCCTCCAGCGCGCCTTCGACCAGATCATCCACGACGTCTGCATTCAAAAGCTACCTGTTGTTATTGCTATTGATCGCGCTGGCATCGTCGGTGCCGATGGCCCCACCCACCAGGGGGCCTACGACATTGCCTACCTACGCCACATTCCCAATCTCACGGTGATGGCTCCCAAGGATGAGGCAGAACTCCAGCGCATGGTTGTGACTGCCATTAACCACACCCAAGGCCCGATCGCCCTGCGTTACCCCCGGGGTAGCGGCTACGGGGTCCCCCTCATGGAAGAAGGCTGGGAGCCTTTAGAAATTGGCAAAGGCGAAATCCTGCGCCAGGGTGACGATGTGCTCATCGCAGCCTATGGCTCCATGGTCAATCCAGCCTTGCAAACGGCTGAAATCCTCAGTGAGCATGGCGTAGAGGCTACTGTTATCAACGCTCGCTTTGTGAAGCCCCTCGATACCAAACTCATCCTGCCCCTCGCCCAGAAGATCGGTAAGGTCGTGACGATGGAAGAGGGATGCTTGCAAGGGGGCTTTGGATCAGCGATCGCAGAAGCAATGGTGGATTCAGAGATGCAGGTTCCCATGCTCCGTCTGGGTATCCCAGACATTCTTGTGGACCATGCTGCAGTCAGTGAAGCCATGATCGCTTTGGGCTTAACCCCTGCCCAAATGTCAGAGCGAGTCTTGAAGAAATTCAACTTGAAGCCAGCCGTGCTGAGCGTATAAATCCGACTTAAGTAAGGACTGCGGGTAAAATGCACAGGCTAGGTCTCTTGATGGGGCCTAGCCTTGTCTGTTCATGGCCTTGATGGTGGTGAGTGAGCCGCATCTACTTGCGACCCACCATACATTGGCTACATAAATTGCTGTAACATCCCAGGCCGTTTTAGTTCTTTTGTCGTTAAGATTTAGACATGAGCTACAAGGATATAAGCGAGTCCTCCCTCTTTCATCTGTTGGATATATAATCCTCCTAGAACCCTGAGTTAGGTAACATCTAGCTCCCATTCCTTCCCCCCTGCAGCCGTGAAAAAAGGGGGCGAATGAAAATCAATCAGGGCTTCTCTTGTTTCTCCCCTCTAGCCTATTTTCTGGGAGAGGGCGTTTTGAAGCCAACAAATTCGGCCTCTGGCAAGAAAAGAATGTAAACCTCAGCATTTGTTATGTTTCCCCAGCTCCTCATCGTTGATGATCAAAGCGAGAACTTCAAAGTTATTGAGGTGCTTTTATCTCGTGAGCCTTATGAACTGAATTATGTGTCCAGTGGACAAGCAGCTCTAGAATACCTGCAATTTCATGAGCCTGATGTCATCCTTATGGATGTCATGATGCCTGAAATGGATGGCTATGACCTAGCTCAACGCATTAAAAGCCATAGCGAATGGCAGCATATTCCCATCATTGCCATTACAGCTCTCAGTGGTAGCGAGGATCTGGAGAAGTGTCTTTCCGCTGGGGCCGATGATTTTATCTCTAAACCTGTGGATGGCGTGGAGCTGAGAGCCCGCATTCGTGCGATGTTGCGCATCCGCCGACAGTACGAGCGACTGCATTATCTTGTGGACCTTCAAGATGATTTAGCTCATATGATGGTCCATGATCTACGAAGCCCGCTCACTAGCATTGCTATGTCCACATCAGTTCTGGATAGAGTGGTGCATGAGCCGCTGCCGAAGAAGCAAGTCAAGCGTATTCTCGCCTCAATTAATCGCTTGCAATGCATGATAGACAGCGTTTTGATGTTGGGGAAACTCAAGTCAGATCGAATGGCTTTGCGTCTCCATGACCTTGATGTTGCTGAAATGCTTCAAGAGGCGATTGAGGATTTCCAACTCTTTGCCAAGCAGCGCTCTATCAAAATTGTCACCCAGCTTCCAGAAAACTCAATTGCGGTGTTAGCCGATAATTTATTGATTCGGCGAGTGGTTGATAATCTGCTGAGCAATGCCATCAAATTTTCTAATCCAGATAGCACAATTACCGTCCGCGTTAGCTATCCCCATCAAAAGCGGTTAAGAATCGAAGTCATTGATCAAGGTCCAGGGGTGAGTCCTGATCTTCAGGAGCGCCTATTTCAGAAGTTTGAGGTGGATAATCTCGTTACAGGTGTGAAGCAAACCGGCTTGGGTTTGGCTTTTTGTAAAATGGCTATCGAAGCCCATAGCGGTACGATTTATGTGCAGCCCAATGAGCCGAAGGGGTCTATTTTTAATCTGGAAATTGACTGTCATCCGGGAGAGATGATGGTGTTGGTCCAGGACAATGAAGCTGCTCAAGAAGGTTGAGAAAAAAGCAGCCTCACAACAATCGTTACGTTTGGGGTGTGAGTTTCCTGAATCGGGAATTAGGAGAGGGTAAACGTCAGCTCAACCGTAATTGAGCTGCGAAAGTTCGGTCTTGGCGGCGCTCGCTGGGTTCAACGGGCCATGATTAGCTTGGCTTTAGAAATCCTGATGGAGAAATGGTTTGGCATTTTTCCCCACATAGCTTGCTGCCACATGGCCATCACCCACCATCTGATACTTGTAGGTGACTAAGCCTTCCAAGCCCACGGGTCCTCGAGGCGGGAGCTTTTGAGTGCTGATGCCTACCTCAGCACCAAAGCCATAACGGAAACCGTCGGCGAAACGTGTGGAACAGTTGTGATACACACCGGCACTGTCTACGCGACTCATAAACTGCTGGGCTGACTCGTTATCTTCAGTCACGATGCAGTCTGTGTGGTGGGAACCATAGAAGTTGATATGGTCAATGGCTTCTTCTAGGTTGTCCACCACCTTCACTGCCAAGATCAAATCGCTGTATTCAGTTGTCCAGTCCTCGTCTGTGGCAATTTCCAGCTTATAGGCTTCACCCAAAGCTGCTCGCACCCGCTCATCACAACGCAGCTGCACTTTCACGTTTTGGAGTGCATTAAAGACTTTGGGCAGCACAGTCTCGACTAGGCTGGCATGCACCAACAGCGTTTCGATCGCATTACAAGCAGCGGGATATTGATGCTTGGCATCAAAGGCGATACGAGCAGCCTTCTCCACCTCGGCAGTGGCATCTAAGTACAGGTGGCAAATGCCATCAGCATGGCCCAGTACGGGAATGCGAGTATTGTCCTGGACATATTGAACGAAGGAATTTGAGCCCCGGGGAATGATTAAATCCACGTCCCGGTCCAGCTTCAGCAACTCGGCAATTTCGGAGCGACTCGTGAGTAGCTGAATGGCAGCCGGATCAATGCCAGCATTGCTTAGGCCCGTTTGAATGGCTTGGACGATCGCCTTACAAGACCGCACCGCTTCCCGACCTCCCTTCATGATTGCGCCGTTCCCAGACTTAATGGCCAGGGAAGCAATCTGAATTACCGCATCGGGGCGAGCCTCAAAGATGATGCCTAAGACGCCAACAGGACAAGCAAGCCGACGGAGAATCAAACCATCATCGATGCGGCGTTGGATTTGGACCTGGCCAATGGGGTCTGCTAGGCGAGCCACATCTCGTACCCCGGCGATCGCCCCAGTTAACTTAGCCCCTTCCAACTTCAACCGGGCATAGAGTGCTGCAGAGATTTGTTCGACTTGCGCAATCTCACGATCCGCTCGGTTCGCTGCTTGAATATCGGCTTCGGCCGCTTCTAGGGCCTGGGCGATCGCCTCCAAAGCCTGGTTTCGTTGTTCCGTAGACAGTGCAGCCAATTGCTGAGCCGCTCGACGGGTCTGCTGAGCCAGCTCCGGCAGGGGCAAATTGCGAGAAGAGATAGCAGTCATGACAAGTGCTCACACAAAACGAATATCAACCATCTTCAGAGAGGTCAGAATCATCTCCGATAATCCCCCCACAGAATCCTTAAAACCATCTCTAAAATCCTTCCCGTGACCGGAATCTTTTTGGCCAGAGATGAAGTCTTATATGGTAGCGGCAACTGAATCTGATTCTACGGGATTACTTGTCTTTGCTAAGGGGATGCTCAAGCAGAAAATCATTGATTTTCCTTGAACTGGAGAGAGACTTGGCCCCAGGCAAGAAGCTTGGGGGGTGAGCCTATACATGGGTCTATGCCATCTAGTCTAATACTCAAGCATCGTGCAAGATACTTAACACCAAAGGCTTTCAGGATTTTTCATAGGCCTGAAGCCTATGCTTTTCAGAGTTGCCTCTTCAACTCCAAATATATGTGGCATTTGTCAGGCTTAGCCACTGCCACGCCATCTGAGAGAAGCAGATTACTGGCAGAGACCTTGAGGCTCTCTTGCTGCTACTAAGCGTTTTACGCTTGCCAATTCCTCCAAACGATTTTCTTACCCCTTTCCCTTCAATTGACGCTTCTCGCTCAACTGCATCTCTGCCATGAAGACGACTATGCTAAAACTCTCCACAATGGCCATGACCCTCTTGGCTATTGGTTTGGGGGTTGAACTTCAAGGCACCAATCCTCCGCAGATGGCCCAAAGCTTTAACAGTCTGCCTCCCGGTTTACCCAGCACTGGTGCTCCAGCTAGCAATGGGATTGGGCCGGAACCCTCTACTGGGCAGTCCGCTTTTGAGCCCCTAATCATTCCAGGTCAGTCGGTGGGTCCAGTGACTGCTGACACGAGTCATGACGACCTTGTAAAAATCTTTGACCCAGCTCGTCTTGCGGAGGTTGACGCTCCCATTGGAGAGGGATTTGTGCGACCCGGCACTCGAGTTAAACTCCACGAGAATCGCTCCTTCACGATTGTCTGGGCAGACGCAGATCGAACCCAAGTTGCCGAGGTTCGGGATATTGGCTCGGGTTGGCGGACCCCGGAAGGCATTAGGCCCGGCATGTCCATTGAGGAACTGGAAGCTGTTCTGGGGCCATTTCAACTATCAGGGTTTGCCTGGGACTACGGCGGCACCGTCATGCTAGAGGGCACCACCCTTGATAGCTATGACTCCCAGCTAATCGTTCGTCTTCAGCCCACCCCTGAAGATACCCACCAAACCCAAGCTTTAAGAGAAGTTTTAGGGGATGAACTGGTGGATTCTGACCATGAAAGCTTTGATGAAATTCATCCCGTCGTAGACGAGATTATTGTGAGTTTGGCTAAACCAAATTCATATGGTGGCTTAGGACTATGGTGAATTTCCCCCTGTTCGTTGACTTGTAGGAGCGAACGATTGTTCACCCACAGAGGGATTGAGAGCAATGCGATGAGGATTGGGTCTGAGCCCATCGTTAATACCAAAAGAGTCCAGAGATGCATCATCTCTGGACTCTTTTTTAGACCTTAGGATAAACTACCAGCCCCTAGAGCTGCTCACGAATGAGCTCAAGTGCCTTCGCATACTGAGGATCTTCAACCGTGCCAATGGAATCAGGGTTGTTTGCCAGGCGCTCTTGGTCTCCCTTGGACAATGCCACTTCCACATCAGGGCTAATGCCCGTTTTACTGATGTCCGTGCCCTTGGGGGTGTAATAGTGAGCGATGGTTACAGCAATACCAGAGCCATCAGAAAGGGGATGGAGGGACTGAACTAGGGCCTTGCCAAAAGTGGGACTGCCAACAACAACGGCACGCTCGTTATCCTGCAATGCTCCGGTCAGGATTTCGCTAGAGCTAGCAGAGCCCTTATCCACCAAAATCGCGAGGGGAAGGTCTGTCAAAGCAGAATTATCTGCTTTGATGTGCTCATCATGCTCTTCGCGATCAACGGTTTGAACGATTTCGCCTTCTGCGAGCCACATGCGAGCAATATCAATGCTGGCATAGAGCAGCCCTCCGGGATTACCTCGCAAATCGAGGACAAATGCATCAGCACCTTCGGCGTTGAGATCCTTGATGGCAGCCTGCATTTCCTCAGCTGCATGGGCGGTGAACTGGCTGAGGCGAATGTAGCCCACGCGAGCCCCTTCTTCTTGGCGAACGCTGTGCTCAACGCTAGGAATCTCGATGCGGGCACGGGTTAGCTTGCGCACGACCTTGCGGCCTTCGCTGCGGAATTCCAAGCTGATGCTGGTGCCTTCTTCACCACGAATCTTTTCGGCGGCTTCCTCTACGGTCATGCCCTTGGTGGGAACGCCATTGATTTTGAGGATTTGGTCACCTGCTTTAACGCCAGCCGCCATGGCAGGAGAATTTCTGATGGGAGCAGAGACGGTGAGGATCTTGGTCTTTTCGTCCTGGGTGAGGCGCATGCCCACGCCGGATAGCTCACCAGAGGTTTGATTCGTGAGGGATTCATACTGCTTCTGATCCATGAAGCGTGTGTATGGGTCCTCAAGGGTCTTGAGCGCTGTACGTAGGGCCTCATAGGCATCTTCACGAGTACCGTAGTCCTTCTGCAGTAGGTCACTGCGGATTTCCTGCCAATCCTGGGCATTGAATGACGGGTCAACATATTCCCGATTCACAATCTGCCAAGCCTGATCGACGATCGCCTTGGGACTTTCTTGCCAAGCCGCTCGAACAGAGCTACCCGGTGCGATCAGTGAGACAGACAGCGTCGTTGCGATCGCCCCCGCAAACAGCATCGCTTGGGTTGAGGAAGAGGATTTGAATAGCTTCATGTGTATTCTGCTAGCAGAAGCGACTTAGGTAGAATTGCTATGCCTAGGTTCGTCATGTCTGGTGACATAGGCGACGGCATTACGTTACGTAGCAAGCGTGAACCGTTCACATAAGAATTATCTGAGATACGCCGAAGAATTGCACCCAAATTGGCCACAGTTCAGCATTTTGACCAGATGCTTCCTTAGGTTAAAAGGAATTTTCTCAGAACCCCATGGGGCTGTGCCAGTTCCCTTAGGTGGATGAAGAGCTTTCTGAGTTTAGGCAAGTAGCCTTAATACCCAGTTCGCCAGTTTTTCGCCAGTTTAAGGTCCGACATAAATTAGAGCTCATCTTTCTTCGAGACCCGAGGCAGTGAATCAGCCTAAAACGTCTACACAAAATTATCCGATTTAGGGGGATAAGGTTGTGAAAACAGTTGTAACTTCTCCTAAATAGGTGAAGCGAGGCGATCGCATCTCACACCCATGCCACTCTCCATAGACCCTTGCTCCTAGACCAAAAGTTCCGCCAAGCTCGCCAATACTGCTTGATTGCCATCCTGGCTCTATTGACCGGCTTGTTACTCCATCGCAGTTTTCAGCTATACCAGGCAGCCCACCGTCCCGTGGATGCTGTGTTGGTCTTGGGCGGTAGTATCCGTCGGGAAATGGCGGCAGCAGAGCTAGCTCGCGACAACTCCCAGTTGCCCATTTTGATCTCTGCAGGCTCTCCGGCTCCCTGTGTGTGGGCTATTGCTGAGCGGGAGGCTCAAGCCTATCGCTCTAAACTCGGGGATATAGATCCAAAAGCCCAGATTTGGCTGGAGTCTTGCGCGACCTCAACCCTCGGAAACTATCGCTTTAGCCTGCCCATTCTTGAAAGCTGGGGAGCCCGTCACGTCCAGCTAATGACCTCCGGCACCCATCAACTAAGAGCAACTGGCCTAGGACGGATTATTCTGGGCAGCCACGGCATTTGGCTCAGTCCGACGCCCGTGGTGGAAACGGGACGCCCCGGTAATCAAGAATCCAAGCTGAAAACGGCTGTGGATTGGATGCGCGGACTAGCTTGGGCTTGCATCAGTCAGCTATACGCGCCTCAGTGCCATGGACTCGTCCGCCTTGACCAAGTGGTTTTGGAAGATTGGGTGGGTCGCGATTTTGAATGTGAGCATCAAGGCCAGGTGGAGCTGCCAGAACGCCTCAATCGCCCCTGATTTTTATCTAAACCGCAGCAGCCATAGCCCCATATCTTTGTGGCATTTGTTTCTTTTCAGGCTGCCCTGACAGTTGGTTGTGATGGCTCAAAGCTTTAGCTCTAAAGGATTTTTGGGAAATATAAAACTGTATTTAGTTGCTGCAACGACAACGGCTGAAAACATCACAACCGGCTTTTCTCGTTGCCAGCACCATGAGTCCCCCTGCTCAGGCTGTGCATCTCCATTTGTAAGTGACCTAGGCAATGCCCCTTGCCCAGACCTCTGCGAAGGAGAGCCAATTCTATTCCGCTCACGATTCCTTTGCTGCCATGGTGATGCAGGTTTCTTCCACTTCCGTTAATCGCGATCGCCAACCCGTACCGGCGATCGAGACATTGCCTTCTTCAACCCAGCCCAATCGGCCTAGTCCCGCCATGGCACCTCCAGCTCCCTCCCAGCTGGAAAGCTCATTGCTAAGTCGCAAACGCCCGCTGAGCTCCATTGGCTACAACTACCAGGCCCACATCACAGGTGCGGTCCTGTTTGACGGCAACGGGCTCCCCCAGGAATACTTCACCACGTCCCAGATCACCCTGGAAAACTGGGAGCAGCTTATCTTTCAACTCCTAGGGTTGCGCTGGTTGCTGATGTCTTCGCTGAACTTTGACAGTTTCGGCTTTGCTCGCGCCTCCAGTGGCAACCATACGGCGGTTCTGCTGCGTCAGCGTGAGACCTACCTTGCCCTCCTCACCGAGAATCTTCAAGGCAAGGTTTACGATCTGGAATGTCGTCAGTGGCTTTCCGGCTTTGACCTTGCCGACTTAAGACGGGATCAGCGTTTTCAGTCTTTCTAATCGCCTTGTCAGCTCATTACTCTACAACGCCTCCGCTCAAACGCCTTGGGGGTAGTCTTCCCACAGATCGGTTGTCTGGCGGAGACTGCGAAACGAGCCTCCGCCTAGGATCAAATGGTCCAACAGGGGCAAGCCCAAAATCTGTGCCCCATGGAGTAACTGTTCCGTCAGATTAATGTCCTCGGCACTGGGTTCGACGCTGCCGGAGGGATGATTGTGGGCCACAATCACTCGGGTTGCTCCATTGCGAATCACCTCCCGAAAAATTTCCCTGGGATGGGCCAAGGTTTCCGTTGCCGTGCCGATGGTAATGACCTGATTGCCAATGGGTCGATTCTTGATGTCCAGCATTAGAACTGCAAAATGCTCCTGACTTTCCCACATTAGGTCGGAAGCCAAGTAGGCCACGGCTGCCTCAGGGCTTTCTAGGGGTAGACGCTCCAGGGGACGAGATTGATAAACTCGCTTGCCCAGCTCTAGACCAGCCAATATGGTGCAAGCCTTGGTGGGACCAACTCCCAGCACAGTCGTCAGCTCAGCGATGGAAGCCTCTCGCAATACAGCCATGGGATCGCGCTCATTTTGCCCGAGGCTGTGCAGAATGTACTCCCCCAGCCCCACTGCCGAGAGTTTTCCAGGCCCTTGGCCCGTGCGCAGCAAAATAGCCAATAACTCTGAATTGGACAGCACGCGCACGCCATCAGAGAGCAATCGCTCCCTGGGTCGCTCTGAAGCAGGTAGATCAGCAACGCGTAGGCTGTAGGTCATGGCTGTTATGTCTTTAGGGCGAATGAGTTGGCTGTCAATGGCAATGCCCTGGGAACCAGGTCTTTCTATTGGTACATACGATCTTTCCAGATTCCGTATAAAGCTGGTGCCAGAGCTTAAAAAGTCGGTTGCTTTGGCGATCAGCAGATGGATTGCGAGCCGAGTAGAGGACGAGCCTGGCGATCGCCCATCCCCAGCAAAAAGGCTCTCCGCCAACGCGAAAAGCCTTCAACAAAAGATATTCAGAGCTTTAGCAATCTAGGCTTACCAAGAAGGCGATTCCCAATCACTGCCCACGCGAATCGTCAGTTCTGATTCCAAATGCCCCGTAGAAGCAGCATCAATCTGCCCGAGGGATAACCGACGCTCTACCAGCTTGGCAGCATCCAAATCGCCCTGCTGAACAATGATTGAGGTCTCTTCTACGATATCGGGCCAGTCATTCACGACGTAGACCGAGTTGAAGCCTAGCTCTCTGAGGTGATCTGCCATGTGATAGGCCTGGTCAGCGTAGGTGGAGGCATTTTGGACTGCGATCGCCACATCGTAGGGTGACTGGCTACTGGAAACGTTATCCCAGCCTCTATCATCCTGAGCCCAACGGCTTTGGGGCTCTACGTCGAAATAGGAGGACAGAATATCGTCCCGCTTGGACTCATTCATAATCCAGTAGCTGGAATTGAATTCTCCATATTCACTGGCCCGGCCCGGCAGCATCACCATCTGCATTTCTTCAGGCTCTAGCTGGAGACCAAACCGGATGAGTGCCATTAGCTCATCGCCATTCAGATTCGTATCGGTATAGTCCTGGGCAATATTTAGCAGTTGGGGCAAACGCGCCACAATGGTGGGGTTGGTGAAGCGCTTACGCAGGGCTTTCAAGAGGGTCTGCTGACGCTGTACTCGGCCAATATCGCCGTAGGAGTCATTGCGAAAACGGGCGAACTGTTCGGCTTCATCTCCATCTAAGGTCTGCCAACCTTCTCTTAGATCGATCTCCAAGCCCTGGGTGTTATCGACGTAATACATGTCCTTGGGCACAAACACTCGCACCCCGCCGATCGCATCCACAATGGCTCGAAAAGCTCCCGTATTGACCCGTAAATAGCGGTCAACTTCCACTTCGTTAAAGTTATGAGCCACAACCTCACGAGCTAAGGCCGGGCCCCCCATCCAGTTGGCATGGTTGACCTTAGTGCGACCGTATCCTGGAACTTCCACTTGAGTATCGCGGGGAATGGACAGGACCGAAACCTGCTCACTGTCAGGGTCCAAGTTAAGCAGGAGCATAGTGTCGCTGCGACCTGAAAAGCTCTCTTCAGAACCGGGTTCCACATCAGGAACCTCATCAATGCCCATGACCAGCACATTGACGGGTCTCGCTAGGGGGCGCAGCAGGCCCCCCTCTTTAAGAATAGATTCCCCATTTTCTCCAGCCATGCTGGGACTGGGCAAAGGTAGCCAAAGGGATGTCGCAATCCCCACGGAAGCGGCCAGCACGGCACAGGTTGCGTAGGTTGAACGCCAAAATAGTTTCTTAATAGCAGAGGGTTGCTGGGCCGAAGCGGATTGGTTCACAGATCGCGCATTTCCGTAGTCTGGGCTGGACTTCAATGTAAATAAAGCGACTCTCACAGGCCAGGGGCTTAGCCCTCTACTGATAAAGGTGCATGCTCCCTGTTTCGCTTTGGTTAAGGATTAATCAGGACTAATTATCTTGGAAAATCTCAAAGCATTGCTAGTCGCAATTGACACAATAGCCAGCTCTCTTTGGTTTATACAACTTTCACTGCCCGTGGCAGAGATATTTAGACAACAGCGGTTCGAGAAAGAATCTAACCAGCTTCTGTCCGTTTTGTTTATTAAGCTAAATTGCTCAAGGTTTATATTCTTTAACTGTTATTACTATATCCCCTTCGTCATAGCTGGTCAGCCCCAATACAGACATTCTCGATAGTTGGACTGCCTTATCTTTCCCTGGGCAAGCATTAAAGTTCTTAGATTAGCTAAGGGCTTGGGACGATCCATGACAGTCCAGTTCAGGCTGACTTGGGTTAGTCCAGGATCAGGTTTGGGCACATAGTCATATAGAACAAGCTTGATCGCCCCTCATCCTGGGCATTGTTAATTCAGTAGACTCCAAGCAGCAGAGGAAGGTTTCACCGTATGGGCAGCAGTGTGGTTCAAGGCAGCAAAGTCATTCCAATGATCCTGGCAGGCGGCAAGGGCGAACGCTTCTGGCCCCTGAGCCGCCGCGAGTATCCCAAACAATTCTTGAGCCTGGATGGCAGTGGCAAAACGCTGCTCCAGGCCACTGCCGAGCGTCTTCAGGCCATGACTGGTAGTTGGGATGATGTCTGGGTGGTGACGGCTTCCCACCTCGCTGATGGCGTGCGCGAGCAGCTACCTGAAATGCCTGAGCGCAATTTGCTGGTGGAGCCCCAGGCCCAGGACACTGCCCCTGCCGTTGCTTGGGCGACTTTGGAAGCTGCAAAGCACTATGGCGAAGAGGCTATTTTGGGGTTTTTCCCAGCGGATCATTGGATTGAGGATGAGCAAGCTTTCTTCGAGACCGTCAATGCTGCTGCGGAACTGAGTGAGAAGCAGGGGGCGATAGCCACCTTAGGGATCAAGCCTACTTTTGCCTCCACGGGCTATGGCTACATCGAGCAGGGCGACGCCCTGGGGGAGTTTGGTGGCCTCCCAGCTCACAAGGTGAGCCGCTTCACCGAAAAGCCCGATGCACCCAAAGCCCAAGAATTCATCGACAGTGGCCGCTTTAGCTGGAACGGTGGCATGTTCATCTTCCAAATCGCCACCGCTTTGGCCGAGCTGCGCACCCATGCTCCGGAAATCATGGGTCCCCTAGAAGATAAGGGCATTGATGCTTATCCCAGCTTGACCAAGCTGAGCATTGACTATGCCTTGATGGAGAAGACAGATAAGGCCTGCGTGGTACCCATTACCTTTGGTTGGGATGACCTGGGGGACTGGAATGCGATCGAGCGTTTGCTGAAGAAAGAAGCTGACACCAACGTTGAGCTTTGCCAGCATGTCAACACCGATAGCGATGGCTGCATTCTCTACACCCAGGATGACGGTGAGCTAGTCGCCACTATCGGTCTCAAGGATGTTGTTGTAGTGCGCGCCGGAAAAGCCACTCTCATTGTGGATAAGTCACGCACCCAAGAGATCAAGCCTCTGCTCAAGCAAATTCGCGAGAACCCTAAGTATCAAGATCTGCTCTAAACAGCTCGGTTGTGATGCACCCTGCTTTTGGCTATTGCTTAATCTCTCCCCCATAAAATCCCATATTCAGCACCTTTCGTAGGTACACTTGTGCTATTGCCATTGTCGGTGGAATTTAGCAAATGGTCTTCCTCAAGGATGCAGCGGGCAGTGACTGCCTAGAGCTAGGCAAAGTCGTCAAGTCCAACTCTCACTGTGACTATGTGGTTCAGCTCCACGATCGCATGAGCGTCGGTCACCCCCCGGAGCCTGATGATTGTGGCTTTGGTAGCTTCGTTAAGTTGGGCAATGGCGATCGCAACCCCGTTGTGGGCATTGTCTACAATTCCCAGTTGCTCAACCCCATGTTCTTGAACAACGGCCCTCGCTTGTCCAGTGAGCCGGACCCCGTTTTCGCTCCAGACTTGATTAACGAAACCCGGACTCTCTTAGGAATTGTTCTCATTGGCAAGTTAACAGGAGAGGGCGCAACCATTCATGGTGAGCAAGGAATCCCTCGGGAAGTGGTCGCGGTAAATGCTCCTGCTGCCTGCATGAGCGATGACGAAATCTACCGCTTCCACCTAGATGGTTACGAGAATCCACAATTCCGCTATTACAACTTACTTCTGCGCTACGGCGGTAGCTTTGCCGCTGATCTCACTGAGCAAGTTCTCCAAGGACTGATTGAATTCCAGCTTTTCCGACATGAAGAACAACGTGCCTTGGAAACCCTCTGCAAAGAGCTAACTTGGCGAAATACGATGGGCAGTTTGCGCTAAACCCATGCTGTAAACTTGGCTCAAACTTGAGCAGGTCAAAATCTAGACAAAAAAAACCGACAAATCCTAGAAAGGTTTTGTCGGTTAACTGTGTGTTCCCTGTTGATGACTCGGCTAAAGTTGAGCCATCTACAATATGACTGTTATACGTCACTATTGGACGTTTCATACGCTACATCGCTTAGTGATCTGGGTCACGTCTAAGCCAAATCGCTTACTCTGAGGTCGCTTCCAGGTGTAGCCGCCTTACAAAAAAACTTTTTTACTCCGTAGCATTCCTCAAGTTTTGTATCTATTTCCTAACTTAACGAGGCTCAAACTCAATAGTGTCGCATTACCAATGCTCTGTCTTTCGGCTGGGAATCCGCCCTTTGCCACCGGAGAGCCCCACTCGATCTCGTAGGAAACTGTGCCAAGCTTAAAGATACAGAGAGCTTGTCGATTGGCTTACCCAAGACTTCAGCCGGTTTGAGTTTGAGCCGTTCCCCCATCCGCGAATCACCATGGGCAACCAGTACAGTCAAGATGATGTCCAGCAAATTCTTCGGCTGGCAATAACCCGCCAAACCCATGAGCAAGATGACCTGAGTCGGGCTCAATTGATGGAGATTGCCGATGAGATGGGCTTCACGCCTCAAGAACTGGATGAAGCTGAACAGGCTTGGCTGCTGCGGAAAGACCAGCTTGGACTCGAAGCACAATTTGATCAGTACCGCCAGCAGCGCTTCAAGCAGAGCGGTACCAAATATTTGATTGTCAATGGATTTCTGGTAGTGCTGGACCTCATGGCTGGGGGCGGTCTAGGTTTCTCTCTCTACGTCATTGTTGGTTGGGGCATGGGACTGACGATGCAGGGCAGACGCACTTATGGTCTCAAGGGAGAAGAGTACGATCGCCACTTCCAGAAATGGCGTCGCAAGCGGGCTTTAAAGCAGTCAGTCAATGGCATTGTCAATCGCATCCTGCCAGCATCACTCTCTTAATCGCAGAGATGGAGGTGAATCGAATCTCCGCTTAGGTTTGCTGGGCCTGGATTAACTGGCCTAAGGTCACCATGGCCTGCTCAATCTTTGGGCTCCAGGGAGCACTGGTGTTTAATCGCAGGCAGTTTTTATAGCTGCGTGACGGTGAAAAGATTTCTCCTGGCGCAATGCTAATTCCCCGTTCTAGGGCTTCCTGGTGCAACATCATGGCACTGCATTCCTGGGGGAGCTCCACCCACAGCACATGCCCTCCGACCGGACGGGTCAGTCGCGTTTCTGGCGGAAAGCACTCGCAAATGGCCTGGGTCATCTTCGCCATTTGGGCCTGGTAGAGCCGCCTAAGATGCCTGAGGTGTCTGTCATAGCCGCCATTGGCTAGGAAGGCCGCAACGGTGAGCTGAGGGGCGATCGCCGTGGTCTGATTCATCACCCATTTCTGTTGCTCCACCTTGCTTTGGTAACGCCCCGGTACGGTCCAGCCGATGCGGAGTCCCGGTGAAAGGGTCTTGCTGTAGGAGCTGCAATAAAGCACTAAGCCTTCGGTATCAAAGGCTTTAATGGCCTTCGGTCTTGTTGGCCCAAAGTGCAAATCGCCGTAAATGTCATCTTCAATCAGTGGCTTGTCATAGCGATTCATTAGGGCCACTAGGGCCTGCTTCTTGGCATCATCCATGCAGCTTCCCAGGGGATTGCTGAAATTGGAAACGATGGCGCAGGCCTGGACCTGCTGACGCCTCAGGGCGGCCTCTAAGGCATCTAGACAAAGGCCATCGCGAGGATTGGTCGATAGTTCCAGGGCGTTGAGGTGGAGGCTTTCTAGCGCTTCCAGGAGGCCGTAATACGTCGGAGACTCGATCGCGACAGTGTCCCCAGGCTTTGTCACGGCCATGAGCGACAGATAGACCCCCTCAAACGTCCCGTTGGTCGTCACAATCTGTTCTGGCGAAATCGTACAACCCGCATCCATCAGTCGCCGAGCCACCGCTTGGCGCAGGGGCTCGCAGCCCGGCGGCACGTCGTAGGAATGGGCTAGCACAGGGTCGTCTCTCAAGACTTGTCCCATGAGGCGGTTGAGCGCCTTGAGGGGCAACAACTCCATGGCTGGAATTGCAGCCCCTAGCTGTACCGTTCCGGGCTGACGCACGGCCTGCATCAGCTGGAATGCCAAGGAGTTGTCAACCTGCCTCGCCTGTTCCGGTGGGGCGTAGGGCATCGGTTCCGGCGGAGAAGAGAGGGCCGTTGCCTTTACGTAATAGCCGGACTGGGGCCGAGCCTGGATGAGGCCTCGGTCTTCTAGCAAGCGGTAGGCCTCAAGGACCGTTGAGATGCTGACGGTGAGTTGGCGGTGGAGCTTGCGGACCGAAGGGAGGCGATCGCCGGGTTGCAAGGTCCCTTCTTGAATGGCTGCCTCCATGCGATCGGCGACCTGCTGGTAGAGATTGCGATCGGTCTGATCTGTGATGGGAGTGAGCTGCATAGAGCCTTAAATGCAACGGCGCAGATTGGATAAAAGAGATTGCAGTACAGTTCGGGATGGAGTAGCCATAACAGTTTTCTAAAGCCAAATTGTACTCATTACAATCTAGCTTGACTGCATCTGTTATGGCGAGGCGAAGCTCGTAACAATGGCCCCATGAGCTAATCCCAATCCAAACCAGGAGGTTTCCATGGGAGGTTTTAACACCAGTGCCTTCAATCCGTTCCAAGAGCAAGAGCGCTCCAATCGAGTCGTCGCTGTGACGACCCACAACGAACTTCGACCTTCTGCCACGCCCATTCCGCTTGGGCGCTTAAAGGCCCTCGCCACAAAGTTCAGCACCTCCGCACAACGGCTGTGGTCAAGTCTGGTCCAAGGCTTGATTGATGATGGCCAGCCCCAGGTGAAATGGTGGCGTGATGCCCAGGGTCATGGCCATTACAGCATCTACGATCCCCATTGCCAGCAAACCCATAATTTTGCGACGGCTCACGAAGTTAGAGTTTGGCTAGAGCAACGGTATTACGAATAACCTCAGCCAGTCCCTGGTCAGTTCTTCCAGCGCATCACGCCCATAAGCTATACCTTGTGGACCGTGAAATACGCATTTCCCCGCTGCGAACTTTAACCTCCCAACCATCAACGGATGTGGAGCCGGTTTGCAGAATGTTGCAGTCGTTAGGATTCGCCCCCAAAATCATGCAGGTTGAGTATGAGCTGCAAAAGGGTGGCAATGAGATGCTGAGCTTTTCCACCACCAGCGACTCTGTTTAATAAATCAACTTCCCGAGACTGATTCATGGCCAGAACCACAGCCCTGCCGATCCTCCAGGTGGATGCCTTTTGCGATCGCCCCTTTGGTGGTAACCCTGCTGCGGTTTGCGTTCTCCATGAGCCCAAGCCGGATAGTTGGATGCGCCATCTCGCTGCCGAAATGAACCTTTCGGAGACGGCCTTCGCGATTCACAAGGAAGACGGCTACCATCTGCGCTGGTTCACCCCCACCATCGAAGTGGACCTTTGTGGCCATGCCACCCTGGCCACGGCCTATGTGCTCTGGACCGAGGGCTATCTGGCGATCAATCAACCTGCAGAATTCATCACCCGCAGCGGAAAGCTCACGGCTCGCTTCGAGAATGACTGGATCGAGCTGGACTTTCCCGCAGCTCCTACAGTTGCAACAGAGGCCCCAGCTGGCCTCGGAGAGGCTTTGGGCTGTGATGTCAGCCAGGTGGAATACAACAAAACGCTGGACTACTGGCTGGTGGAATTGGGCAGCGAAGCCGCCGTCAAACAGCTCGACCCTCTGTTCACTCGCCTTAAAGGCATCACCCCAGGGGGGGTCATTGTCACAGCTCCCAGTGACAGCGACGACTATGACTTTGTCTCTCGTTTCTTTGCCCCGGCCATGGGAATTGATGAAGATCCCGTCACCGGCTCTGCTCACTGCTGTCTCGGTCCCTATTGGAGCCAAAGGCTTAATAAGACAGAGCTAGTGGGCTACCAAGCCTCCAAGCGGGGGGGCACGGTTAAGGTGGCAGCGAAGGGAGAGCGAGTTAGCCTCTCGGGTAAGGCCATCACGGTGCTCAAAGGTGAATTGAATGCGGCCGCTTATCTGCTCGATTAGTCCAATGGCCAATGCAAGCAGCACACCAAATAGAAGAAGGCCCTGCCATTGAATCAATGGCAGGGCCTTCTTCTATTGAGCTTCCTGGAGCCGAGAACCTCTGCTCACGATAAAGGAGGCTAATTAGAAAGATGGGACACCCCTAACAGCATATTCTCATAGCCATCCTGGAGAGCTGTGTGGGACTCCAGAATGGCTAAGGAATAAACGAAATCAGAGTGTAACCGTCTTTGCCGGGAGGATTCTAATCTGCAAGCTTCTCGCGCATGGAGGGAGCAGACTGTCCCTCGATGGAAAAGAATAGATTGTAGAAGAAGCCAGCTGCGATCGCTCCCACAATGGGCGCAAGCCAAAACAGCCAAACCTGACTAAATAACTCTGCTCCCGCAAAAATTGCCACGCCCGTACTGCGAGCTGGATTCACAGAAGTATTGGTGATGGGGATGCTAATCAAGTGAATCAGGGTCAAGCAAAGACCAATGGCCACAGGAGCCATGCCTGCAGGGGCACGGGTATCTGTCGCACCTAGAATCACAATCAGGAAAACAAAGGTCAGAACGACCTCAGCAATTAAGCAAGCCAGAAGGCCATAGCCTCCAGGAGAGTGAGCTCCAAAGCCATTTGTGGCTAAGGGGTTTGACCCTGAAAGCTCAAAGCCTGGAGCACCACTAGCAATGCCGTACACAATGCCACCGCCAATAATGGCACCGACAACCTGGGAAGCGATATAAGGCAATAGCTCAGAGGCAGGGAACCTATCACCCGCCCAGAGTCCAAAAGAGACTGCTGGGTTTAGGTGACAACCAGAGATATGGCCGATGGCATAGGCCATGGTCAACACGGTTAAACCGAAAGCCAGTGAGACCCCTAGAAAGCCTAGGCCCAAGGTATTTACCCCATCTCCGTCCACAAAATTTGCTGCAAATACAGCACTACCACAACCACCTAGGACGAGCCAGGCAGTTCCTAGACATTCGGCGATACATCGCTTCGTTAAATTCATTAGATCCCCTAAATCAAGACTTCTAAACGAGGTAGATACCTCAGGGTGAGAATCAAGGCTGATCGCAAGCACGATCGCTACCGCTGTACAGGATTTCTGGTGGCGATATAGCCTCTCCAATCAACCCTAAATGTGAGCCTCAACGAAACCTCAAAACTGGAAAGAAAGCAACCAAGAAATTGCTGGTTCTTGAACTTCATCCAGAAAAATTATGGGTTTTGTTCGCCGAAGTCACTCAATTAAGGCTGACCCTCTTATGTTCCCTAAGATAAGGCTATAACCCGAAGGTTTGAGCGCGGATGTTACACATCTTAGTAGCTGCTCTTCTCTCCTGGTTCAGCCATTTTACGGACAGCCAAAATGCTTGAATCTTTGCGTTAATGCGTAGATTCTGTGTAGTAATCCGGCAATTTTATTGCTGGGAAATTCATCGTTTTCGCTTAGCCAAAAAAGAACAGAGTCAGTGTAATTTCGGTAACTAAAAAATAATTTCAATATGTCTAGTTTGCTGACTGAATTGGCCTCCTTAATATCTCTAGAGGCATTCGAAATCTTTTAAGTGATTAAACCGAAGTAGCTCAGTACCAAGACCTCTATACCAGAGTTCCTGACCTCATGAAATTCGCCAGCCTCCACCACAATACAAGCCCCCGGAATTAGCTGATAGCAGGTCTTCTCCACCAAGATTTCACCGCAGCCCGATAGAACAAAAAACACTTCATTCATATCGGGGTGGGCGTGGCTATCTGCGACCTGACCCGGTTCAAAATAGGCCTGGGCAAAATTCGTCAGATGGGGCAATGTCCCCGCGCGTAGCAGCACCTTTTTCTGAATGGCTGAGTTGTGAGAGACCGTCTCATAGGGTAATTGGTCAAGCTGAATCTGTTGCATGGCAAGTTTGCGATCGCAAAAAGGGAGGCCCCCAGGATTAGCGACTCTTACAATAGAGACGAGCCCCCGTCAGGAGAAGTCGACCTTGCGTACCTGGATTGAAGAGGACATTCTCTATATCCATGCCGATGATGTCCCCGCTTATAAAAAGCAGGGCTCTATCGTCCGCAACAGTTTCTTTTGGGCCTTGCGATCCATTGCTGCCCAGTCATCTATGGGCAAGGCTTGGGAATTCGAGACCGCAGTCTGGTTTGCCCTCCAGCGCATGCTGACCAATTTCACAGACTCGGGCTATTTGGGGACCCGCGAAACCCAGCTAGAGTTTCGCGAAGATGAAACCATTCCTGCCCTGCTCCAAACCATGGCGACTTGGATTCCTGCCG
>CALECT010000095.1 GCA_937949725.1 uncultured Pseudanabaenaceae cyanobacterium
CGAGAATTACCTAAATCTAGCTGTTCCCTCTTTCAGCCCCTGTGATGTCAGACGATTACATTTGGATTGTGACCGATGAAGCTTCGCCTGCGGGGTCTTCTCCAGCACCGCAGCCGACTAGGGAGCCGATGCGGGATGGCAGTCGAGATGGCAGTCGCGGTTGGAATATTCCGCCCAGCCCCTATGAGACTTCTCCTGAGCGAATTTCAAAGGGAGGTGGGGCTGCTAAAGCTGGGCGGATGCGGGTGCCTGCGGTGAAGCTGGAGCAGGGGCTGAAGCAGTTTTTGTCGGTGATGGGCCGGGCGTTGCGCAATGGTTTGGAGAGCGCTGGCGATGTGGCGGGGATGGAGTTGGAGGAGGTGGAGCTGACAGTGGAGGTGAATGGTGAGGGGGAGTTGAGTCTGATGGGTTCTGGCATCAAGACGGGGAGTAAAGGCGCGATGACGCTGAAGTTTAAGAAGCAGAAGGACGCTTAATCCTCCATGTCGCGCAATTGGGCTTTTGTTATTGGCATTAATGATTATGTGCCGTCGAATTTTGCGCCGCTGACTTGTGCGAAGCGGGATGCGGAGGCGATGCGAGATTTCTTTGTTGATGAGGCGAAGTTTGAGGGGGTGTGGCTGTTTACGGATGACTCGCCGGAACAGGAGTTGCCCAATGGGGATAGAATTTCGACTCAGCCGACGGTGGGGAATCTGATTTCGCTGTTGGAGGATCGGTTTAATCAGCCGTTTTTGGAGAAGGGGGATAATTGCTGGTTCTTTTTTGCGGGTCATGGCGGTTAGCATCTCAATCAGCCCTATTTGATGCCGCAGGATGCTAACCCTAGGGCGGTGGAACGAACCGCGCTTTCGGTCAATTACATTCGTCAGCGGCTGACGAAATCGGGGGCAGACAATGTGATTTTGTTGCTGGATGCTTGCCGGACGGAAGGGGCGCGGGATGCAGGCAATCTGGATGTGAATGAGCAGCCAGGGATTATTACGGTGTCGTCTTGTGGGCCGACGGAGAAGTCTTGGTAGATTGAGGCCTTGGGCCATGGGGCCTTTACCTATGCGTTGCTAGAGGCGTTGCGGCTGAGTGGGGAGCGCAATTGCGCGACGGTGGAGCGGTTGGGGCAGTATTTACGCGATCGAGTTCCGCAGTTGTGTGGGCAGTATGGCAAGGTGCCGGAGCAGCGGCCCAGGATTGGGGCGGATCCGGCGGAGAAGTTGCATTTTATTTTGCAGCCGAGTCGGGCGACGTTGGCAGATATTGCGTTGCTAAGGACGGATGCCTATGAGGCTGAGGTTGAGGGGAAGCTGGAGCTGGCGGAGCAGATTTGGATCAGGGTGGTTGTGGCGGCGCAGGGGCGGGATATGACGGCGTTGCGGGCGTTGCAGCGGATTGCGGGTTTGCGGGCGCAGGGCGGTTGGGGTCAGCAGGGTGAGCAACAAGCTAGACAAGAGGCTGAGGCAACGGGGGCGAGAGATGTGGTTGTTTCTTGGAGCCGAAGCCAGAGCCACAACCAGTGGAGATGGAGCGGTCTGTTTTTGGGCTGGAACTAAAGCAGTTTGAGTTTGAGGTGGTGACGGTTGATCGAACAGGGCAGGAGGTGAGTCGGGAGCCGGGGCAGGCGGAGTTTTTTGAGGAAGATCTAGGTGATGGGGTGGTGCTGGAGATGGTGCGGATTCCAGCGGGAAGATTTGTCATGGGCTCGCCGGAGGATGAGAAAGAGCGAGATGATGATGAAGGGCCGCAGCATGAGGTGACAGTGCCAGAGTTCTTTGTGGGACGGTTTGTGGTCACTCAAGCTCAATACCAGGCTGTAATAGGTCAGAATCCATCGGATTTTAAGGGGAAGAAGCATCCGGTGGAGGAGGTGAGCTGGAATGATGCGGTGGCCTTTTGTGAAAAGCTATCGGACAGGAGTGGTAGGGGCTATCGACTGCCTAGTGAGGCAGAGTGGGAATATGCCTGTCGTGCAGGGACCACAACACCATTTCACTTTGGCCAGACAATCACCCCTGACTTAGCGAACTACGACGGTAACGGCACCTATGCTCAAGAGCCTGAAGGGCAGTATCGAGGGGAGACGAGTGAGGTGGGCAGTTTTCCTCCGAATGCTTTTGGCTTGGGTGACATGCATGGCAATGTTTGGGAATGGTGCTCAGACGGATGGCATAACAACTACGAAGGTTGCCCTACAGATGGTTCTAGCTGGACAAAGAATTCCAACAAAAAGATGTATATACAACGTGGCGGCTCCTGGTTCGACGGTCCTAGGTTTTGCCGTTCCGCGCGTCGCGACTGGTATGGTCCGTCCAACCGCAGCTTCAGCTTCGGTTTTCGGGTTGCCTGCGTTGCCCCGAGGACTTAGCCCTCTGCGCTTTTGCCCTCTTGCGCTTTGCGCACTTTTTTCTTGGCTGTTTTACCCTGGCTGTCTCCCTCTCCGCGCGTAGCGCGATCAATTTTTGTTGCCTGGGTTAGGCTTGGGGCATGGTAGGGACGACCGGCGGGTCGTCCCTACCATGGATGGATATGGTTTCTGGGGAAATGGGCATTCTGGGTTGAAATTGCTGCTGGATGACTATGACCTATAATCCCGATCGCCATCATCGTCGTTCTATGCGGCTATCGGGACATGATTACAGCAGTGCAGGCTTCTATTTCATCACCACCTGTGTTCACCAGCGCCAGTGTTTGTTTGGTGACATCACGGCAGAGCAAATGCAGCTCAATGAGCTGGGTGAAATTGTGGATTATGAATGGCGGCGCTCCCAACAAATACGCCCCGAATTTCAATTCCACGAATGGGTCGTCATGCCCAACCATTTCCACGCCATCATCGAAATCCCAGCCGCCCCCGTAGGGACGACCCGCCGGTCGTCCTCCCCAGCCCCCAACCGCCCCAAAAAACTCCCCCAACAACCAAACCCCGAAACAATCAATTTACAAAACCCTTCCAACCAACAGTCGCTTAAACAGAGCATCGTTCCAGTCACACCATCAATGCGGCCCAAATCGATTTCATCCTTGATGGCTGGTTTCAAATCCACCACCGCCCGGCAAATCAATCAAATCCGTCAAACTCCCGGTACTCCCGTGTGGCAGCGGCGATTCTACGACCACATCATCCGCAACGAAACCGCTCTCCAAACGATTCGGCAATACATCGTCAGCAACCCAGCGAGCTGGTTTCGGGACCGTTTGTATTTACAACAGGCCCGCGAATAGGGATTGATTGTCTATCTCCCAACCATCTCGATTATCCGACTGTTTTACCCCAGGGCAGGACGAACGGCAGTTCGTCCCTACGGTTGGAATTACATTGGGGATGGGGTCACGATTACTGCGTTGCTGGATGGCGTTTTGCTGTGCAGGGTTACTGACGATCGCGCACCCAGGCCCGAAACTCAACCTCTGCCTCCACCTCATCCTGTTTCGCCATCGCCAAAAACCGATACAAATCTGTCTTCTCAATCAACGGAAACGTCGGGCTCACCTCCTGCTCCTCATACTGTCCCTCCTCCAGACCATAGATACGCAACTCACTGCCATCAAACCGCCAAAACTCCGCCACCCCCATCGCCGCATACAGCGCATTCTTATCCAAATCACTGTGGCTAATATCCACCTCCACAACCAAATCCGGCGGCGGGTCTTGACTCAAATCTACAGTTCGCCCAGCAACAGCAGCATAATTCTGAATGTAATAGCCATTATCTGGCTGTGCCCCTCGATCCAAATCTTCTCGGTCCAGCGTCGTCGAGCCCATCGTCTTCATCCGCAAGCCCAGCTCCACCACTAGAATTCGAATGAACAGCTCAATCATTCGCGCTGAGAATTCGTGAACTTCAAGGGGCATAACGATTTCTAAGGAGCCGCGATCGTAAGTGAGCCGAGCAACAGAGCGCTCTTCCAAGGCTTGGCGAATTTGCTGGTAAGCCTGCCAATCCAGGTTATGGAACGTCACCCGCTTCTCACCCGTGAGAGGCGTAGTCGATTTTGGTGCGCTGGTTACCATAGCTGGGAATGACCTCGCAATATCACCTTTAAGCCTCTGTACCCCCACGATAGCGTCAAATACAAGAAACCCGGTGTTTTTAAAACACCGGGTTTCTGAAGCGCTAATCAGCGAATCTCCGCATGGCCTATACCGACTCAGCCGCCACCAAGTTCGCAGCCAACCGCTTAAAGCTCAAGCGCTCATTTTCAACATCCACAAAGATGGTGTCTCCAGGACTGTACTCACCTCGCAGAATGGACTTGGCAATAGCAGTCTCCAATTCCCGCTGAATCGCCCGCTTCAAAGGTCTCGCCCCATAAACTGGGTCAAAGCCCACCTCAGCCACAAAGTCCAAAGCTGCATCGCTTAACTTCAGCGCCAGCTTCTTGTCATCCAAACGCTGGGCCAACCGCTTCACCTGAATCTTGACGATCTCTCGCAGCTCCTCCAGCTTGAGGCCATGGAAAATAATCGTGTCATCAATGCGGTTCAAGAACTCAGGGCGGAAGTGACCGCGCATCGCCTCCATCACCCGACTGCGCATCTCATCATATTGATCCTCACCTGCCACATCGAGGATGTGTTGGGAGCCAATATTTGAAGTCATGATGATGATCGTATTAGTGAAGTCCACCGTATGGCCTTGGGAGTCGGTGACGCGACCGTCATCCAGCACCTGAAGCATGACGTTAAACACATCGGGGTGAGCTTTCTCGATCTCGTCAAACAGGATGACGCTATAGGGACGGCGACGCACAGCTTCAGTCAACTGACCGCCCTCGTCATAGCCCACATAGCCTGGAGGTGCACCAATCAAACGAGCAACGGCATGCTTCTCCATGTACTCGGACATGTCGATGCGCACCATGGCTTCTTCGGTGTCGAACATAAAGCCCGCTAACGCCTTCGCTAGCTCGGTTTTGCCGACGCCAGTGGGACCCAGGAAGATAAAGCTCGCGATGGGACGGTTGGGATCGGACAGGCCCGCTCGGGAACGCTGAATTGCGTCAGCAACTGATGTCACTGCTTCATCTTGGCCAATGACTCGATTGTGCAGTTGGCTCTCTAAGGCGAGGAGCTTTTCCATCTCGGACGCCACTAGCTTAGACACTGGAATGCCAGTCCATTTAGAAATAATCTCGGCGATATCCGACTCAGTGACTTCTTCCCGCAACAGCGTATTACCGCTGGTTTGGGCGCTGCTGAGCTTGGACTCCGCCATCTGGAGCTTGCCTTGTAGGGCATTGAGCGTTCCGAACTTTAGTTCTGCTGCACGGTTGAGATCGTAGTTTCGTTCGGCCTGCTGCACCTCGATATTGACCCGATCAATCTCCTCTTTAATCCCTTGAAGCTCAGTGATGATGTCCTTTTCAGAATCCCACTGGGCGGTGAGGCCAGTTTGTTGCTCCTTCAGGTTCGCCATCTCTCGCTCCAAGCGTTCGAGGCGCTCCAGGGAAATAGTGTCGGTTTCCTTTTGCAGGGACAGACGCTCCATTTCTAACTGAAGGATCTTGCGATCCACTTCATCCAGTTCCTGGGGTTTGGAGGTGATTTCCATCTTGAGACGAGCCGCTGCTTCGTCCATAAGGTCGATCGCCTTATCGGGCAAGAAGCGATCGCTGATATACCTTGTCGAAAGCACTGCTGATGCAACTAAGGCGTTATCAGAAATTTTGACACCATGGTGAACCTCATAGCGATCGCGCAAGCCCCGCAGAATCGAAATCGTATCCTCCACAGTTGGCTGATCAACAAAGACCTGCTGGAAACGCCGCTCCAGAGCCGCATCCTTCTCAATGTACTTGCGGTACTCATCCAGGGTCGTCGCACCAATGCAGCGCAGCTCGCCCCTGGCCAGCATCGGCTTCAGCAGGTTGCTAGCATCCATTGAGCCCTGGCTGGCACCCGCACCCACAACGGTGTGGATCTCGTCGATAAAGAGGATGATTTTGCCTTCGGATTCCGTCACTTCCTTGAGCACCGCCTTGAGGCGTTCCTCAAACTCCCCTCGGAACTTGGCCCCAGCAATCAGGGCACCCATGTCTAAGGAAATCAGGGTGCGGTCTTTGAGCGACTGGGGCACATCACCGTTAACGATGCGCTGGGCTAGGCCTTCGGCGATCGCCGTCTTACCCACGCCGGGCTCACCAATCAGCACCGGATTATTCTTGGTACGCCGAGACAGAATCTGAATTGTGCGGCGAATTTCGTCATCGCGACCAATCACTGGGTCCAGCTTGCCCTGCTTGGCCCAGTCCGTCAGGTCACGGCCATACTTCTCAAGAGACTCGTACTTCACTTCTGGATTGCGATCGGTCACTCTGTGATTCCCCCTGATTTGCACAATCGTTTCTTTCAGACTCTCTTCAGTGAGGTTGAAGGTCTTGAAAAAGTTCTTACCGAAGCGACCATCCTTGGCGAAGGCGAGCAGCTCATGCTCAATAGAAATGTAGTCATCGCCAAAGTCCTTACGGGCTTCCTCTGCATTGTCGAGCAGGCTACTAAAGGAGCGACCTAAGTAGATGTCACCACTCCCGCCCGAAACCTTAGGTTGCTTGTTAATAAACTGATCGGTGTGGTTCGTTAAGCGCTGTAGGTCCAGCTCTAGCTTGTTGAAGACGCTGGTGGCTAAGCCATTCTGCTCTAGCAATGACTTAAATAGATGTTCGCTTTCCAAATGCTGCTGCTTTGCCTGTTGAGCAACATTGGATGCGGACTGAATGGCCTCGAAGGCCTTTTCTGTGAACTTTTCAGGATTATTAGGTTGCATAGAGTCAGTCCGCCAGGAACGCTTGTGCCTATTGTAGGAAGGGAGCCCGCTTTACAAGGGTCGGTCTTCTCACCCATTGCATAGGTATTTAATACCGGATCGCCACACCTCAGGCATAACTACACTGACGACGGTCCCGTCCAGCCAGTGGAACTGGCTAATCAGGTTTATGTCGCTGTGGGGCTCCCCTCCGTTGATTTGTCCGTTCGTCAAAAATCTGTAGGGATCTTGCCTTGCGTGGATGGTAGCAGCTTGTCTTGAAGGGGCATGCCATGTTTTCAGTCCCTATCAGAGTAAGGGATTCTTCTGTTTCTAGCTCACGCGCAGGACCGCAGGAGCAGAGATGACTGGGATGCGATCGCTGCCTTCGGCTTAAGAGCAATCCGCTTCGGACTTATGTTGCTCTATTGCAAAGGTTGATGTAATCGCTGGAGTTGCCCAGCAATAAGGCACAATAAAGACCATTAAGAAACTTCTATTATCTCGCTGGAGAACTGAAGCGTGGAAAACGATACCCCACAAAAGCCGGAAGAACAGATCCATGCTCTTGAAATAAGAGACTCAGACTCTTAATTCTTTCCAGGCCCCATCGTTCCAGCGAGCAATCCGTTTGAAATCCCTCAACGTATCGCTAGCTGGGCTGAGAGGTATCGATAGACGTCATAAATTATTGGAGGAATACCAAAATGGCTTTATGGGTTAGCACTGAGCAGATCAAGCTGAGCAAAAATGCAACTGAAGGTGATTTGCAAGCGGTGATCCGTTCGGTGTATCGCCAGGTTCTAGGCAATGCTCACCTAGCGGAGAGTGAACGCCTCATTTCTGCTGAATCGCAGCTTCGCGAGGGTAATTTCTCTCTGAGGGATTTTGTCCTGGCAGTGGGGCAGTCCGACCTGTATCGCAAGAAATTTTTTGAAAGTTCCTCCCAATATCGTTTCATTGAGCTGAACTTCAAGCATTTCCTCGGGCGGGCACCGCTGAACCAAGCCGAGGTTTCGGAGCATGTTCAGCGCTACTGCAACGAAGGTCTCGACGCTGAGATTCGCTCCTACGTTGAAAGCGTTGAATATAGCGAGAGCTTTGGGGAAGATACGGTCCCCTATGCCCGCTCTGCAACCACTCAAGTCGGGGTGTCCAACGTCACCTTCAACCGTTCTTTGGCGCTGATGCGCGGCTTTGCCGCCACGGATGCCAGCAACAAGTCTAGTTTGGTGTCTGACCTGGCTTCGGGCATTTCTTCTCGCATCGCTGCTCCGCTTGGCTTTAAGATGCCTGGCTTGACCGGCAGCTCCTTCAGCATGGGCTCCTTCCAATCCCAGGCTTCAGGCGGTTTAACCCCTCAGGCTCGCAAAGCAAGGATCATGGCCCATTTGAGTGCCAGCACCAGCACCAAGCTTGGTGCAACTGATGCTGCGACTCCTCCGGCATGGGCAACCGTGGCACAAAAGCCCATGTGCGATGACAAGACCTACAGTCGCCGCATGGAGCATGTTGCCCGCAGCCTCGGGAATTTCAACAAAAAGGAACCCACCTCTGCTCAAATCCTTGAGCACATCAATATGACAACTGCTGCTTAAGGGAAGGCTTACGCCCCTCTTAACTTAGAAAGGCTGGAACTGTCACAGACAGCTCCAGCCTTTCGCTTATCAATCTAAAAATTGAATAGAGTTCAGCTCACGGAAGCTTGGACAGTTAATTCATGAAGCTGAGCGATCCTCTAAACCAATCATGTACTTGCGCCATTCTTGGTTATTGCCGCTGTTGAGATGGCGCACCACTTCAAAATGCAAGCTGCTGTAGGGTCGTCGTGGAGTAACGCTTAGGGGCATTTCTGCTTCCCTGGGGGTGCGGTTGCCTTTTTTTACATTGCAACGCACGCAAGCCGTGGTCATGTTGTCCCAGACTTCCTTGCCACCGCGCGATCGCGGAATCACATGATCTAGGGTCAAACCTTCACCGGTATAGCCACAGTATTGACAGGTGTGGTTGTCTCGGTGGAGAACATTGCGCCGGGTGAGGGGAATTTCTTTGTAGGGAATTTGGATGTAGTTGCGCAGGCGAATGACCGAAGGCAGCGGGAAATCAGACCGCAGCATTTTGCCATTATGTTCAACCTGCTCTGCTTTCTCTTTAATCAGCAGAACAACCGCACGCCGCCAGCTGGCGATGTTCAACGGCTCATAGGATGCGTTGAGAACCAAAACTCTATTCATAGGACGCTAGGTTGGAGCATTGAAGCGCTATCCCAGTAATGTCATTGAATTAATGCCGATGCTATCACGGCAATATGGGCTCCCCTGTGAGTTTCGCTACAATCGCAATCTGATGTTGCAGAAGCTGTTGTAAAGGTTCATGGGGGAGTTGCATCCCACCACCTGCAAAACATTCATCTTTTACCTCGCAGCCCTTGCTTTACCGTTGCTACCCCTAGGTCTGGCCATTAAACTGAGCCATGAGTCGGTGCAGACCTTAGCCCTCTCGTAGAAAACCAGAACTTGCGATCGCTGAGGGAGAGCAGTCCATGGCAGAAAAGCGATCGGAGACCCCATCAGTAATGGCAGAAGCAGAGCCTCAGCCCGCTAGCTCAGTCGCCCTCGGTAATCCAGAGATTTTGTCCCCAGCCCCTAGGGACCTAGGACACAACTCAGCCCAGTGGACCCCAGGACAGGGCAAAGCCGAGAGCGACAGCCAGCATCTCCAGCGAGAGCGAGCCTGGGTTGAAGTGGACCTTGATGCGATCGCCCACAATATTCGCCAACTCCTAGCCCTACTCCAGCCCGGCACAGAGCTTATGGCCGTGGTCAAGGCGGATGCCTACGGTCATGGCGCTGTCACGGTCGCTCAAACAGCCTTAACAGCCGGAGCAACCTGGCTGGGTGTGGCTACGGTCATTGAGGGCATTGACCTAAGGCAAGCCGGTATTGCAGCCCCCATTCTGTTATTGGGAGCAGCCCAGTCGGCGATGGAGGTTGAAGCCCTTGCCCAATGGCAAATCCAGCCTACTCTCAGCAGCTCCCAGCAGCTAGAAATGTTTGCCCAGGCCATTGAGACTGAGGCTTTTCAAGCGCTGGATCAAACGCCTCTCCCCGTCCACATCATTCTGGATACCGGCATGGGTCGCTTAGGCGTTCCCTGGCAGGATGCAGCGGCCTTTGTCTCCCAGGTTCAAGCCGTCTCGCGCCTGCAGATTGCCAGCGTCTATTCCCATCTGGCCACCGCCGATGACCCTGACCCCACGGTCATGCGACAGCAACATCAGAACTATGAGGCGGCGATCGCTAACCTCCGTAGCCAAGGCTTTAATCCCCCGCGCCTCCACCTCGCCAACTCCGCCGCCACCTTGCTCAAAGAGCCCAGCCTGCAATACGACATGGTGCGTGCTGGCCTGGCCACCTACGGCCTTTACCCCGAGCCTCACTTACAGGGCAAAGCTGAACTCCGACCTGCTCTCCAAGTCCGCGCCCGCATTACCCAGGTCAAAACCGTCGCCGCCGGAAGCGGCATCAGCTACGGTCATCGCTTTATTGCCCCCAGCGATATGACCGTCGCCGTCGTCGGCATTGGCTATGCTGATGGAGTGCCCCGCAACCTCTCGAATCGATTGGAGGTGATGTATGACGGTCAACGCTTGCCTCAATTGGGCTCAATCACCATGGACCAAATCATGGTGGATGTCTCGGATGTTGCAGAGCCGGATGGGGCAGAGCTTCGACCGGGAGCGATCGTCACCTTACTCGGCAGTTCCAGCGGTCCCCAAGGCACTTGCCACATCGGGGCAGATGACTGGGCAGCCCTGTTGGGAACGATTTCCTGGGAGGTGCTCTGCGGCTTTAAACACCGTCTGCCTCGGGTCAATCTCACAAATTAGGAACGCGCAAAGCCTTCGTTTTATTGCACCCAGAGATAATCCAGAAAAGTCATCCCAGGAGAATGTTGCAGGCGCGGATTTGTTTGCTACAATGTCGTAGCTCATGGAGAAGTGGCTGAGCGGTTGAAAGCGGCTCCCTGCTAAGGAGTTATGGGGTGTAAACTTCATCGGGGGTTCGAATCCCCCCTTCTCCGTACTTGAAAAGCCCCGGCTGAACTAGGTTTCAGCCGGGGCTTTTTGATTTCAGGGCAAGTCAGCAAACGCCTCGGATAAAGCTAGGAAAACTGGTAGTGCTTGTTCACATCGGCCAGGATTTTCCAGGTACAGCTCATGCCTGCGGGGAACGTGACTAAATCTCCCTTGCCCATCTTCACGGGCTCACCTCCATCCGGGGTCACCACAACATCACCTTCCAGGAAATAACAAGTTTCCTTCGCATCGTAGGACCAAGGGAATTCTGAAGCTTCTTTACTCCAAGTGGGCCAACTGAAAACGCCAAGGCTCTCTAGATGAGTCTGCTCCGGATTGGATTCCACGGTGATCGTCAATTGGGTGGTGCTCATGGCAAGACATTTAGGTAGCGATACTGCTCGTATTTTGGCATTGATATGGCCCGTCCCAATCCCCCTGCAAGCCTGGACCCGCGTTAGGATAACCATGGAAGAATTGCCCTAGGAGCGAGACCGCGATGTTTTTGGATGAGCTATCCCCCCTGTTCAAAGAGCTTATGAACAGCCCAGTCGCATTTATGGGCGGTTTAGCCTCGGGACTGCTACGCCTCAACCTGGACCAAGACCCGGTGAAAAGCTGGCTTGAGAAGCAAGGCGCTGCTGCGGACAGCAATCACGATGACAACGGTGGATCAGGGGGCGGCAGCAGTAATGGCCCGACCTCTATCTCTATTGATTAACCGCTCAGATTTCTGTCTGACCCCAGACTGGTCCTGAAAGCCCCTGCATTCCACGGTTTGAATGCGGGGGCTTTTAGCATTTACCCTCTGGGCCGCGTAATGCCCTAGGCTTTTGAAGGGAATGGGTGAACCCCAGCCATTTCATGCCGTTCACAGATGATTCGATATGGGCTTTTCTACGACAAAACCGCTGGGCGTGGCTGTAGTGGGCACGGGCTTTGGCCAAAAGGTTCACATCCCAGGTTTTAAGGAATATCCCAAGACGAAGGTGGTGGCGGTTTATCACCGGGAGATTGAAAAGGCCCAGGCGATCGCCCAGGAACAAAACATCCCCCAAGCCTGCTCTCGCCTCGCTGATGTCCTCGCTCTGCCCGACGTGGATGCCGTCAGCCTCGCCACGCCGCCGTTCCTGCATTACCCCATGGCAACGGATGTGCTCAATGCGGGCAAGCATCTGCTGATGGAAAAGCCCACCACGCTCAATGCCCAGGAAGCTCAGTCTCTGGCAGATTTAGCCGCAGAGAAGGGCCTGGTCACGGCCATGGACTTCGAATATCGCTTCGTTCCGGCCTGGCAGTACCTCAAGGAACTGCTCAGCCAGGGCTATGTGGGCAAGCCTTACCTGGTCAAAATTGACTGGATCATGGAAAGCCGGGCCGATAAAACTCGCCCCTGGAACTGGTATGCCCAGAAGTCCCAGGGCGGTGGAGCTTTGGGAGCGCTGGGTTCCCACAGTTTCGACTACATCCCCTGGCTGCTGGGGCCAGTCAAGCAGCTCTCCGCCAAGCTGACCACGGCCATCACCGAGCGCTTGGATCCAGTAGATGGACAGGTTAAGCCTGTGGATGCCGATGACTCATGCCTGATTACGCTGGAATTGGAAGATGGCACGCCGGTGCAGTTGGCCATGAGTTCTGTCAGCCGCAATGGCCGGGGGCATTGGGTGGAGGTTTATGGCGATCGCGGCACCCTGGTCCTAGGCAGCGCTAACCAAAAGGACTATGTCCACGGCTTCCAGCTCAAGGGCGGCCTCGCGGGTGAAAGTCTAACCACCATGTCCATCCCCAAGCATTTTGACTTTGAGCACAACTACATGGATGGTCGCCTAGCCCCCTTCATTCGCGTGGTGGACAACTGGGTCACGGGCATTGAACAGGGCCGCGCCCTCAGTCCCAGCATTGTGGAAGGCTTGGCCTCCCAGCGGTTGATGGATTTGACCCACCAATCCAATGAAGCGGGCCGCTGGGTGTCGCTGTAAAGGCCGCTATCATTGCGATCGTAGGGGCCGGGGCTCCTGTCTCTGCTTTGTTTTAGCCGATCCAGGGCAGGGAGACTGAGCCCCTAGCGTTAGCAGAATTTATTAGCGGGGGAAATTTGTCAGCCTGTATGCCAGGCTGTCCTGATAGAGGTGCTTTGAGCTTGGAGGTAGAGTCTATTCTGACCTGAGTTCGACAAAGCTATAGCTGCCCTCACCCCGGTTGCCCTGATCAGGCCAACCCCTGGCCCCTCTCCCTTGGAAGAGGGGAAATTAAGGCTCTAAAAAGCCTATTTCTTCGTTCGGTTCCCCTTCTCCCTTAGGAGAAGGGGCTAGGGGATGAGGTTGGTTTTAAGACTGGCGAACTCAGGTTATTCTGGCAATCTTTCCCAGCCCTCTGGCGGAAATGCCAGACCCATTGGAACGAATATGCTCCAATGGACGACTAGAATTGGGGATAATTTTTTACGCCCTTTCAGAACAAGACTTTTAGGACGCTTCTATGGCTCTGCGCTCTCCGGTGTCTGCCCTGTTGACCCTGTTGCTAATTTCGCCCCTGGCATCCAGCCCTGCCCTGGGCCAAGATAGTGCAGCTCCCAACTCAGAAACTCAGAGCGAAGAAGCCGTTTCCCCCGTAGAAGCATTAGACGCCTCCCCAGAAGAAGCGGAGCCTAAGCTCGAAGATTTAGACGCAATCCCTGCTCCACCGCTCCCTCTCGATCTACCAGAAATAACCTCTCCAGCTCCACCGGCCCCTCCAGCTCTGCCCAACGAGAGCAATCTGCCCAGCAGTCCTGAGGCAGAATCTCCAGGCTTAGAGCCAGCTAACGCTGCCCCCTCAGTGCCAACGCCCGAGGCACAAGATGTTGTAGCGCCAGCCATAGATACACCGGACGTTGTAGAACCCACCAGAGACCCCCCCGCCGTCACCGCACCGCCAACCCCGGAAGCTGAAACTCCGATTCCAGATGAGGCTGAAATTCCGACCCCAGAATCCAATCCAGCGCCAGCTCCCCAACCCGAAGCCCCGGCCCCAAGACCTACTGCTCCCCGTCCTGCTTTTCCCCTGGGCAATGCGACCGAAAGCACCCTGTTTAAAACCGCTGAGACCCAGTATGCCAACGGTGAATTCGATGCGGCACTGGTCACCCTAGAAGCCTTGCTGCTGAAGCAACAAAATCGCCCCAAAAACCAAGCTGAGACCTACAACCTAATTGGTCTAGTCCATGACCGACGCGATCGCTTCGATGACTCCAGCCAGGCCTACCAAAAAGCTCTCGCTCTTTACCAAGGGCTGAGCAACAGTGACGATGTCGCCAAACAGGGCGAGGCCAAAACTCTCAATAACCTCGGCACCCTTTACGCCGCCGCTGATCGCATCCCGGAAGCCCTGGGCTTCCTCGAACGCTCCCTCGGCCTCTCCCGCCAGCTCAAAGCTCGGGGCAATGAAGCCATCACCCTGCGCAACCTGGGCAATCTTTACCTCCAGGTAGATCGGTTTGAAGAAGCCATTCGCTCCTTGGAAGACTCTTTGGCAATCGAGATTGAGCTCCAGCGTCCCAGCCAAATCGTTGCGATCCTGGACCGCCTCAGCAACATCTACGATGCCGTTGGTTCATTGCCAAAAGCGATCGTCGCCACCGAAGAGGCATTGAAAATTGTCGAAACCACCTCGGATGACGAAGCCAAGCTCGTCCTGCTAGATCGCCTTGCCAATCTATACGCCAACGCAGGCAGCTCCAGCAAAGCCGTCGCCACCTATGAGAAAGCTCTAATTCTCATCCAGCGAGCCAATGAGCCGATCTTGGAAGGCCGTCTGCGCAACCGCATGGCTAGTCTCTACGAAGAGCTGAATCAAACGGAGCAGGCATTGTCACAATACGAGGCAGTACTTGCGATCGCAACTGCGGGCGACGATAGCCTGAGCCAAGCCCGAATCCTCACCAGCATGGGCGACCTCTATCGCCGGGGTGATCAGTGGGAGCAAGCGAATGAGAGCTATAACAAAGCCCTAGCCTTAGTTGACCCCCTGGAAGACTCGACCACCAAGCCTATTGCCCAAGGGCGCTTGCTGAGCGCGCTGGCCGCGATCGCCAAGGAGCAATCTCAGTGGGACGAAGCCCTTAAATTTGCCCAGAAGGCCCTCGCTGTTCAACAGGCACCCGGCGCAGATAGTGAAACCCAAGCTCGCCTCGATATCGCTAAAGCCGTCAGCTTCAATCTCCTCGGTGACATCTACGCCCAGCAAGAAAAGTACGATCCTGCGACCCAGGCCTATCGCCAATCTCTTGCTGCCTTGGGGCAGCGAGGTAATCCTATCCTTCAGGGAACTAACCTCAGCAGCTTGGGGCGTGTGCTGATGCAACAAAGCCGTCCTGCTGAAGCGATCAAGCCCCTCAAAGAAGCCACGCGCATCTGGGAGATCATCGGCCTGGAAGCGGCCCAGGGAGACGATCGCGATCTAGTCGAAGATTCCTATCGCCTCTTAGTTGATGCCCAACTGGCTCAGGAGAATACGGGGGCGGCCTTAGAAGTTGTGGAACAGCAGCGATCGCGTCTGCTGAGAACCTTCCTTGACCTGCGCCAACCCGAGAGTGAAGCTCTTACCCCAGCTCTAAGCCTGGCCCAAATCCAGCAGCAGGCGAGCCAAAGCCAAGCCACCTTTGTCATCTATGACAATGAGCAAGAAGCCACGCCCGGCAGCAGCCAGCTTAAGGACAAGGCCCTACGCATTTGGGTTGTCCCTCCCCAGGGCGATATTACTTTTAAGCGTTTGCCCCTGGATAGCTCCCTCGGCAGCCTTGCCCGCCGAGGCGATCGCAATAGCCTAGCGGCTCTATCAAAGCTCTTGCTTGAACCCATCAAATCTGCCCTTCCCAAAGATGCCAATGCAACAGTGATGGTTGTCCCCACGCCAGAGCTGGGCCGAGTCCCCTTTGCGGCATTGCCCCTGGGCAGCAACAAAGCCTTGCTGGATCGCTACAGCCTTGTCACCCTGCCTTCCCTCAAAGCCCTTGCCAGACCGACCGCAGCCCGAGCCACCGGCCCCTCTGTGACAGCTCTGGTTGCTGGAGATCCTGCTGTGCCGAATTTGGGACGCCGCCCTGTCATTGCTGAAGCCACTGAGGCGGTGGCAACTTTGTTAGGTGTTGAGCCCTTAGTGGGAGAAGCCGCGACCTTGGATGCGATCGCGCCTGTCTTCTCCCGCGCTCAAACCATTCACCTAGCGGTGCCTCAGTTGCAGCTTGCCAACGGGAATGAAGCGATCGCCTTCGCCAATCCCCAAACCATTGAAGGTATTACCCCGGCGGATATCCTCAGTCTCAAACTCCAGGCCAATCTCGTCACGATCCAAGGCCTTGTCGCCCAAGCCGATCGCCAAGACAGTGACGACTTTGCCCTGCCCCAGGCATTCCTCTCCGCAGGCGTGCCCACGGTCATTGCCTCCACTGCCGATGGCGACGACCGCGCCGCCCAAAAAATAATGACAGAGCTGTATCAGCGCCTCAGCAATAACAAAACGTTGACCCCTGCCCAAGCCCTACGTCAGGCCATGCTTCAGGTGCGTAAGCAACATCCTGAGCCCAAGGACTGGGCGAGTTTTATCGTGATGGGCCAATAATATCTGGGGGCCAGTTTTAACCTTCGCTCTCAACAAACAGTGTCTTCAAAACAAATGTTTTCCCTTGGTCTTCTGAGATGAAGCGGTGGAGATTTAATGACTTCGGGAATTCGGTGCCGTCTGCGTTATAGCCCTTCGGTGCGTTATGGGGGTCGATGTAATCTATCTGCCATTTACCCTCCACGACATCAAAGTCAGAGACAACGTGTGACACATCACCTCTAATGGTTCGAGGATACAGCGTGGATTCTTCGGTTTCATCCACAGGAGAAGTTTGATCTCCATCAGACCAAGCAGAGTTTTCCCCATAGGGATTGAAGTGAATGACATCCTGTCCAGGCTGCAAGATCCAGATTTGACTATCACTGGCAACCGCGAGAAGATCGCCCACTTTCTTGGGAGACATGTGGACAAGATTTTCGGCTTCACTCATCTTCAAGAGCCGTAGGCCCTCTAATCTTGCAATCTCCTGACCGTAAGCTTCTACGGTATAGATCCGCTGGTAATATTCCTCATCAGAGAGAACCCTAGCCAGACCGTCATAGGCATAAACCTGCTCAATGATCCTATGAGACCCGGCTAAATACTCAGTTTCCTGAGCCATGCGAGGCGAGGAACCACAGGAGGCCATGGCGATAGCTAGCCCAACCAGGCCAGATAATCGCAGCGCTCCAGATTGAAAAAGAGCCTTAAGAGGGTAAGTATTTAGAGCAGAAAAGTTATGAAAGAAGAGCATGTGGGGCTGGGGCTTATAAAGAGACGGCGCTCCTAAATTCCAAGATGCATCCCATCGGGACTACAACAGTCAGTCGTAAAATTCCACAAATTTAGGACTTACATTGCTGTTTGCTGTCTCTTCGATCTTTGATCTAAAAATCTACTGGTGAATAGAATTGGTGATATTAGAAGCCTAGAGAGCCACGATTCAATCCTTTATCCCTGAGGTCGAGATCGTCTGCTCGCAGCCCCGAACAAAAAAGCGATAGCAATAACTGCTCCAGTAAAGTGCGTTAATCCCAACCAGTAGGCCGCGCATCCAGAAGGTTTCAAACTGGGGAAACACCAGAATGGTCGCAAGGAGCACTAGAAGCTTTTCCGCCAATGCCACCCATTTGGCATGATAGCGCCGATCCCAATAGGACAGCGGACTGATGAAGCGATAGCCCGTCAGGGGCAAAAAGTGGCGATGGGCATCGTCATGATGTACGGGCAGGTCGCCGAGGGAATGGAGCACTGCACTGACAAATAGAAGCGCCAGCGGCACAGACCCCATCGCGTAATAGCTCAGCAGCGCTCCCGCGATCGCCAAGGGAATGGAATGAAACCCATGGGTGAAGTTTTGCCAAAAGGGCTGCCAATAGGTCTCACCCCAAATTTGCCTTTCCGACTGCTTTTGGATGCCCTTCGCCCAGATGTACAGCACCAGCATGGGGAAATCTGGCAGTACAGAGCCGAGGAAGATCGGTAAGGCCGCAGTCGGTTCAAGCGGCATTAGAACTGCCAGGTTGATAATGCTATGGCTGGGCGTGTTCATGGGCGATCGCAAACAATAATGCGGAGCAATGCCCCCACTGTAACGCTCGATGCCAATGACATGCCGGAGGCTAGACACAAGAAAAGAGGCATGGCCTAAGCCACGCCCCTCAACAAGCCCCTAGAAACGAATGGGCAACATTAGACAAGCAGGTGTGATGCATTCACAAAGGAGCCCTCAGCCACTGCAATCAGATCCCCGTTGCGGGAGATATTCGTTTGACTAATCGACAGCAAGCCACCATTCCAGCTCCAGCTGTAGCTGAAGCTATAGTCGCTAGCCGAGCCACCAACACGAATTTGGTCACCATCGGCGCTGCTGAAGTCGGTAATCGTAGCGTGACCAGCCCCCAAGTAATCGATACTTGCACCACCACCACTCCAGTTGTAACCCAAACTAAAGACATCTGCGCCAGAGCCACCCGTCAAGGTGTCATACTCCGTGCCGCTACCATAACCACTGAGGAAGTCATCATCAGCACCGCCAACGAGGGTGTCATTGCCCTTGCCACCGTAGAGTAGGTCATCCCCCGAGCCTCCATTGAGGTAGTCATGTCCCACTGGGGCAGAAGCACCGCCAAAGACGGTATCGCCAAATAGACCGTCATTACCGGAGCCACCGTAGAGATTGTCATTGCCCGCATCACCGATGAGGGAATCATTACCGCTGCCACCGTAGAGATTATCGTTGCCAGCTTTGCCATCCAGACTGTCATTGCCGCCATAGCCATTCAGATGGTTATTGGAATTATTTCCCGTGAGTTCATTGGCCAAACTGTTGCCGTAGCCACTGTAGAACGTACCTTTTAGGATCAAGTTTTCGACGTTGGCAGTGAGGGAATAGCCGGAGCGATAGCTGTAGACCGTATCTTCCCCTTCGCCAGCATTCTCATAAACCAAGTCTCCCCAACTGTCCACCACAAAGGTGTCGTCGCCCGTGCCGCCGCGCATGTCGTCGCTGCCAGCACCGCCCCAGAGGTAGTCATCACCGCTGCCCCCCTGGAGGAAGTCATTGCCATTGCCACCATTGAGATAGTCATCACCCGACTCGCCCCAAATGGAGTCGTTGCCATCCTGCCCGAACAGGTAGTCATTGCCGCTGCGACCCAAAATAGTGTCGTTGCCAGTGCCGCCATAAACCCAGTCGTTACCACTCCCTGCATCAACGATGTCATTGCCACCATAGGCGTTGACAACATCGTTACCGCCATAGGCAAAGATCGAAATATCAGCGTTATTCGTGCCGTTGAGGGTTTCGCTGTTATTGGTACCGTAGATAGCCATAATGCTGTCTCCAAATCGGTTAGCTGAAAGTCTGCGGCTAGGGCAACGCTGAATGCTTGTCCTTCGCCGTTGACTTCTACTACGGCTGACCTTGGGGGATATGCACTTTGACGAAAGAAAAGGCTGAATCGCTTGAGGACAGGGCTATGGCTCTCGAACTTGTGCCATAAATAAGGCCACCCAGTGCCCTCGCAGGGGCTAATTGCCAAGGAGCAATGTGCAGCGAGCTAGAGCCATCAGCGATGTCAAACCAATCGCGACCTCATGCATAAATTTCTGGGGCGTCAGAGGAGGAAGCAAAGTGTAGCGATGACTGCTTCGAGTTATCTTCCCCGCAGGTCATCACTGTAGATGGACGAGGCTGGTCCTGGCAGCATCTCGCAAATTGCCACCCTTCTGTAAAGGCATCCGCAGCGCTCCAACGCCGAGGTACAACAACCTCATCATTCATCATGGCGATGTGAGCTTGGTAATCGCCACAACCAATGCGATCCAACTTCAGGAAAATATAGGAATGAGCTGACCAAGGCGCGATCGCGACCTGGCAGGGAGAGTCATATCTATAGGGAGTTCTTTGGCCCAGTGAGGGGTCAGAGGCGCTTGACTTTTGAATTCTAATCAAGGGAAGTTATGGAGAGATTAATGACTCGAATGGCTTTCCAACTGCTGTTTAGCATTACTGGCTTTTCGTTATCATCTGCGACGATCAACCTTGGACTGATCAAGGCGATCAAAGCAGCGATTTCAAGCTCTCAGGGTAAAGCCTTCTCCAGGCTCTTTTGCATCTGTCCCTTTTTTACGGACCCAAGCGGACCGAGCTGAATTCGAGCATATGAAGCGACCTCCCATCTGCCCATCTCCCATCAGTCGTATCGGTCTCATTGGCGATGTCCATGGCCAAGCAGAACGGCTACAGACCGTGATCGACCATCTCCAAACTTCAGGAGTTGATGTAATTGTCTGTACCGGCGATATCACCGATGGCTTTGGTGATATAGACCAATGCTGCGACCTCTTGCAAGCGGCAGAGGTTATCACTGTCCTGGGGAATCACGACCGTTGGTGCATCAACAACGAGCTACGAAACCGAGCGGAATGCACCTTGTTTGAGGACCTTTCAGTCAGTAGCCAGGCTTTTCTCTGCCAGCTGCCCCAGCAGGTCGAGCTCAACACCGTCCAAGGCATGGCCTTGCTGTGCCACGGATTAGGGGCTAATGATATGGGGAAATTGCTGCCCCAAGATGGCCCCCAGGCCATGGCTCGCAACCCAGAACTCCAAGCCCTGCTGCGACAACGGCGCTATCGTTATATTTTCAACGGGCATAGCCATTACCGCATGGTTAAACCCGTGGGTGAACTAACGGTGATCAACGGTGGAACCTTACGGCGGGGACATCAGCCTGGCTTCTTGCGACTGGACCTATCCAAAGGCCTTGTGCAGCCCTACGATCTCTTGCCGGATAGCCCACCTCCCATTGATCGAGACTTGGAAGCAAAGCCCTTGGCTGCTGACTCGTCTTTGGCTCAACAGCTTGCCACTGAAACAATTCCAGCCCAGCCCATTGCCGCAGTTCCCATGGGCTTGCCCCAACTTTGTCTGAGTCCAGGAAGAGCGTAGTCTCTCGGCCTGCTACAGCATCCCAATTAAGCGTTAGGCTTAGAGGCATGGATCTGATTCTTTGCCATACCACCGCTGACTTCGATACCCTTGGGGCCGCCGTGGGCATGACCCTACTCTTGCCCGGGGCCCGCATCGTGCTGACGGGTGGAGCTCATCCCACCGTGCGGGATTTCCTGGCATTGCATCGGGATGAATATCCGCTCATTGAGCTGCGCTCTGTGCGTCCAGAAGCCATTCGCAGTCTCACGGTGGTAGATACCCAGCGACGCGATCGCCTCGGTAAGGCATCCCCCTGGCTAGATCTCCCTCAGCTTCAGTCCATTAGCCTCTATGACCACCACATGGGCACGGACTGCGATATCACTGCCACTGAGAAATCTATCCAGTCAGTGGGCTCTACAACTGCCTTGGTAGTGGAGAAGTTAGAAGCAGAAAGCATCCAACCCAATCCGTTTGTCGCGACGGCCATGGCCCTGGGGATTCATGTGGATACGGGCTCTCTTGTCTTTGGTAATGCTACGCCTCGGGATGCCCGTGCGCTGGCCTGGTTAATGGAGCAGGGTGCAAATGTGGATGCCCTGGGGGATTACATTGAGCCAGGGCTATCACCTGAGTTACAGGGGCTACTGAGTGAGGCGATCGCGAATCTCCAGTCCCAAACGATCCAAGGACAAGTGGTTTCCTGGGTCATGCTCACCACCGAAGGCCATGCCCGAGGTCTAGCAGGATTAGCAACACAGCTCTTGGAACTCACGGCCAGTGATGCGATCTTGCTCGGGGCTCACTATCCGGTCAAAAACAGCCCTGAAGAACGAGTTACGATCATTGGGCGATCGCATATCAAAGGCACCAACCTCCAAGCCCTGTTCTCTCCCTTGGGTGGGGGTGGGCATCGCGCCGCAGCCAGCCTAGCTCTACGTCATTCTCAGCCTGATTCAATTTTAGATAAATTGCGTCAGCAACTTGTTGAACAGGTCCCTCCAGCTCTCACGGCCAGGGAGTTAATGTCCTCTCCGGTTCGCACCATTCGCCCCGAGGTCAGGATTAAGGAAGCCCAACGTATCCTGCTGCGTTACGGTCATTCAGGACTGTCCGTTGTTGATGATAGCGATCAACTCGTTGGCATCATCTCCCGCCGTGACTTAGACCTGGCATTGCACCATGGCTTTGCCCATGCGCCGGTCAAGGGTTACATGACCACAAGGCTTAAAACGATTACGCCCCTGACGCCCCTGACTGAAATTGAGCAGTTAATGGTCACGTATGACATTGGTCGTCTGCCGGTCCTAGATGGGGGACATTTGGTGGGCGTGGTCACCCGCACTGATGTGCTACGGCAACTGCACCGGTCACACCTTCAGGCCAGGGGAATTGCCCAGACTGATGTGCTCACCAACGCCCCGACTTTGAGCACCCAATCTGTGCGGGACTTGTTGCGATCGCGTCTCGTCCCTGAACTATGGCAACTGCTAGAAACCACTGCCCAATATGCCGAAACCCAGGGCTGGCATCTTTACTTGGTGGGTGGCGGCGTCCGCGATTTGTTGCTGGCGGATCCGAACGAGCCTCTCTTGCTCAACGACATTGACCTAGTGGTCGATGGCTACCATGCGGCCCTCAGCGAAGCCGCTGGCGTAGAAATGGCCAAGGCACTCCAAGCCAAATACCCCAATGCCCGCCTAGAAATCCACGGTAAGTTCCAAACCGCAGCCCTGCTCTGGCGTAATGACCCCACGTTTGATTCCCTCTGGGTAGATATCGCTACGGCTCGCACTGAGTTTTACCCCTACCCCGCTGCTAATCCTGTGGTGGAAGCCAGCTCCATTCGTCAGGATCTGTATCGTCGCGACTTCACGATCAATGCCTTGGCGGTACAACTGACAGAGCCTAAGGCTGGGGAATTGCTGGATTACTTTGGTGGGGTTTTAGATTTGCGCGATCGCCAAATCCGCGTCCTGCATAACAACAGCTTTATCGAAGATCCCACTCGTATCTACCGCGCTGTGCGCTTTGCTGTGCGTTTGGACTTTGAGATTGAGCAACAAACCCGAGACCGCATTGCCTATGCCTTAGATAGCGGCGTCTACGATCGCACCCAGGGAGAAAACGCTGTCACCCCCGCCCTCCAAACCCGCCTGCGCTCAGAGCTGGAATACATCCTGGAGGCCCAATATTGGCAGCCCGCTCTGCGTCTCCTTGGAGAGCTAGAAGCCCTAAAATGCATCCACAACTCCCTACGACTTACGCCAGAACTCTGGCGGCGGATTCGTCTAGTGGATCGCGCCCTAGGCCAAATCAACCAGCCTTCTACTGCGGCCTCTCTCACCCCCTGGCTTCTACGCCTGGAAATTCTCCTCGCAGATCTATCCCCCGAGCTGCGAGGCAGCATTGCCACGAAACTTCAACTCCCCACAGATAGCATCAAGCGTCTCAGTCAACTTGCCCAGCAGCAGGATGCTGTGCATGGGCAACTGAACCAAGCAGAATCTCCTAGTCAGGTTTACAAGGCCTTGAGCCCAATTAGTATCCCCAGCTTGATCTTGATTGCAGCGGCAACAGAACTACCCCAGCGCCGCCAAATGTGGTGTTACCTCACCCATTGGATTGCAGTGAAGCCACCGATCAATGGCAATGATTTGAAGCAACTGGGCTATAAGCCGGGCAAGCAGTTTAAAGTCATTCTGGAGGAGCTGCGTTGGGCCGTGCTGGATGGCGAATTACCCAAAGAGGCCACTGGACAGGATGCCCAAGGGGGAGACAGCAAGGGAAAAGCTGCGGCGATCGCCTGGGTGAAAAGTCACCACCCCCTCACAACCGCCTAGTTTTACTTAAAGATGAGGGTCGGTTTGGCATGAATTTATCTGGAAAACGTAATTTTGACTTGTTGTTCGTGAATGTTAGACCTAACATCAAATCCATAGGCATCTCCCCGGCTTAGAGACCATCCGAGCTTCTACTAGGAGAGAGAAGCCTAGCATCACCGGATCGCTATCATGAACTACTTCTCCACAACCTTCCTCATCAGTCTGTTGCTGCTTTGGCTCGGCGGTAACCATGTCGCTAAGCAGCTCACTCCCCAAGGAGCCGAGAGTTTCCCTCAACAAACCTTAGAGCGAACGATTCCACGCTCCTAGAATTGTTGAGAAATGAGGGCTCATTCCCAACCCCCCTAGCTAGGAATTCTAGGGCTAGCAGATGGAGAGGCTACAGCCTCCTCCTCCGTTTCCCCATCTGTATATTCCTGAGCAAACTCTGAACGATTCCGCCCGTTAGCCTTCGCGCGATATAGGGCCTTATCTGCACGGGCAAC
>CALECT010000096.1 GCA_937949725.1 uncultured Pseudanabaenaceae cyanobacterium
TCAACACTCCGGACAGTTTTTGGGAGCCCAAGAAGGAAAGCCATCCATCTTATAGAGTGTATTTACAACCAAGCAGATACACAGATGGATAGCCTTAAAGAGATCCTAACCGGCCTACTGGACACAGTGGGCCTTTTCACAAACCGAAACGGAAGTTTCTGCTAACGCTCCTGCCAAGTCTGCTGACCGTTTTTGGCAAAGCGAACTACACCAACCTGAGCCGCTACAGCGAGCTTTGTGAACGCACCTACCGGCGTCACTACGACCGAGGTATTGGGCTTGAAGCCGTTAATCAGCAGCTCATTGAGCAGTATGGCTCAAGCACCGGGGTTCAAATTGGCGTGGTGGACTGTACCTTCGCAGAAAAGAGCGGTCGCCAGACGACCGGGCTCGACTGGTTTTACAACGGCAAGACTCAGCAAACTGAGAAAGGCTTGGAATGGTCCGTTCTGGGCGTGGTGGACTTGGACCAGCACACGGGCTACAGCCTTAGTGCTCAGCAGACCGAAGCCGGTCTCGCAGCCAGAGCGAAAGCCGCACAGGACAAGGGGGAGTCAGCAGGCAATCGGGTGGACTTCTATCTGGGGCACTTGGCCTGCTGCCGCTCCTTTTTCCCTCCTCGCGTCAAGCATTTGGTGGGAGACCTGTTCTACAGCAAACTCAAATGGATTCAGGGCCTCAGAGCCCTGGGGCTTCATGCGGTCGGAAAGCTACGTCAAGACGCCAACGTCAACTATCTTTATCACGGTCCTCAATCCACAGGACCGGGGCGCAAAAAAAAGTATGCGGGCAAGGTCAATTGGGACAAGCCTGACTTTCGTCGCTTCAAGCTGCGAGAGACCCTTGATGATGGCACTCAGCTTTACAGCGCTATCGTCTGGTCAGTCGCCTTCAAGTGCAACATTCACCTCGTCTATGTGCTCAAAACCAGGGCAGGCAAGCAGAGCTATATCCTCTTATTCTCTACCGACCTTGAACTCAGTGCAGCAGACATCTATCGCTTCTACAGCGCTCGCTTCCAAATTGAATTTATCTTCCGTGATGCTCGGCAGTTCACAGGCATGAATGATTCCCAAGCTCGCAACTCTGAAGCCCTCGACGCCCAGGTCAATGCCAGCCTCACCGCTCTCAATCTCGCTAAAGTTGCTTTGAGGCCATCCCAGGTGCGAGACCAGCCCATCTCCTTTTCACTCGCTTCGCTCAAACGTAGAGCCCTCAACGAACATCTGCTCGAACGCTTTATTTCTAACTTTGACCTTGACCCGAGTTTGATTAAATCAAACCCTGAATGGTCAAACCTTCTCCAGTACGGCACTATCGCCTCTTAAAACTGTCCGGAGTGTTGCAATAACGGTTTATTAGCAATGCGCTGCTGGTCTAAACACTGCTTTGCGAGAATGCTGAATTTGATTTCTGCCATATTGAGCCAGCTACCATGTTTGGGGGGTGTAGTGAAACTCAAGACGCTCGAGAATTCGCCTAGCCTCAGCTGGAGGGAATTGTTTGTAGAGCGCTTGGGCCACATGAGTGTTGAGATTATCCATCACGACCACGACCTGTTGCGCATCAGGGAATGCTTCATCGACGAGAGATTTCATCTGAAGAGCAAAGTCATTTTGCGTTCTTCGGTCGGTGACGTTGACATGACGCCAGGCCAGCAAAGGAGCAAAGAACATAAACAGGTTGCAAACCCCTTCACGTTTGTATCCGCAGTCATGACGTTCCAGCTTTGTCGGCTGAGGTGGAATGGGGATAACTATTCTTCAATAGACAAGTCACTCTTTAGAGCCAGCACCCTGTAGACTACAGAAACGACCTGAAGTATTTCAAGCCACTTTGCCTGTAAGCATTTGAGGGATATGTAACCCTTGATCAATTACAACGTCCAAGAATCAACAGCTCTCTTGTATAAACACAATTAGCGAGTCTACAGGAGTAGTTATTAATGAAAGCTATTGGACTCAGTCGATACCTCCCCATCAGCGATGAGAACAGCTTGCAGGACTTGGAACTAGAGCAACCTCATGCCACAGGCCGCGATCTCCTCATCGAAATCAAAGCCATCTCCGTCAACCCCGTCGACACCAAAATCCGCGCCCCCAAAGACAAAATCGAAACCGAGCCGAAAATCCTCGGTTGGGACGCCGCAGGCACCGTCATCGAAGTCGGCGACCAAACCACTCGCTTCAAACCCGGCGACGCAGTCTACTACGCCGGAAACATCACCCGACCCGGCACCAACAGCCAATTCCACCTCATCGACGAACGCATCGTTGGCAACAAACCCAGCAGCCTAGACTTTGCCCAAGCCGCAGCCCTGCCCCTTACCAGCATTACGGCTTGGGAAGCACTATTTGATCGCCTCAAGATCAGCGCAACCGGTGACGATGCGGGCAAGTCCATCTTGATTATCGGTGGTGCAGGTGGTGTCGGCTCCATCGCCATACAGTTGGCCAAGCAAGTCGCCAAACTAGAGGTCATTGCCACAGCTTCTCGACCAGAGAGTATTACCTGGTGTGCGGAACTGGGAGCAGATGCGATCGCCAATCACCACGACCTCACCAACGAACTTCACCGGCTCGGCCATCCCACCGTTGATTACATCTTCTGTTGTAACAACACCGACATGCACTGGCACACCATGACCCAGGCGATCAAACCCCAGGGCATGATTTGCTCCATCGTTGAAAATCAAGCCCCACTGGACCTCGCTCCCCTCAAAAGCAAGAGCGCAGGATTCGTTTGGGAATTTATGTTCACCCGCGCCATGTACCAAACGCCAGACATGGCCCAGCAGGGCATCCTGCTCAACACCATGGCCCTGCTGGTGAATGCTGGCACTATTAGGACCACCTGCAAAGAGATCGCTCAGCCCATCAATGCAGCGAACTTGCGGGCTGTCCATGGGCGCATTGAGCAAGGTAAAACGATTGGCAAAATTGTCTTGAGCGGCTGGGAGTAAAGTAGAGACATCACAGCAAAACTGCCCTCTCCTCGGTTGGCCTGCCCAGGGCAACCCCCAGCCCCTCTCCCAAGCTTGGGAGAGGGGAGCAACGGCCAAGGCAGAAGCAACAGCCAGCAGTTCTAAACCCTTGGCTCGGTTCCCCTTCCCCCGAAATCGGGGGCAAGGGGTTAGGGGATGGGGGCCAGCCATGCTCCAGCCAGCCCAGTCCTGCGGAAACCTCACCCCATGCTCCCAGCCAAACGCCAAGCCCCAAAAGCCCTCACCCTCCTAGCCTCTCTAAGCTTGGCAGGTTGCACAGCAGCGGGAAAAAGCAATACCGCTACTCAGCAGAGCTGGCCTGAACTGAGCAACAGCATCATCTTCCACAACGCCCAGATCTACACCGTCAACGAAGAGCAACCCTGGGCTGAAGCTCTCGCCATCCAATCCGGCAAAATCACCGCCATCGGCAGCGAAGCAGACATTCTTGCCCAAGCAACTGATGACACCCAGCTCATCGACCTCCAGGGGCGCATGGTCATGCCCGGCTTCCAAGACCCCCATCTCCACGTCCTCGAAGCAGGCCTGAACGAGAACCTCTGCTTCGTCACAGACTTTGCCGAAGCAGCCCAATACATCGAAGAAGTCCAGGACTGCGCTGAGCAGCAGCGCAACGATGCCTGGGTCAAAGCCTCCGGGGCCAACATGCCCAACCTCCTGGAGCAAGACCGCCTCCCCATCGAAATCCTCGACGAAGCCGTCCCCGATCGCCCCGCCGTCATCCTCGACGACATTGGCCACGGAGCCTGGGTCAACAGCAAGGCCCTCGAAGCCGTGGGCTATGGCGACACCAGCAGCGACCCACCCGGCGGCATCCTCGCCCGCGACCCCGAGACCAATCAACTCACTGGCGTTGTCCTAGAAAACGCCCAACAAATCTTCCGCACCGCTTCCCTCCCTCCCACACCTGAAAACCTGGAGCGAGGCTACCAAGGACTGCTCACCGCCCAGAAAACCCTGGCGCAAAATGGAATCACCTCCGTCAGCGATGCTGGCGGCTACTGGACCCGAGGCCATCACCAGGTTTGGCAGCGTGCTGTGGATGAAAGCACCCTCACTGTCCGCGCCAGCAATGCGCTCTACGTTTTCCCCGACCTGCCCTTCAACCAACAGATCACCGATTTACAGAGCTACTACAGTAACGACCCCGATAGCCTACTGCGCTTCAACCAGGCCAAGATCTACATCGATGGCGTCTTGGGTCAGGGCACCGGAGCAATGCTGGAGCCCTACGATGTTCCCTTTGGCTTACCTGGCGTTCCCGATGATGGCTTCCTCTACTTCGAGCCGGATGTACTCGAAGACTATAGCCAGGCCCTGGAAGCAAAGGGCTTTCAGCTCCACTTTCACGTGACAGGCGATCGCGGCACGCGCCTCGCCCTCGACTCAATTGCCTCAGCAACTCAGATCAATGGCCTGAGCGACCAACGCCACCGCATCACCCACCTCTACCTAATCGATGAAGCAGATCGGCCCAGGTTTAAAGAGCTAGGCACGATCGCCGATTTCCAGCTCGCCCCCAGCTCTACCGACCCGGACTACGCCGATTACCTCAGAGACTTTCTGGGCGATCGCGTCAACGAACTGATCCCCGCCCTCGCCACAGCCGAAGCCGGAGCCACCCTCACCCTCGGCAGCGACTGGGATGCCGATGACCTCTCTCCATTCGTCAAAGCAGGTTCGCTGATGGAGCAAGAGTTGGGCCAGGAGCTGGGACTAGCAGAGCTACTGAAAATGATGACTCTCAATGTCGCTTACCTGCTTCATCAGGAAGATACGACAGGCTCACTGGAGTTGGGGAAATGGGCCGATCTGGTGGTGCTGGATCAGAATTTGTTTGAGGTGAAGCCTGGACAAATCGACGATACCCAGGTGTTGCTGACACTACTCGGTGGAGAAGTCGTCTACCAAGATCCAGCCTTGACATTCTGAGGCTCCCAAGGCTCTTCCCTAGCAAGACCTAACCCGTCACCAAACCAAAAACAAAACCACCAATGGCAATGAAAAATCCGATGCCCCAAGCAAAGCTGCGAAAAGGGGTGATGCCTGCTGCATAAAATACAAAATGCAGCAGCCTCGTCACCAGAAAGATCATTGCAGTTCGTTGGGTCCAGGCGTTAGAAATATTAGCGACAGCAGCAATGAGAACCAAAGGTGCAAACAAAGCCAAGCCTTCAACGTGATTGCGTACCAGACGAGTTAAACGGCCTGTTAAAGCAGTCGCCCCATCAAATCGATGGCCTTCATCGCGATTTGAAAGCGCATACTGGGCTCCGGCGACCTTATCTAATTGCAGTTGCTGAACCAAGATAGCGAGCCACAAAACCGCCGCAACCCCCAACAAAGCCCAAAGTTCAATCGTCATCGGATTTATTTTCCTAATTTAGTCAAAGCCAGCAAGCTGTGTAACGGATGGCGATCGCCATCCATCCAAAGTCATTGCCATAAAAGCCCTAGCAGCTTTAGATATGATTCAGCGGTTTAGGCCGCAATCGCCTCCACCGGAAACTGAATTTCAACCACCATTTCTGACTCATGGCCGGGCCTAGGCGGCACAACAAAAACCTCCCGCCCTGGTCTAACCAGTCTGTATTGATGGTTCTCAACCCAGGTGCCAATGGCGCTGTAAGAGAGATGGCCATTTTCAGGACCACCAAACCGCATCGCCGTCACAGCCGTGGCAACCGCAGGCAATTCTCGAACCTCCATCACCGCATCAGAAGAAATAGGGAGCGTGAGATCAAGACTGTGATTGAGTAAAAAGCCAAACTCCAAGTCCCAATTCGAGTCTTCAAAGAGATCTCCATAGATCACCGCCGCAAAACGCCCCAAGGCTTTCGCCTCCACCTGTTGTGTCACCACCTCTCCCATCTTGGTAATGGCAGCGAGGGTTTCAACAAGGTCGCGGTAGGTACGCCGCATGGAAAGAAAGGGCTGAGCTGGAAGGCTTTTCAAAACCACATCGTCATCTTGAAACTCTCCCTTGCGATCAAGCAATTGAAGACGAGACTCCACAGCCCGAAGGCGAACTGCTTCAGCTTGAATCGTTTGCTCAATCTGGGCTTTTTTGAGGGTGAGCATTCCACGAATTTCATCAGGGGACACTGCATCCTCAATCAAGCTCTTGATTTGCTCTAGGGTGAGTCCTAGATCTTTGAGGGCCAGAATGCGGTTGAGATCAGCCAGTTGCTGCACGCTGTAATAGCGATAGCTGGTGTCGCGATCGCTCCGCATCGGCGAGAACAATCCAATATCGTCGTAATAGCGCAGCTGACTGGCTGGCACTTGGGCAATCTTGGAGAATTCACCAATCCGAAACATTCGCGTTGCCTCTGTGCCGATGACTGAAGCCTAAAGCTTCAAGTAGCTTGAAGGTCAAGGAAAACAGAAAAATCTCTTCAAGTTGTCGCTCCTGACTCCCTCAGCATCACATCTAATCTCAATTTAATCTTCAGCCTGAAGTCTCAGGCGTAATCAAAGTCAGAGTCACAGCAACGGAGCATCAACCATGGTTCAGGATTCCTTTACAACTGTCCTAGAGCAACGAGATCGCTGGCTAACCGACCAAATTCGAGTCCTCAGCGTCACCTTGCTCAGCCAAGGCATTTTCACCTGCACTGAATGCGGCGAAGTGGCGGGCGAGTATATCCTCCAACGGGGCGATGAATCCCAACGATTATCGACTGTAGACACCTACGCCCTGTTGCAGTTTTTGCTCAGCCAAGGGAGTCAATCCTGACCGCGATCGCAAACCTGCGACCTAAAAAAATCAGCGTTCTGAGTCTCATTCCATTCATGGCAAGATGACTTTAGTTCTGCAATTAGGCTCCTCCTAGCATGGCCATATACGCCCCCTGCTCCAACCGCCCCGCCTCTGGGTAGGCGACAGCGCGGTCGAACAGCCCCGCCATGCTGCCCCTTGGCTCGAACTGTTCTAAAACCTCGCCTTTGTTGTCACCATTTCCCAGCTCGCCCCCAAGCTCAGCGGCGACATTAGCTTGGGGGGCTTCCTCAGCTTTGTGGCCCTGTTTGTTCCCCTCTGGTGGGCCTGGATTGGCACAACCTTCTATGCCAACCGCTTCGACATCTTTGGCTGCAAGGCTCGGACCCAACATCGCTTGGCCGGCATGGGCGTGATGCTGGCCCTGGCCTTCTTTGGTGCAGCCCTGTCTCCCCTGGTACTGAGTAGCGCGATCGCCCTAGTGGGACTAGTCCAGATCACGTTAGATATTTACCAAGGCAAGCCAGATTCATTCCAAGCTTGATCAACGACTAAATTTCAACGACAGATTATCCCTCTGAAGCGATGAAAGCCTTCAAAGGGATTTTGCATCAAGGCATCTAAATGACAGGCAATCATCAGAGGAAAGCAGTCAATCAGCAATCCAGAGGAAATAAGAGAGTCCTGACAAATCCTTCTGTAAATTTACGGAATGCAAGCAATAGAGAAATTTATCTCCAAAAACAATATTGCTAGCCACTCATGATTAATGCGGAAGAATATTGTCCTCCGGGCTCAGGCTGCTCAACCGGGGAACGCTATGGATATATCACTATCGTCACGACTCTGGCCACTGTCTGTCTTCTCTGCAAGTCCACGTCAGGGGCAGTGGTTAACTCTAATCCCCCGAGTCACATCCCATGACTGCCCAAACTCTAGCTAACCAAGCGGAAGCAAATACCCAGTCCGAGCGAAGTTCGGTCCCAGGCCAATCTAGTCACGAAGAAGCCAATCTAGAGAAAGTGAGAGAGCTTCTGTTTGGCAATCAGCTTCGCAGTAGCGACCAGCAATTCAAAGCACTTGAAACGGAGCTGGCCGCCCTCAAGACAGAGTTTGAAGGTCGATTAGAGCATCTGGAAGACATCGTTCACAAAGGGTTTGATTCAATCACCCAGCAGATTCAAGCAGAACGGGAAGAACGGAAAACGGCGATCGCCACGACTGAAGCCTCTATCCAATCCCTGGGGGAGAACGTCCAGCAAAAACAGGCCCAGCTCGACCAGAAAATCGACAGCAAAACCCAAGCAGTCCTCCAGAAAATCCTGGACCATTCCAGTCAATTCACAGAAGCGCTGCACCAAAAGTCCCAAGAGCTGTTGCGAGACATCAACGAGGAATCCAAACGGCGTCAGCAACAAGAGCGCGCCCACAATTCTCGTCTTTCAGCACTATTTGGGGAACTATCTGAACGTCTCCATGACGAGTAATCGCTGATCACTCATTCGACTCCCCCAGTGGCAACTCAGGTATATGGATAACTCTCAGACAGGTCGCATTCCGACTTCAGCCGCTCCAAGTGCTGAAGCAACTGCATCCCAGCCAAGCTCCCAGGCTGAGATGAGTGAATTGCGGCGACTGTTATTTGGCGACAAGCTAGAAGCCTTACAACCCACAGCCACCGTCAAGGCCGAAGCTGTAAGCAAAGTATTAGCCGAAGCGATCGCCCAGAGCCATAGTCAATATCAAAGGCAATTAACCCAAGCAGCCGTTCCCACCGTCGAGACCGCCATCCAAGCCTCCGTCGAGACCAATATCAACGTACTCTCGGAGGCCCTATTCCCCATCATTGGCCCCGCCACGCGCAAGTCCGTCGCCGCCGCCATTCGCAACCTAACCCAGTCACTCAATCAGGGACTGGAGCATAGCCTGTCCCCCCAAAGCTTCAAATGGCGCTGGGAGGCTCGACGCACCGGTCGTTCCTTTGCTGAGGTGGTCCTGCTACGCACCCTGGTCTACCAGGTGGAGCAGGTGCTGCTCATCCATAAGGAGACCGGCCTATTGCTTCAGCAAGTCGTCTCCGACCAGACCCAGAGCCAAGATCCCGACTTGGTCTCGGCCATGCTCACCGCCATCCAGGACTTTGTTCAGGACTCCTTCAACGTCCAATCTGGCGGCTCCCTCGACACCCTAGAAGTGGGGGAGATGAATATCTGGATTGAGGCCGGTCCCCAAGCTGTCTTGGCCTGCGTCATTCGCGGCAATGCCCCCGAAGAGTTACGCACGCAACTGAAAACCACCCTGGAGCAAATTCACCGCGCCTATGCCACCCCACTCAAGGACTTTGAAGGGGATCAAGCGGCATTGACTAGCAGCAAAACCTACCTCCAGGACTGCCTTAAAGCTCAGTTCAAGACCCAGGACAACGGCAAGAAGCAACGTCCCACCAAGCTACTGATTGCCCTGACTTGCATCACCCTGGTGCTTGGCACCTGGCTGGGACTGGGACTGCAAGCGAACCATCGTTGGGCCAACTACATCGCCCAATTAGAACAAGAACCCGGCCTCGTTGTCATCCAACAACAGCGGCGAGGGGGTAAGTTCTACCTCTTAGGTCTCCAGGACCCCCTGGCCCAATCGCCGGGAGAATTATTGGCCCAGACCCAACTCAAACCCGAGACGATTCACATGCAATGGGAGCCTTACCTCTCCCTCGATCCAGCCTTCACCCTCCAGCGTTGGCAAGCCCGGTTAGAGCCCCCCGAAGGCGTGACCCTGTGGCTCGACCCAGATCAGGTGCTCCATATCTCGGGGACAGCTCCTGAAGAATGGATTAACCTCAGCCAGCGCCTTCTGTATCGAGGAGAAGGTCTCAAAGCCTGGAATATGGCGGGGTTGACTTTCCAAGCGCCATCGCCAAGCCAGCCCCGTCAGACTCCGCAGCTCCAGCCCCCTAGCTCCCCAACCCCTTAACCACCATGATTCAAAAGAAAGTCTGCATGGTCGGTTCCTTCGCCACCGGCAAAACCAGCCTCGTCGCCCGCTTTGTCAAAGGCATCTATTCCGACAAATACCAAACCACCATCGGCGTCAAAATCGACAAAAAGGTGGTGGAGACAGGCCCCCAACCTATGACGATGGTGCTATGGGACATCTACGGTGAAGACGAATTCCAGAACATTCGCATGTCCTATCTCCGTGGTGCGGCGGGCTACTTACTGGTGGTGGATGGCACTCGGCGAGAAACCCTAGACATCGCCATTCAGCTCCAGGCCAAGGTCGAAGCCCACATCGGGCCAGTGCCTTTTATCTTGATGCTGAATAAATGTGATCTAGAGGAGAGCTGGGAGATCACCCCTGGAGATATCGATGACTTAAAGGCCAAAGGGTGGAACGTTCTCAAGTCTAGTGCCAAGGAAAATGTTGCTGTAGAAACTGCCTTTAGCCAGCTGGCAGAACAGATGAGTCGCCCTCGCCACAGCTCAGCTTCCTTGGAGGCAGCCTAAATGCTTACCCTGCCCACCACTGTGGCTCAGCATTTAGGAGCTGCCACCACAGAGCAGCGATCGCCCGCGCTTCTCAAGGTCACTCCTGATGGCAAGCTACTCTCCTGGGATGGAGACCTCCAGCAATATGGGCTAGAGCAACTCCACCCCCTAGAACCCATCGTCAATCAGCTCTTCTTCCTAGACGGAATCTTCCCCCTCCAGCAAACCCGCGATACCCTGCCCTGTTTACAGACCAGTGATGGACTGGCGATCGACGTCCACCTCTTTCGTGAAGCGGAGCATAGCTGGGTCTTACTGCTCGATGCCAGCGACCAAACCGAGAAAATCACCCGATTACAGCAAAAGGGGAATGACCTCAGCCTGTTGCGCCACCAATACAGCAAGCTACTCCACCGCTTTCTCCAGCAAAGTCTCACCGGAGAAAACAACCACAAGGGACTTCTCCACCACCAGCCTGGAGACCGAACAGTTCAGGAGCAAGACATCAGTGTCCTCTTGATCAAAATCTGCGAAACTCAGTCTCCCGGCACTGGCCTTCGGGGGAAAACAGATGTTCAGGCAACTGAAATTCTCCAAGCCTTTAATGCCTGCCTCTCCATCATCACCCAGATTGTGGTTGATGAAGGGGGCGTCCTCAATCACATTTTTGGCGAGACCGCCGTGGCCCTCTTTGGCCTATTGCCCAGTCAGCAAACAGCAGCCGACCAAGCTGTTTATGCCGCTCGACGGATGATTCAAAAATTCCAGAAATCCACCCAAGACATGCCCCCAGTGCCGACGCCAAACTTAGGATTGGGAATCGGTATCACCACGGGCACCGCTGCATCTGCCGTTGTTCGCACCCAGCAATACAGCGCTCTCAATGCTGTGGGCAATAACGTCCACCGGGCTATGCAGTTAACAGACATTCTCCAAGCCCATCAAATCCTCATTGATGAGGCCACCTTGGCTCAGTTAGATCAAGGGCAACAGTCTTTCTGTGGGTTTACTCCTCCCATGGAGGAACGCTTTGGGGCAGCGCTCTACTTCCAGGCGGTGAATTCATGAAAGGTTCCATCCTAGAAAAAATTCTTTCGGCCCTCAAGATCCTATCCCTGGAATGGACTCAGCAGGAACGCTTGGCCATTATTGGTAGCCCGCCTCCCTGGGCCAGCGAGGAATTTGACTGTGTTGACCTGTCCAGCCCATCCTTCGCAGCAGCAGAATTTTCTCCCTTCCTAGAAAACTTTCTGTTTGATGCCCAGGAGTTCTGGCAGTCCGAGTCCAACGAATTCCTGCGCTCCGGCTTTTGGAGCGAGACCTTACCCTCAGGGGAAGAACTCAGTTTGGAGGCAGTGGCACTCCAGCTAGAGGGTCGGAAAATCATCTTGGTTGAATCCTCCGAGACGAGCTATTCAGAATCCTTCAAATGGCTCCAAACCGCTCGCCAGGAACGTCTGAACTTCATCTCTGAGCGCAAGATTGCAACAACCCAGCTGCTCAGCGCAACGTTTTACGATGCTCTCACCGGACTCCCCAACCAAGTCTTCTTTTCATCCCAACTCAATCAAACCTTCGAACAGAATTCCCCCACTGCAGATCCGCGCCAAGGGGATAGCCCACAGCAGTGCAAAGGTGATGCTGACGGGATGACCTTTGCCGTGGTCATGCTGAATATAGACCGCTTCACCACACTCAACGACAGCCTGGGCCGAGAAATGGGCGATCGCCTCCTGGTCGCCTTTGCCGAACGGCTCAACAGTTGTCTACACAAAAATGACACGCCCGTCCGCTTTGGCTCCGACGAATTTGGCATCTTGCTCCAGGGCATAAAAGGTCTCAGCGAGATCGGCTCCACCCTACAGCGCATCATGGAAGCCTTAAACCAACCCTTCACCCTCAAGGGCCAAGAACATCACATCTTCACCTCCGTTGGAGTCGCCCCCTACGGCAACCACTATCACCATCCTCGGGATCTTCTACGCGATGCCAGCATTGCCCTGCATCAGGCCAAAGCCCTGGGACGAGGCCGTTACGTCGTCTTTGACCGGGCCATGCAGGCCAGGGCATTAGCCCTGTGGAGCTTAGAAAGCGACCTACGCCGGGCCATCAAGCAGAATGAACTCCAGGTGTTTTACCAGCCCCTCGTGGACCTCAAGACCCACCGGGTCGATAGCTTTGAGGCCCTGATACGCTGGAACCATCCCAGCAAAGGCTGGATTGCACCAGGAGAATTTGTCCCCATGGCGGAAGAAACTGGGCTGATTCTGGACTTGGATATTTGGGTGCTCCAACAGGCCTGCGAAGTGATTAAAGCTTGGCAGGCGATCGCTCCCTATCCCATCACTGTGAACGTCAATCTCTCCGCCCGCCACTTCAGCGAGACGAACCTCCTAAATAACGTCCAACGCATCCTCGGCAGTAGCCAGACCCAGGCTCAAAACCTCAAACTAGAAATCACCGAAAGCTTCCTCCTAGGCGATACCCAGGCCGCCATGAGAACTCTCCAGCAACTGCGCAGCCTGGGCATCAAGATCAGCATTGATGACTTTGGTACGGGCTATGCTTCCCTGGGCTACCTCCAGGGCCTCCCCGTGGACAATCTCAAAATCGATGGCTACTTTATCGATACGATGGCCGACAATGATGCTGAAATCGTCAATACGATCATCACCCTTTCCCATAACCTAGGCATTAACGTCACCGCTGAGCGGGTCGAAACCGCGATGCAATACCATGCACTCCACAATTTAGGCTGTGACTACGCCCAGGGCTACCTATTATCCAAGCCCCTAGCCGCAGAGCAAGCCGTGAAGTTAATCGGCACAACCTTCGAAGATCTTCTCCAGGCTCAAGAGAGCCCAGAGCCTCCAGTATCCATATATCCCCTGCCTGCCTCGGCTTAACCTCCCCGAATCATCCTTGTGATCTGATACCTATGGGTCTTGACCCCTAGGGGCCTGCATCTCCCCAAAGGATGAGCCGAGCTTGGTACTTCACCCAATACCCAGGGCAATCTAATAGAACTCTGACAAAGCAACTGGGTTTTGCGATCGCAATCCCTAGCAATGCCAGAGCTAATTCTCCCGTGCATCAGGGGCAAAATAATGCATCAACCCAACCATCCACTGGCTGCGAAGCCGGGCGCGATCGTACCGGTTCCTGCGGTTCACAGCGGTTTTACGACCGGAGCTGAGCCAGCCCAGCCACTCACTCCAGCAGCGGTCCAGCCCAACAGCTACGGCCATCTCCAGCAGCAAACGGTGGAGCAGTCCCAGGCCATGTCCTGGGGCGTCCATAGCCACAGTCCTATTTTGGAGGGACTCGGCGACCAGAGCATACGGAGCTGGTACAACTGCCGGGCAGCCGCCAGCCTGACTCGCCAACAGGCCTTTGCTGCGGTGGACCGAGCCACAACGGTGGATCAAAAAATCGCCCAGATCAATCGCAGCATTCAGCAGCAGCTCCAGCAGTTTGATGCACAACTGAAGGCTTCTGGACAGACTTTGCGCGAGGAAGTCGCCCAAAAGGTAGGTCAATACCATCGCCATGTACAGCAGCAGTCTAATCGCTGCCGTAATCGTTTAAACCTGGATGAACATAACCAGCCAGCCTGGACTTCTGCCCATCGCAATCAAGCGCAGCGCTTGTTTCAGTCCACCACATTGCGGTAGGTCAACAGCAATAGGTCAAGCTATCGGTTCAACTTGACCTAGCGCTCCTTTGATTCTGTAGAAAGCTGGCTCCGCGATTGCAAAGCCAGCTTCCTGCGGAATCGCAACTTCATCACTCCCCATCCCCCCAACGCCAGGACAAAGGGCAGCGATAGCAACTCTCCTGGCAAACCTTGGGTTGTACTCACATCAACCTCAGCTTGATTCACTTCAGTCTCCAGGGACTGAGATGAATAAGACTCACCCCCAACAACCTGATCAATATAGTCCGCATAGGCAGAAACTCGCGTATCAAAGAAATACTCTCCAAAGCTCGTATCATTTTCAATCGTCACATCAATACCATCGCGATCCGGGCTACTGCCACTGGAAGAGAGCCCCGCCACCTTGCCATCAATAAAGGCTGGGCCCCCAGAGTCACCGCCGCTAGAGCCAATCTCCTGCGCCCCTAAACCCAGATCCACTAAGCCATATTCAATCCCCAGGGCATCATTCTCAGCTCGCCCGCTGTCGTAGTCATAGAGCAACTGCTTGCCGGGCTGAATATAACTTTCAGGTTCGCCATCCTCTTCGTTATACAACTCTCCTAATGCTTCATAGCGGTTCTGCCCTCGCCGCAGCACCATGGACTCATCTTCTCCAAATTCCCCCTGCTCTCCCGTGGCCATCACGCCATAGCCCAGGCGGATAAAAACCTGGCCCACTTCATCGGCATCGCGATATAGCTCATAGCGGGGCACCTCCGCTGGCAGTACTTCGGCCAAGTGAATGATGGCCAAGTCGCCATTAAAGCCATCCAAGTCATCCCAGGTGGGATGAATATCGATGTGAGCCGGGTCCATCCGCAGCTCCCCACCGGGTAAGCGAAAGACCACCTTTATCTCCCCTAGGTCAGGCTCTCGGGTGGGCTCGCCATCCTGGGACTCTTCTTCAAAGCAATGGGCGGCGGTGAGAATATGCTGACCCGTCGTCAGCAAGCTTCCTGTGCAGTTGTCACCCCCTGGCAGCAAAATCAGCGCCACACCGTCATAGCCCTGCCCCGGCGAAACCTGATAAGCAGGGTCGCGAGGGTTAGCCACAGGAACAGAAATGCCTAGGGGGAAAATCATGTTGAACAGAGCTTCAAAAGGTCAAAGGGCTCGGTCATGGGCTTCAACATATCGTCTCTTGCGGCATGACAAACCGCATTGAACCGGAAATGGGCCAAATGCAGCAGCCAGGTCAGCGGCATCTACGAGATCTAGCGAATACATAGGACATGCCGAAGGCGCGCCCCAGATCTCCTCTATCAATTTCCTGGCAATCTCCTATCAATTACTGCTGTAGCGCTCCTCTGCAAAGGGCTCACCGCGCATGTGGTAGCCATTCTTCTCCCAAAATCCAGGCTGATCCTCGGCCAGGAATTCCAGCGCTTGCAGCCATTTCCCGCTTTTCCAGGCATAGAGATGGGGCACCACCAACCGCAGCGGTCCACCATGGTCAGCGCTCAAGGGCTCACCGTAGACCGTATGGGCAAAGAAGTTCTCGGGGCGGAGGAAGTCTTCCAGCAGCAGGTTTGTGGTGTAGCCGCCGTAGCAATGCTGCATCACGGCAGTCGCGCCCGGCTGGAGGTCCACTAGGGCGATGAGATCCGTCACGCGGACACCTCGCCAGGGCATATCCAGCTTGGACCAACGGGTGACGCAGTGAAAATCAATGTCAAAGTCCACCTGGGGCAGGGCCATGAGGTCATCCCAGGTGAAGGTTTTGGGCTGGGCCAATCCTAGGATGTGCAGCTGCCATTGGTCCTGGGTGATGTGTTCAGTGTCGCCATAGGTCAACACCGGAAAGCCTTTCGCGAGATTTTGGCCGGGGGGAACGCGCTCCTTGAGGCTGTCATCAGGCTTGGAAAAGTGCTTGTAGTTGGGAGCCATAGGGCTAAAGAAAGGAGGGGGCAGCGATGGAAGGCAGCGATCTAGCGGGAGCGACTTCCTCAAGTTTATCGAATAGATTGATGGGAGCCGGGTGAAAGGCCTGCTAAAAGCCGGATAACGTTACAGCTTTGCGATGTTTGATTTGAATCAAGTTTCTCGGGTTCAGATTTTGATATAACAACAGTTACTCAGCATTGTTTCAGCCAGGGTGACGGGGCATTAGGCCAATCACAAACGCTGAAGCTTCAGGCAGATCGCCTTTTCGCCGACTGTTAGGACCGTTCAGCTCCATTCTTGTTCATCAATCTCTATGGGTCTTGCTGCTCCCCAGAGCTCAATCAATCATGCAGACCAGAGCCGACTGGAGCGGTTTTTAGGGCCTTTCAAGTCTCGCCTCTCCCAGCGCATCGTGCTGTCGGTCTTTACCAGCATTGTGGCGATTGAAACCCTCATCCTCATCCCATCGGTTTTTCGTAGGGAGGGGGAGCTGCTGGCCCAGCTCTCTGCGCTCTCCACTGCGACCCTTTTAGGGGCCATTGGTGAGGCCGATATGGCCATGGAAGAGATCAAGCCCAAAGAGCTGCTGAGTTGGATTAGCCGGGCCAAAGCAACCGAAGCGGTGGTTGGTGGAACCTTATACACCGTAGATGGGGAGTTGATCGATAGCTTTGGTGAAGCCCCTCAGTTCACCTATGCAGAAGCGAACAGTGGCTCTCCAGGAGTTGGGATTCGTCAGTTCCTAGGCAGTTATAGCCAGGGAAAACGCTCTCGACTATATCGCGATGACAAGCGTTACGATGCCGTTTGGGAAATGTCTCCTTTTGAGGATCAGTATCTGCTGATTGTTCGCCATGATTCCAGTGGCGTACGAGGTGAACTAGTCGCTTTTGTATGGCGCATCTTTGGATTGGTGATGCTCATTTCGGCAGTGGTCACCCTAGCGACCATGGTGGTGCTACGCTCCATCCTGATCAAGCCCGTTTTGGCCTTGCGGAGTGATTTGCTCAAGGCTGCTCCCGCTGCATTGCAAGAGGAAGGCGCGATCGCCTCTCAATTCATCTCCCGCCGCTACAATCGAGGCGATGAACTGGGAGAGGTGATCATAGCCTTTGAAGAGATGTTCGAGCGCATCTCTGGAACGATCGCCCAGCGTCGTCAAGCAGAAGGAGAACTGCGAGAAAGCGAAACTCGATTCCGAACACTAGTTGAGCAAGCAACCGAAGCTATTTTTGTCGTCAATGGGCAAGGAAAAGTTGTTGATTCCAATAAGTTTGCTAGGAACAATCTGGGCTACAGCCAGGAAGAATTGAGCAATTTATTCCTGTGGGACATCAATAAACGATGCGACGTTGATGAATTCCACCAGCTTTGGGCAAAGGTGAGCCAAGGGGAACCCATCACTGTAGAAAGTTGCCACCGCCGTAAAGATGGCTCTATCTTCCCAGTGGAAGTACGCATCGGCATATTTGAGGCCGATGGCGAGAAGTGCATGTTGGGTTTGGCACGGGACATCAGCGCCCGCAAGGAGGCAGAGAAAGCCCAGGCGCGTCTCGCAGAGATTGGTGAACTGGCAGCGATGATTGTCCATGAGGTGCGTAATCCTTTGGCGACGGTGTACATGGCTCTGACTGGCTTTAAGCGCATGGAGCTGCCGCCAGCAGGGGAATTGCGGCTGGAGATGGCCATGGAGGAGTCGGAGCGATTACAGCGGCTGTTGAATGAGATTTTGGCCTATTCGCGGGACCAGAAGTTGGCGGGTGAGGAGATTGAGGTGGGGGCTTTGGTAGCGGAGCTGCGGGAGTCGTTGCAAGGGTTGCCCATGGCGACGGGGCGAGAAATTGTGGTGGCAACGGAGGGTGGGCAGTTGAGCGTGACGGGCGATCGCGACAAGCTCAAGCAGGTGTTTATTAACCTAGTGACCAATGCCTGCGAGGCCATTCCTGAGGGGGAGGTGGTGACCTGGAAGCTTGAGCCTCAGCCGGACAATTGGATTAAGGTACAGGTTCACAATGGCGGTGAGCCGATTCCGCCGGAGGTGTTGCCGAAGTTGACGCAGCCGTTTGTTTCGACGAAGTCGGGGGGCAATGGTTTGGGTCTAGCGATTACGAAGCGGATTGTTGAGGCCCATGGGGGGACAATGACAATTGAGTCTGACATTGCTCAGGGCACTATTGTGACCGTGGAGTTACCTGCTTTAGCCAACAAAAAGTAATTTAATAATCAGGAAATCGGAGTATGAAGTTGGAGACCCAAAGATACATCGACCAACAAGCTCGCTGGCCCACAAAAGGTCGCATCATTCTCGCGCAGAATGATTCTGACTCAATCGTCGTCTACCAAGCTTATCGTCCTGCTATTGGCAACTTCGCTGCACAGCATGGCTACTTCGGTGGCGAGTTTAGTCTAGAGCGTATGAGTTGGATTAAACCAAATTTTCTCTGGATGATGTATCGATCCGGCTGGGGAACGAAGGAAGGTCAAGCAATGACCTTAGCGATACGTCTCCAGCGCAGTGCCTTCGAAAACATATTGGCCCAAGCCGTACATTCAAAATATATTTCCACCCTTCACGCAGATATAAGTGATTGGAACAAAGCCCTGAAAAGCTCTGATGTTCGGTTGCAATGGGACCCAGACCATTGCCCCCAGGGAAACAAGCTAGATCGCCGTGCGATTCAGCTGGGTCTCAGAGGCCCAACTCTCATAAGCTATGCAAAAGATTGGATCATCGAGATTGAAGACATTTCTGATTTTGTAGAGAAGCAACGCAAACATGTCATGTGCCAAGAACTTGATTTGCTAGTCATACCAAAAGAGGAAGTTTACGAGGTTGGCTCAGTCACAACTGCACAGAGCATCCGGCTAGAAGAGCCAAGCTATTCATGAGCATAGAAATTCCGACGATTCATGCTCCCACAGCATCCCCATCCGCTTTGTCAATTATCCAATCCTTTCTGCAAGAGCAAGTTGAATCAGGGACAAAATTCAAACCGAACGAAACTATCCAAGTCGGATGGATACAACTCAAGGTATCGACAAGCAAAGCAGGCCTAACATTAGTTGCTCCATGCTTCAGCTCAAATTCTAAAAAACTCACCGACGACTGTTCTGACATCATTAATCTATTTGCCAAACAGCGTTACATCGCAGATAGTTTCAAAGCAGATTATGGCTGGTGCAGCTGTAAACAATATGCGGTTGTTATCAAAGAGATAGGATCTTGTAAGGATTGGTTTATGAATCGTATAGAGCCAGGAAAACCTAATGATTCAGGGTGGTTTATAGGTGCGAAAGATACATTACTAGATGCCAATAATCCAGAACATCTAGAAACAATTTCACTATGGGAAATTTTCTGCCAAAGGCCTCAGCTAGGAGATTTCTTTCTATTACCGTTCAACTGGCAAGTCATTTTGCAATCGTGCCCAGTCGTACTTTATGACTGCACCATAGTAGAGCCACTTCCAGGCTCTCTATTTGAGAGAATGTACAAGAATTAATCCAGTCGCAGCCTCTAAATAGACTCATTATGCAATCTATCAATAAATACTGCCCTCGCTCCGGCCAGCCCGTCGAGAGCGATTCCCTAACCCAATATCGCGGTCTCACCGTTGGCTTCTGCAATACGGGCTGTCGCGATGACTTTGCTGAGAATGTAGAAGAGCGGCCTCGCGATCGCCAATACTTCGACACGCTCATCAAAGAGAATGATCTAGAAGCCACACCTGAAGCAGCAACATAAACCTCCCTCCAAGCTCAATGCCAAGCCACAGTAGAGAGGCATCACCTTACAGCGCATGATAGCCGCCCACTCCCTAGCAACACTGTGCAATTTATCCCGTCAATCACCCCTTATCCGTTAAGGTTCAGCGGCTGAGCTAGTTTTTGCGCGATCGCTTTGGTCATAATGAAACTGGAGCACATCAGGAGGCGATCGCAGCGATGACAGTCCGGGGAAAACAATTGACGAAATGCATTAGAGTCCTACTCCTCGTCGGTCTCTGTTGTTTGCTCTCCGTTGGCTCGGTTCAGGCCGCTGTCACTCACCAATGGCAACTCACAGGAGAATCTGCTGATGGCCTGGCCCAGCAATATGTGGACCTCAATTCGATTCGGAGTCAGGGCAATCCAGCTCGCCATCAATGGATCGTGGATAGCTACTTCACCCAACATAAGCTCAATCAGGACGTGCGTTCCGATTACGTCACCCTGTATGACTGCGATCGCCATCGCTACAAAGACATCAATGCTGATGGACTGCCCGCCGGGGATTGGGGTGATGCCTTGACCGATCCCTTGAACTTAGCAACCATGGATTTCGTTTGTCAGCATGTCGCAGAATAGACCCTGCCGTTTCAATCATTGAGGTCATCTTATGGCAGCCCCGAGCAGGCGATTGATGGACTAGGATCGACGGCAGAAACAGTAGGGAAATCCATGGGATTGCTCCGGCTGGCTCTCTCTGCGCTTGATCTAACCCTGACTGACCTTTGATGAAAATCCCCATCGCAACCTATCGGCTCCAGTTCACCCCCAGCTTTGGCTTGGCCGATGCCCAGGCGATCGCGCCTTACCTCAGCGCGCTAGGCATTTCTGATATTTACGCTTCGCCAATTTTGCACTCCCGCCAGGGCAGCACCCATGGCTATGACGGTGTAGACCCTAACCATGTGGATCCAGAGCTGGGCGGAGATGCTGTGTTTGAGGCGTTGGGAGAGGTGTTGCGATCGCTCAAGCTCGGTTGGGTTCAGGACATTGTTCCCAACCATATGGCCTTCAGCTGCGAGAATAGCCTGCTGATGGATGTGATGGAGAAGGGGCGACCATCGCAATATAGCGCTCACTTTGATATTGACTGGCAGCATCCCTATGAGGGGATGACGGGGCGAGTCTTGGCTCCGTTTTTGGGACAGCCCTATGGCGACTGCTTAGCAGGCGGTGAGCTAACGCTGGCCTATGGCGAAACAGGCTTCACGATCAACTATTACGCACTCAAATTTCCCCTTTGCCTCGCCTCCTACACCACTCTCTTAACCCATGATCTCGCTCAACTGGAGCAACAATTAGGGCAGGAGCATTCGACCTACCAGCAGTTGCAGAGCCTACTAGAAAACATAGAGGCCCTGTCAGAGGTGGTAGATGATGCCGATCTACCTGAACAAGTCTGGAAGCTTAAGGCTCAACTGTGGCAACTATGGGGCAGCTCTAATGAGTTGCGTCAGCATTTAGATAAAACACTGCAAACCTTTAATGGAAAGAGTCATGAAGTCGAGCCCCTAGCCCATCGCTTTGCTTTATTGGATCAATTGCTGAGCCAACAGTTCTACCGGTTGGCCTATTGGAAGGTCAGCACCGAGGAACTGAACTACCGCCGCTTCTTCACGATCAATGATCTCATCTGCTTACAGGTGGAAGATGAGGCCGTTTTTCAAACGGTTCATCAAACCCTATTGGACTGGGTAAAAGCAGGCAAGATAACTGGCCTGAGGGTCGATCATATTGATGGTCTCTATGATCCCTTGACCTATCTCAACCGCCTGCGCCAAGCGGCTCCGGAAGCTTACTTGCTCGTGGAAAAGATTCTGGAAGCTGAGGAAGTGCTGCCAACGAATTGGCCCATCCAGGGGACCACTGGCTATGACTTTATGAATCAGCTCAATGGGGTTTTATGCGATCGCAAGGGTGAGGCGACCCTAACCCAGACCTACCAGGACTTCATCGGCACAGTGCTAAGCAGTAGCGAACTCATTGAGCAGAACAAGCGCCTGATTGTAGCGGAGCATATGGCGGGGGATGTAGATAACTTGGTCCGTCTACTGCGAACAATTGCGGGACGCGATCGCGCCAGCCGAGACATCACCCTACCTCGCTTGCAACAAGCCCTAGAAGAAGTCCTGGTTCTATTCCCGGTCTACCGCAGCTACATCAATCAAGAGGGTGTCAATACTGAAGATCAGTCACTGGTACAAGGCGTCATTCGCCAAGCCAAACTAAAGCTTCCGACCTGTGATAAGGCTTTAAGCTTTTTGGAGCGCGTCCTGCTACTCCAGTTCGACGAGGATCTCAGTGACGAGGACCAGGCCGCTTGGCTACGCTTCTCGATGCGAGTACAACAGTACACCGGCCCCGTAATGGCTAAGGGCGTAGAAGACACAGCCTTTTATCTCTACAATCGCCTCACCTCCTTAAATGAAGTCGGTGCTGCCCTGGAGCATTTTGGCGTGAGCCCCGAAGGCTTCCACCAGTTCAATCAAACCTCGGCAAGCCATTGGCCTCACCGCATGAATGCTACGGCCACCCATGACACCAAGCGAGGCGAAGATACTCGTGCCCGCATCAATGTGATTTCTGAATTGGCGGATGAATGGCGAGAGCAGGTCAGTCATTGGCAGCAGCTTAACCATCGCGATCACGCTTCCTCAGGTGAGGCTCAGGGCCATGACCTGAAGCCGAATGACGAGTACTTTATCTATCAAACCCTGGTCGGTGTATTTCCCTTCATCACAGAAGACATGAGCATTGACGAGGGTGAACTCGTAGCGGTAGCCAATCGCGTTAAGGACTATCTGGTCAAATCGGTGCGCGAAGCCAAGGTCAATAGCAACTGGGAAAATCCCGACGAAGCCTATGAAGCCAGTTTGGCAAGGTTTGTGAATCTCCTGCTAGATCGCACCCAACCCAACCCCTTTCTAGACGCCTTTATGCCCTTCGCTCGCAAGGTACAGCATCACGGTCTGCTTAACTCCCTTTCCCAGACGTTACTGAAATTTACTGTGCCGGGCCTACCTGACGTTTACCAAGGTACGGAGCTGTGGGACTTTAGCCTCGTGGATCCGGATAACCGCCGTCCAGTGGACTATGGTCAGCGAACCCAGTTGCTGGAGGAACTACAGCAGCAGGAAACCTCAGATCGTGCTGCCCTGATCCAAAATTTGCGAACGAGCTGTCAGGATGGCCGGATCAAGCTCTATATGACCTATAAATTGCTCCAAGCAAGGCAGCAACTCGAGGCTCTGTTTCAGCAGGGGACATATCTCCCCTTGGAGCTATCCGGTGAGCTGAGGGAGCAGGCAATCGCGTTTGAGCGTCGGTTGGGAGATCAGCGCGTGATTGCGATCGCCCCTCGCCTCACAACTGCCTTAACCAAAGAAGGAGAGTTTCCGCTGGGAGAGTCAGTGTGGGGAGAGACAGGGATTCAATTATCCCAGGCAGAGCAGGGCAGTTGGCAAAATTTACTAACGGGCGATCGCGTCCAGGCAGGAGATACTCTCTGGCTCAAAGATATGCTCAAGCAGCTCCCCATAGCCCTGTTGGTTTATGAGCAGTCATAGAGGGCAATACCTAGCTTGAGGGTGATGCCTGGGTGAAACTTACATTCACGGGTGAGTTTCAACCCAGCAATTTTCTGGATCACCGCTTGAACAAACAATGCCCAGATTGCCGGACAGTGCTACTCCATAGCAGCGACGGTCCCAGGATCGAGACAGATAACAGCAAGTCTCGCTATAGTTTGAGAGATGCAGGCTCGCCAACGAGGATACGATGACAGCTCAAATGACAGTTTCTCCCATTCCAACTCTAGTCCAGCAGCAACGGGCTTTTTTTGGCACGGGATGCACCAAGCTGATTGAGTTTCGTATCGCTCAATTGCAGAAACTCAAGCAGGCCATTATTGACCAGCAAGATGCCATCGTCGAGGCGGTCAAAGCGGACTTGGGGCGACCCGCTTTGGAAGCCTATTTTGAAATTGCGGCCATTAGCGAAATCAATCTTGCTCTCAAGCAGCTCAAAACTTGGATGAAGCCCCAACGTGTGGGTACCTCCATCGATCAGTTTCCCGCCTCTGCTTGGATTCAACCCGAGCCCCTAGGAGTCGCGTTGATTATTGGCCCCTGGAACTACCCTTTTCAGTTGATGATATTGCCCTTAGTGGGAGCGATCGCTGCGGGCAACTGTGCCATCCTTAAACCTTCGGAGCATGCAGCACAGACCTCTACCGTCGTCACCCAGTTGATCCAATCGACTTTCCCTCCCGAATACCTTGCCGTTGTCGAAGGAGATGCAGAGGTGAGTCAGCAACTCTTAGCTGAAAAATATGACCACATCTTTTTCACGGGTGGAACCGCCATTGGCCGCATCATAATGGCAGCAGCGGCAAAGCATTTAACCCCCGTCACTTTAGAACTCGGTGGCAAGAGCCCCTGCATTGTAGATACTGAAATCAATGTCGAATATGCGGCTCGGCGCATCGCCTGGGGCAAGTTCATCAATGCAGGGCAAACCTGTATCGCTCCCGATTATCTATTGGTGGATCGCCGCATTAAAGATCAGTTTATGGCTGCCATCAAACAATGCGTCCAGGAATTCTATGGCAATGATCCAACCCAAAGCAGTAGCTACGGACGCATTATTAGCCAAAGACACTTTGCTCGGTTAGCCACATTTCTAGACAGTGGTGAAATTGTTGTGGGTGGCCAAACAGATCCCGAAAGTCGCTATTTTGCACCCACCATTCTCGACCAAGTGAGCTGGGATAGTCCAGTGATGCAAGAGGAGATTTTTGGACCAATCTTACCTGTATTGGAGTATGAGAGCTTGGATGAGGCGATCGCCTTAATCAACGACCGTCCCAAACCATTAGCCCTCTATCTGTTCTCAAGCAACAAAGAGAAGCAAGCCCAAGTTCTGGACTCAACGTCATCTGGTGGCGTCTGCCTCAATGACACTGTCATGCAAGTTGGTGTTGCAACTTTACCATTTGGGGGAGTCGGCGAGAGCGGAATGGGCAGCTATCACGGCAAAGCTAGCTTCGATACGTTCTCGCATTTCAAAAGCGTTTTGCGGAAGGGATTTTTGCTCGACCTAAAATGGCGCTATGCTCCCTATACTGAGGCTGGACTAAAACAAATTAAGCGGATTGTTACAGGCAGCTAGATGACGAAAGACAGTCCTCTATCTCTCCCAAGTTTTCATGGGGCAATCTAACGACAAACCATTAACACTAGAAGATTCCTTCGCATCTTATACCAATTCCAATATAGTCAGCTATCCATAAAGTCCTGAAACAATCGAGGGGATTAGGTTTATTCGTAGCAGGGCTATAAAGAATAGGAGTTAGAAAGCAGGGCTAGCGTTCAAGCCAGGGATATTTCACGTTTGCCAGCAAATACGTTAAACGAACAATCTTCCATCCAACACAGATATATCTAACGGCAAATTAGTAGCGATTAATTCTCTCTCATTAGCGAGAAATAGCCCTAGTAGGCTTGTAAGAAAATCTCGAAGAGATTTCAATCTAGCGATGAGAGCAGCTACAACAATTAGCTCTAAATGGGCACTCTAGAGACAGGCTACCTGGATTTTGCAGCATCTCTTAGTTCACTTCGAGTCACTTGGCTCTATGGGCCAATTAAAATCGACTCACACATCAACTAAGTAGACTTACATAAAATCCAAGAAATTCATCGCACTATGCATCCTTATCCCACAAGGAATTGAGACCAATCATGCTTAAGGTTTGATTCGGCAAACGTCATATTGCTACCTTTCTGCTACTAGCCAAAATCATGAATGAATCAAGGTGCTTCTATGACTCAAACTGCTGGCTTTTTCAATACGCTAGGTCAAATTATCACCAATGGTGAGACGGCGACACTCTCTGGCCAAACAGCCTGTAGCCATATTGCAGCTATTTCTGTCAAAGCAGGCAAGATCCATGCAATTCGCTACGGTACCCAAGTCGGGCTGGATGCATTGCCTGCATTTCAAACTCTTGAAATAGCTCACTTCTCACGCAAAGAGTCCTGCTCTCGCTTGTGCTATAAGCCTGATGAAAATGCTGTCTCAAATCAAGTTGTAATAGTGGCCCTCGGCGATCGCCTGCCTGCTATGACTCAAGAGCTTGGGGAAGACCTTCAAGTGCAATCCGACTCACCTGAACAGCAAAGCGAAAAGGGTAACCGTGCTGTGACCGCAGAAGCGATCGCAGTCCCGCTAAGCTATGCCCTAAGCTATCGAGGCAAACCTGTTAATGCAGCAACCCACCACAATGCACATAGCGTAGCGAAGCTAGCGACCAATACAATCCTCAGCTATCGCGGGCAGTCCGTCGAAAAACTTGAGACCTGTGAAGCCCCAGCGCTCACAGAAGTAGCGAACCCGCCTAAATTGCAATATCGAGGGAGCAACAGCAATCCATTCCTACGTCGGCGTAAAGTCTAGCCACCACCACCGTCTTAGAAGATGAAGCGAGCCCCCTCAACCACCCACTCCCTTAGCCAGAGCCCATTGAGTTAGCTGGGGGAAGAGGCGATTGAGTTCTGTGGCGATCGCTGCTGGCCCCACTACCACCTCAGCTTGCCGTTGCTCCACTGCCTTCCAAACCGCATTGGCAATATCTTCCGGCTGACTCACCCAGCCCGCCTTTAACGTCTCAGCCATTTGCCGCTGCCGCTGGTTAGCATCGGTATCGTCCTTGCCACGAAACTGAGCTCGCTCCAGAAAGTCACTGTTGATCACACCGGGGTGAACAATTCCCACGTGGATTCCCTTGGGGGCCAGCTCCAATCGTAAGGATTCCGTTAGGCCCGTCAAAGCGTACTTGCTGGTGCAGTAAGCCGTCATCTCCGGCAGAGGCATTTTGCCGCCGAAGGAGCCGACGTTGATGATCTGGCCCTTGCCTCGGCGGAGCATGGCGGGTAGCAGAGCATGAGTGGTGTAGATGCAACCCCAGAGATTGGTATCCAAGATTCGCTTCCAGTCTTCCAGGCTGGTATTGACCGTCGGGCCTGTCAGGCAAATGCCTGCGTTATTGATCAGCACATCCACTTCGCCCAAGACCTGCACCGATTCTTCCACCAGCGCAGTCACCTGGGTTTCACTGCCAATATCCGTGGGGACCGCGACGGCCTGACGACCCAGGGCACGGATTTGTTGGGCAACGGCGGTGAGGCGATCGCCCTCCCGTGCAGCCAAAGTGACATCCCAGCCTTCCCTGGCAAAGCGGAGCGCCGTAGCCTTGCCAGCGCCCTGGGATGCGCCGGTGATGAGAACGTGATGAGTCATGGTCAAGAATGGAGCTCAGAGATACCGTCATTAAAACGCGGGATGTCAGTTTTGGCTTGTGTCCCGAGCAATCTCTCTAGGGACTTCAGCCCTTCCAACGGAGCAGAACTACTTCTTCTCGCAACTGTTCACCCGTGGCAGTCGAAACTCGGGTGCGAAACAGATCAATGTTCTCCACCTCATAACCCACGCCCTCAGCCATCTCTGCCAGCAGCTCCCCCGTGCGGATCATCACCCGCAGAAACGAAGCCTGATCGCCCACGACGTAAGCCAAGCGGGCACCGGGCTTGAGCGCGGGTTGCAAACTCTTCAAGTGGCGCTGCATCCCGCCAAAGTACAGACGGGTGACGCGATGGTACTGCCGCTCAAAGCCAGAAGTCTTGCCCAGATCCAGACGCTTCTGCTCAATCTCGCTGGCAACTCGATCCACCGCACTGCCAGGGATAATCAGCTTGTCATCATCATCCACGCTGTAGACATTGCGGGAATTGGAACGCATCAGCCCCTGCTTCAAGGCTCGCAGATCAGCCTTGGTATTGAGGTATCCCAACAG